>JASLBU010000194.1 GCA_030146365.1 Candidatus Limnocylindria bacterium | reverse complement strand
TTGCAATGCGAGCCTCGGCTAGCTGTGACGACGGGGGATGTTGTCCTTGGCGTGGTGGTGTGAGGCGTGGTCTCGACCGCCTCGGCCTCGACCGTGGTCGGTTGATGGGCACGCCTCACACCACCACGCCAAGGACAACATCCCCCGTCGTCACAGCTAGCCGAGGCTCGCATTGCAACACACCCCGAGCATCGGAGCTACCGACATGCCGTTCGATGGGAGAGATCTGTTCAAGTTGACGCTTGATCAAGCACCTGCTTGACTAACAGCCGTGACGATCACCATCGACGATGAGCGGCTCGACGCGATGCTCGCGGCGCTTGCCGATCGCACCCGTCGGGACATCGTGGCCCGACTGAGCCAGGGGGAAGCGACGGTCACAGAGCTCGCGGCGCCGTACGACATGAGTCTCCAGGCCGTGTCGCAGCACATCGGCGTGCTCGAGCGCTGCGGCCTGATCAGCCGAGGCCGGCATCGACAGACCCGCCCGTGCCACCTGGAGCCGCAGGCATTGGAAGACGCGATGTCGTGGATCGAGCCCTGCCGCCAGGCGTGGGCCGAGAGGATGGACCGCCTGGAGACACATCTGGGCCACCTGCAGGATGGCCAGCGCCCGTGAGCGACGATGAGCTGATCTATCGGCGGATCCTCCACGCCCCAAGAGAGCTGGTGTGGCGATGCCTGACCGAGCCGGAGGAACTGGCGCAGTTCTGGGGACCGCAGGGCACGTTCACCCCTTTGGATGGCGTCGTGATCGAACTCCGCACAGGAGGCCGGTTCGAGACCCTCATGATTGGCGATGCCGGTAGCCACCGCATGATCGCCACGTTCACCGACGTCGTCGCACCCGAACGGCTCGCCTGGGTTGAGCCGGCAAGCGGGATGCACACCATCGGCACGCTCATCGATCGCGGCGACGGAACCACTGAGGTCGTCATCAATCAGCGCCACGTGCCTGACTCAATGCGCTCGCCGCAAATCCGCGCAGGCTTCCTGACCTCCCTCGACAAGCTCGAGGAACATCTCGCCCGAATCACGCGAGGAGACCAACCATGACCGACCCGCAGAGCTGGGTGGCGCCCACCTACGACGGCCTTGCCGCCTTGCTCGCCTCCGCACCCCCAGAAACCTGGGACGCCCCGTCACTCTGTGAGAACTGGCAGGTTCGGCACGTGGTCGCACACGTCACAATGCCGGCGCGGATGACACCCGAACAGTTCGGGGCGGAGATGGCGGCGGCTGGAGGCGACTTCACCATGCTTTCCAACAACGTGGCCACTCGCGACGCTCGCCTACCAGACGCCGACCACTTGGCCCAGCTCCGCTCTCCGGTGCTCCATGGATGGCAGCCACAGGAGGGCGGCGCGGCCGGAGCGCTGAGTCACGCCGTCATCCATTCGCTGGACATCACCGTCGCCCTCGAACAGCCGCCGGTCGCGATGGAAGAAGCCCTGATCGTCATCCTGGACGAACTCACCGGTGCGAACGGCGGGATCTTCGGACTCGACCTCAGCGGGATCCGCTTCGAAGCCATCGACGCCGACTGGGCTTGGGGCAGCGGCCAGCCTGTGCACGCCGACGCCGGCGCCCTCGTCGCGCTCCTGAGCGGCCGCACGCTTCCCGACGGCCGCAGCCTCCGCGACGCCTGAAGCACGACTCGTTGGGCAGGTTCACTTGGCGTCGCGCAGTACCACCTGGACCGCCATCCGCAACGAGCGTCAGACTGATCGCGCGTCGTGCGTCCAAGAAGTCGACGATCGGCCCGTCGATGATCCCCTGCCGCACGGCTGGATCCGACTCGCGCTCGAAACGATCCCACCACATCACCAGCGCGTCAATGAACGAAGCACCCTCCGCCTCAGCGAGCACGTCCCATGCACACCACTGTGAGTCCGAGATCTTCCCCCTCCTCACGCTCGATGATGCTCAAGTAGAGATTCATCACGTCGTCAGCCGTGGCTGGGTCGTCCAACGAGTTCCGTGCCACTCACGACCACAGTCTCATCGGTGCCAGAAGAACCGGACGCGTCCGATAACGCCGGTTCCAGGACGCTCGGACTAGCCGTCCCGAGATGCCGTTCGGTCCATGTCCGTTCGCTACTCAGGCCGTCGTTCGGTGCGCGCGTTCGGGGCGGAGGCGGTCCGCACGATGGCACAGTGCGCTTCAGGCGAATGGTTTCAGCATCTGCCGTGTCGCATGAGACCTCACCGACTGCGGGTCCGTGCACGCGTGCACGAAGAGGGCCAACCATTCGCAGCGGCTGCGTTGGCCGAGGATTTTTCAGTTCGAGATCTGGCCCGGTCGAGTCAGCAGGATCGCAGTTGCGCTGCCGATGATCCACAGGTCGCCCATCGTCAGGCCAACCCGTTGGAGTAGCCCGGTCGGCAACCCCGTGAGGCTCAGCGCTAGCGACGTGGCCGTGACGATGCCGACCAGGCCGCTCAGCGCTGCAAGACGTCGCCGGCCCCGCTCGCGCAGCGGGCGACGGGCGAGCAGCGGCGTCGCGG
>JASLBU010000147.1 GCA_030146365.1 Candidatus Limnocylindria bacterium | reverse complement strand
ACCGGCAACCTCGGACGAGGACCCTGCGACCGCGGAGCCGGACGAGCAACGGAGTTCAACCAGGGGAGACGTCCGGTGTGCCACCGGACGAGTCGACGGGCCGGTCGCGCGCAACGAACCGGGACCGAATCGCGTCTTCCGCACGTTCACCATGACGACCGCAACCCTGCCCCGGCGCCTGATCCGCCCCATCGGCTCGCGTCCACTCCGATCTGCCCTGACGGGATTCTTCGCCACGCTCCTCGTCGGGCTCATCGGCATCGTGTCGACGTCGGCCGCCATCGGCGTCGTGAACGCGGACCGCGTCCATGCCGGGGTCACGGTCGGCGGCGTCGACGTGGCAGGGCTGGACCGTGGCGCCGCGCGTGAGCGGCTGGCCCAGCAGCTGCCGTCGATGAGCAGCGGCCGAGCGGTCATCGTCGCCGACGGGACCGAGACGGTCGTCGAGTTCTCCGACCTTGGCCGGGAGTACGACCTCGAGAGCATGTTGGACGCTGCCTTCAGCGTCGGGCGCGACCAGGACGTGGTGGGCGACGGCATTGCACGCCTGCGATCCCTCGTGTATCCGACGTCGATCGGCGTCGAGGTGCGCGCGTTCGACGAGGCTCGACTGGCGCGGGCCGCCACCCGGGTTGCGGCGTCCGTCACCACGCACCCTGTGCAGGCATACGTCGACCGCCTCACCTTCGAGGTCCATCCCGCCGCGGCGGGACAGGTGCTCGCGGCCGAGGCCGTGCGGGACGCCCTGGCCGCCGCCCTCGACAGCACGAGTCCCGCCGACGTCCAGCTCGCCTTGAGCACCAGCACCGTCGAGCCGGTGATCGATACCGCCGAGGCCGAGGAGGTCGCTCGGTCGGCCCGCGCCACTGCCGCGGACCTGGCGCTGGCCGTCCCGAACGCCGCCGCCTCCGATGCGCCGATGATGCTCGAAGGTGACCAGATCGCCAGCTGGATCCGGTTCGGGCCGGCGGACGGCAGCGACTACGCCATGCACCTGGACGCCGAGGCGGCAGCGGCTGCCATCGCGGGCCTGGCCGAGCAGGTCGACCAGGCGGCCGTGAATGCCACCTTCAGCGTCGCGGGCACGGGCCTCGGTGGCGTCGTCGCCGGCCAGGATGGCCGCGTGCTGGAGATCGAAGGGTCGACGGGGGCGCTCCTGGAGCTGCTGGAGACGCGGGCGGCGGGCGGCGAGGCCGAATCGATGACGCTCCAGGTGCAGGTCACCGAGGCCCCGCTCACGACGGCCGAGGCGCAGCAGCTCCTGCCGCAGATGCAGATGATCTCGTCCTGGACCACCAACTACGTTCCGGGTGAGGGCAACGGCAACGGAGCGAACATCAGCATCGGCGCCTGGGACATCGACGGAATGAACGTGCTGCCCGGCGAGTGGGTCAGCTTCTGGGACGCCATCGGACCCGTCACCCTGGAGCGCGGGTACACGTACGGTGGCGCCATCATCAACGGCCGCAGCGTTGCGAACGGCGCGCTCGCCGGCGGAATCTGCTCCACATCGACCACGCTGTTCAACGCGGCGATGCGGGCGGGCCTCGAGATCGGCGACCGGGCGGCACACTACTACTACATCGACCGCTATCCCACCGGGCTGGACGCCACCGTCTCGATCTTCGACGACTGGGTCACCGACATGACGTTCCGCAACGACACGGAGCACCCGATCGTGATCCGCGGCTACGGCACGCCGGGGAAGGTGACCTTCGAGATCTGGAGCGTGCCCACGGGTCGCACCGTGGCGCTCAGCGACCCGATCATCACGAACCGGCGCTCCGCGATCGAGACGACCCAGGTCGACCCGTCGCTCGCGCCCGGGACCTCCAAGCGCGTCGAGTACCCGCATCACGGCTTCCAGTCCAGCGTGACCCGGACCGTCTACGCGGCGGACGGCTCGGTCATCCACCAGAACACCTGGTTCAGCGATTACCGCGCGGTGAACGGGATCACCCTGGTCGGACCGAGCGCGGCGCAGCCGGACGCGTCAGCCGACGGGGAGGGGACGACCACCGAGGAGCCCGGGGTCGGCGACCCGCCCGACGAGGAGGCCTGAGGGCCGTCTGGCGGACACTCCGCTAGACTTCCGCCCCGTGATCCCCCCGGAGCGCATCCGCAACTTCAGCATCGTCGCGCACATCGATCACGGGAAGTCCACGCTCGCCGATCGCCTGCTGGAGGTGACGCACACCGTCGAGGGACGGCAGATGCAGTCGCAGGTCCTCGACTCGATGGACCTCGAGCGCGAGAAGGGGATCACGATCAAGGCCCGCGCGGTGCGTCTTCAATACGACGCGTCCGACGGCCACACCTACGCGCTGAACCTCATCGACACGCCTGGCCACGTCGACTTCAGCTACGAGGTCAGCCGATCGCTCCAGGCATGCGAGGGCGCCATCCTCGTGGTCGACGCCACCCAGGGGATCGAGGCCCAGACTCTGGCGAACGTGCATCTCGCCATGGCGCAGAACCTGACCATCATCCCGGTCATCAACAAGATCGACCTGCCGAGCTCCGATCCGGCAACCGTCATGGACGAGCTCGAGGAGACGCTGGCGATCCCGCGGGAGGAGGTCCTGCTGGCGAGCGCCAAGGACGGCACTGGCATCGTCGAGATCCTCGAGGCCATCGTGCAGCGCGTGCCGGCGCCTCCGGCCGACGCCAGTGCTCCGCTCCGTGCGCTCGTGTTCGACAGCCACTACGACCAATACAAGGGCGTGGTCGTGTACGTTCGCCTCGCCGCGGGCGTGCTCCACGATCACGAGCGGACCCGGTTCATCGCCACCGATGCCGAGTCGGAGATCCTGGAGCTTGGCTACTTCCGTCCCCAGCCGGTGCCCACCAAGCGTCTGGTGGCCGGGGAGGTGGGGTACGTGGCCACCGGGCTGAAGAGCATTCGCGAGGCCCAGGTCGGCGACACGCTGACGTCCGCCGTCGGGGGCGCCACCGAGCCGCTGCCCGGCTATCACGAGCCGCTGCCCCTGGTGTTCGCTGGCATCTAC
>JASLBU010000138.1 GCA_030146365.1 Candidatus Limnocylindria bacterium | reverse complement strand
CCCGATGACGGCGTGGACGTCCACATCGGTGAAGAGGCTGACCTTGTCGAGGATCTCGTCGTCGATCGGCTCGTCGCTGCGCAGGATGATGACGTCCGGCTGGATGCCGATGCCGCGGAGCTCCTTGACCGAGTGCTGTGTCGGCTTCGTCTTCAGCTCCCCGGTGGCGCCGATCTCCGGCAGCCAGGTGACATGGACATACAGCACGTTCTTGCGGCCGACGTCCTTGCGCATCTGCCGGATCGCCTCGAGGAACGGCAGCGACTCGATGTCGCCCACCGTGCCGCCGACCTCGACGACCACCACTCCGTGGGCCGCAAGGCCGCTGGTGGCGACGCTTCCGGTGCCCTCACGGGCGACCCGCGCGATCCGCTCCTTGATCTCGTTGGTGATATGCGGAATCACCTGCACCGTCCCGCCCAGATAGTCGCCGCGCCGCTCCTTGGCGATCACGCTCTGGTAGATGCGGCCGGTGGTGACGTTGCTCGCCTGCGACAGGTTCTCGTCGATGAAGCGCTCGTAGTGCCCGAGGTCCAGGTCCGTTTCGGCACCGTCATCGGTGACGAATACCTCGCCGTGCTGGTACGGCGACATCGTTCCCGGGTCGATGTTGATGTACGGATCGAGCTTCAGGATGCTGACCGGCACGCCGCGGGACTTGAGGATGCGGCCGATGCTGGCGGCCGTGATGCCCTTGCCGAGTGAGCTCGTGACGCCGCCCGTGACGAAGACGTACTTCGGCATTGGGTTCCTTGCACCTCGCGGGTGGCTGCGGCGGGCGGCGGGGTCGGTCGGAACAGGGGCCGCGCGCGAGCGACATCGCCTTGTGCCACTCGGGAACCGATCATACCGCAGCCTCCGGCCTCGGTGTAGCGTTGGCCGGTGCCACCCGCCCGGGATCCCGATGCGCATCTGCGCCACGCCTTCGTGCGGGACGGCCGCCTCACCGCCCTGCCCCGCAGACGCCCCCTGGTCCTTGCGGCATGCGCCTTCCTGGCGGGCCGCTTCGAGCCGGGCCGCCGATACGCCGAGCGTGAGGTCAACGAGACCCTGTCCGAGGATGCCCCGGATCCCGCGACGCTGCGACGACTGCTCGTCGACGAGGGCTTCCTCGAGCGGGACCGCGGATCGTACTGGCGCGCTGGTCAGTAAGGGCGAGCGTCAGCGTCCGCCTCGAGCGCGCGTCCCCAGCGCCTCCGGGTTACTCGCCTGAATCCTGCGCGGAGCCGGTGACCTCGGAAGTGTCCTCGAGGTTGAGCGTGCACACGATCTCTCGGTCGCCGTCAGCCCACGTCTCCTCGGACGGAGTGACCGAGGTGATGTACCAGCGGGACGACTGGTAGTCGATGCCGACGAAGTCCTCGAAGTCGGACTCGCACTGTTCGTCGGCGTGGGCGCGGATCTCCTCGCTCCCCGGGTACGCCTCGTCGTCGCCCTCGTAGTCGAACAGCGAGTACACCTCGTAGATGTGCGGCTGCTCGCAGTCGACCACGTTCACGGTTTCGATCCTGTCGCCAGCCGCGCCGAAGCAGTCGCCCTCCTCGAGGTCGAAGACGCTGGTCTCCTCGCCCTGCACCGCGCTGTCGCCGGGGCTGCTGCTCGCCTCGGCGCTGGCACCGGTGCTGGTGGAGCCGGTCGGGACGGCGTCCGCCGAGGCGCTGACTTCGACGGTGGCGGCCGTGCTCTGGGTCGTGGGCTGGCTGGCCTCGTCGCCGGGCTGGCATGCAACGGCGAGCAGTGCGACGGCGCCCAGGGCGGTGACGCGGAGGGAGCGGTCGAATCGGGTCGTCACGGAAGTGAGGGTCTCCAATGTCGGATGTTCAGGGTGGCCGGGTGGTCCGGAAATAGCCGCGACCGGGCGGTGCACGATCGACGCCAGCGTAGGATTCGGGCGTGCCCGGGATCGTCCGCCTCGTCCATCCTGCCCCGACGTTGGCCGTGGTCGCGCTCAGCGGAGCGCTGGCGGTCATCCTGCGCCTCCAGGCCGCGTCCCCCATCCCTGACCTCCGGGTGGTGCTCACTGTGCTGGGGGTACTGGGCTCGCAGATCCTCACCGGGGCCCTGAACGACTGGGCCGATCGGGGGCGCGACGCGGTCGCGCAGCCCTCCAAGCCCATCCCGGCCGGGCAGGTCGAGCCAGGGGAAGCGCTCCTCGTCGCCGGGCTCGGCGCCGCCGTGCAGGTGGCAGCATGCATTCCGCTCGGCGCAGGCGCGCTCGTCATCGGCCTCGCCGCTTCGGGATCGGCCGTGGCGTACAACCTGTGGCTGTCCCGCACACCGTGGTCCGTGCTGCCCTACCTCATCAGCTTCGGGCTGCTGCCGCCATGGGTGGCCGCCGGCGTGGGCGTGCCGATCGACCGGGTGCTCGCGGCCAGCCTGCTCGTCGGCCCGTTCGCGGCTGCCGCCCACCTCGCCAACACGCTTCGCGACTTTGACGGCGATGCGGCGCTCGGGTCGCGGAGCCTGGCTCAGCTCCTCGGGAGGCGACGTGCCTTCCGCCTGGCGTGGACGTTGGCGATGGTTGTCGGACTGGCAGTCGGCATCGCCTTCGCGCTGGGGGGCTCGCTGGATGCGCCGGTGCTGCTGCTCGGGCTGGTGGGGATTGCCGCGGTTGCCCAGGGCATCGCCGGGCCCGAGCGGCTCTGGGGCGGCATGCTGATCGCGGCGATCGCCTGGACCGTGGCCTGGGCCCTCGGGTCGGGCTGAACCGAGGTTCCGGTCACGAACTCGACGGAGACCGGCCGGCGGGCGGCCGCGGGCCGGCGTGTGGGACCGGTCGGCGTCTCGCCGGCGTCGCTACCGGCTCCTGAGCTCAGACGACGTCGTCGAGCTCCATCGCCTCGTCATCGGTTTCCTCGGTGAGCTTGAGCCACACGAAAAGGCCGGCGAGGATGGTGAGCGGGATGACGATCATCGCCGCCACGAGGGCCGCGATGCTGATGAGAAGGACCTTGATCGCCTTCATGGGGCTCCCCTGCTACTGCGCGCGAAGCGGGTCCGGCGCGGGCTCTCGGCGCTGTTGTGGTGCGGACTGGATCATAGCCAAGATCTCGTCCTTCGTGAACTCGGACAGCTGGTGGCCGGTGCTGCGGGAGCCGCTCACGCCGAACAGCCGCAGCACGAAGGATCCTTCCTGCTCGAACAGGAAGACGTCCTGGGCCTTCTGCCCGTCGATGTACGCGCCGATGATCCTCAGGGCCAGCTCGTAGTAGTTGACGAGGTCGGGCAACGGCACGTCCCGGTCGGCTGTGCCGCGCTTCGAGGCGCTGGCGTCCATCAGATCGGCGACCTGTTCGTCGGTGACCTCGTACGTCTTCTTCGCGAGGGCGCCGTAGCTGTCCGAGTCGGATGCGGCGCTCTGCATGCCGAGCCCCTGCAGCAGGAACCCACCCTCCAGCTCGAGGAGGAGCACGTCCTTCAGCCGTTCCGCGTCGGCGAACGCTCCGATCGTGCGCAGGACCTCTTCCCAGTCCTGGCGCGGACTCCCGTCATAGATGCGCATGGACGCGCCCGACCCTCCGTTCCGCCGCTGCCGCCGATGAGTGCCCGGAGCATACGCGCCGACCGCCTCAGG
>JASLBU010000070.1 GCA_030146365.1 Candidatus Limnocylindria bacterium | reverse complement strand
GGCGCCAAGGTGCCGGGGCAGGGCCTGCACATTCGCAACGTGAACATGGACTTCCGGTACGGGTCCAGCTTCGCGGTCGACTCCCCCGACGCGTACGAGACCCTCCTGCTCGACGCGATGGTCGGCGACGCCAGCCTCTTCACCCGCGACGACGAGGTCGAACGCGCGTGGGCCATTCTTCAGCCGGTGCTGGACGCCTGGCAGCGCGGCCAGGGTGGCCCGCTCCACTTCTACGCCGCGGGTACGTGGGGCCCGCCTGCCGCCGACGAGCTTCTCGGCCGCGACGGTCGAGCCTGGCGACGGCCATGACGGACCCGCAGCCGTCGGCGCGGGAGGAGCACGCGGTCCATCGGCGGCTCATGCGCTTTGGGGAGGCGGAGAGCCTCGCCACCCCGCTGTGGGAGCAGCCGAACACCTCGGTCCATGCCATCGCGGGGCACCTTTCGTCGCTGTGGGACGTGCCCCAGAACCTCGACGGCGGGGATGCGCTCGTTCCGGAGAAGGGGCTGCCGCACTCACGAGCGTCGGTCCTCAACCTCATCGTGACGGTCGTCGACTCCCTGGCCGCGGACCGGGTCGTCCGGACGCTGATGGGCCTCGGGGTGCGTCACCCGTCCCGAGCGATCGTCCTGGTGCCGGAGCAGCGGGCAGCCGACCATCCCCTGGACGCCCGGATCAGCACCCATTGCCACGACGCGCCCGGTGGAGGGGACCGGGTCTGCTACGAGGAGGTGGTCCTCACCGTGCGCGGCGAGGCCGCCGACCACCTGAGCGGCATCGTCGCCCCGCTGCTCATTCACGACCTGCCGACGCACGTGTGGTGGCCGGGGGACCCACCCTTCACCGACCCGGTGTTCGACCAGCTCGTGGACCTTGCCGATCGGATCATCGTGGACTCGTCGGACTTCACCGACCTGCTGAGCGGTCTGCGCCGCCTGTCCACCCTTCGCCGGCGGAGCGGCGTGGGCGACCTGAGCTGGCAGCGGCTGGCCTGGTGGCAGGAGCTGACCGCCCAGTTCTTCGATGCGCCGCGCTTCCGCCGCTACCTTCCGAACCTCAGCGGGCTGCGGATCCGGTACGCCGTCTCGACCTCCGCCACTCCGCGCCAGGACGAGGAGGACGAGATCGCGCCCGGCGTCGCCGCCCCGATGGCCCAGACGCTGCTCTACGCCGGCTGGATCGCCACCCGCCTGGGGTGGAAGCGCTACCGGACGCTCGAGGCGCTGGTCGACGGCGGCTTCCGGCTCCGCCTGGAGGGCCCGCACGAGATGGTGGACCTCCACGTGGAGCCCGTGGTGACGGAGGAGGTCAGGCCGGGCGAGCTGCTGTCGGTTCGCCTCCGCTCGTACGGCGAGACCGGGGCCGCGGAGTTCATCATCGATCGTGGCGATGACGACGCGGTGGTCGCCACCAACGCCGACGGGATGACGGCCTTGCTGCGCCGCGTGGGGCTGGACACGGACGGGGAGCCGGAGCTGCTCAGCTCGCAGCTCACCGTGGACTCGGTCGATCGGGTGTACGAGGACGCCATGCGGGCGGCGGCCATCCTGCTCGCCTCGGCCCGGGAGGCCGGTTCGTGACCCGGTTCACGGTTCTGCCGGACAAGGACGCGGTCGCCCTTGCGATGGCGGACCGGTTCTTGGCGGCCGCGCGGCGCGCGATCGACGAACGCGGCGTCTTCAGGGTCGCGATGTCCGGCGGCGGCACGCCGAAGCAGGTGTACCCCCTGCTCCTCGAGCCCGAGCGGCGCGACGCCATCGACTGGGGCAAGGTCGAGTTCTTCTGGGGTGACGAGCGCTCGGTGCCGCCTGACGACCCCGAGGCGAACTTCGGCGTCGCCTACCGCATGCTGCTCTCCAAGCTTCCCGGCGTCCGCCCGGAACGGATTCACCGGATGCAGGCCGAGAGCGCGGACCTGGACGCCGCCGCCCTGTCATACGAGAGCGAGATCCGGCTCGCGTTCGACGCCCGCGGTGAGGAGGCGCCTCGGTTCGACCTCATCTGGCTGGGCATGGGGCCCGACGGCCACACCGCCTCGCTCTTCCCGGGGACCGACGCGCTGGAGGAGGCCGAACGCTGGGTCGTGGGCAACCATGTCCCGGAGAAGGACACGTGGCGCATGACGCTCACCTTTCCGGTGCTGAACGCCGGCCGGGACGTCGTCTTCGTCGTGACCGGCGCGGACAAGGCGGAGCCGATTCGGTCCATCCGCGCTGGTGGTTCGGGACTTCCGGCCGAGCGGGTGAGCGGCGATCGGGTCGAGTGGATCGTCGACGCCGCCGCGGCCGGGGAGGAGCCCTCCGCCCCATGACGATGGCGCCGCTGCCGCCGGAGGGGCTGCGTCTGCTCGAGGCACAGCTCGGCCGGATGCGGTCCATGCTCTACCGCTACTACGAGCTCTTCTACCGCTTCGTGTTCGGTGGGCTCGTCGCCGTTGGCGCGCTCTTCATCAGCGCCTTCTGGCCGCCGACCCAGGCGGGGGCGATGCTCCTGCCATTCGTGATCCTCTACGTCGGCTTCCACGCCGCGTCGCTGTTCAGCTACGTGGTATTCGCACGGACCTTCGCCTCCGCCATCGAGCGCCGAATCAACCGGGAGCTCGGTGCCGACATCCTGGTGGCGCACCGCCTGGAGGTCGCGTACTTCGGCGCACCCGGCGATCCGAAGCTCGTGGCGGGCTCCCTGCGGCGCCCATTGACGATGCTCGCGGCGGAGACGTGGCACTTCACGATCGCCGGCGCGGCGCTGTTCACGGTCTCGACGCTCCTCGGCAGCGCGACCGTCCAGCGGCTGGGCTCGCCCTGGTCGGATGTGTACGTCCCGGTCGTCCTCGGTTGGGCGCTCCTGAACGGCGCATACCTCGCGTGGTATTTCGTCGCGCGCCGCGACCAGCGGGCCATCGAGGCGCTCCTGGCTGACGCCTACGGACCGCGGGAGACCTGAGCAATGCCGCCCATCGGCTGGCTGGCGCTGGCCATCGGCGCCGGAGTCGCCGCCTACCTCGTGGCGTGGCCGGCCTGGGTGGGCTACCGGTCACGGGAGGCGCGCGACCTGAACGCGGACCGCTACCTCGCCTGGCGCGGACGTGCCGACCGGCGTCCGTCCGCATCGGTCCGAGAGGGCATGACGGGCGAAGAGCGGCGCCGGATCTATGGTGGCCTCGCCCTCGCCGCGCTCGCGCTGGCCGGCACCGTCGCGTTCTTCGCGACCACCTGAATCCATGAGGGTCGAACTGCTGTATGCCGAGGGCGATGCGGCGTCGATGCCGGCGCGCCAGAACCTGGTCGAGGTGCTGACCGAGGATGCCTTCGAGACCCCGATCCAGATGATCGCGGCCGCGTCGGACGAGGACGCGGCCTTCCTCGAGATGCGCGGCACTCCCACGATCCGGATCGACGGCGTCGATATCGACCCGGACTGGTCCGGGCCGGTGGGCCTTGCGTCGCGCGACTACGGGGATGGGCCCATCCCCCCGAAGGCGCTCATCAGACGGGCCGTGGAGCGCGCCCGCGGCTGGGGCCACGGGCGCCGCGCCGAATGATCGGCGCGGCGCTGCGTGTCCTCTTCCTGTGGCTCGCCGCCCGTCGCTGGCTCGGGCGCCTGGCGATGGCGACGCCCGTGGTGCGGCGGATGCCGTATCGCTTCGTGGCGGGCACGAGCCTGTCCCAGGCCGTCGACGTCGTCCGGGGGCTGAACCGGTCTGGCGCGACGGCGACGCTCGACGTCCTCGGCGAATCGGTGGACACGCGCGCTGACGCGGACCGCGCCGCCGCCGCGTACGTCGAGGCCATCGAGCGTATCGCCGTCGACGGGCTCGACGCGAACGTCAGCATCAAGCTGACGCAGATGGGCCTTGACCTCGGCGTGGAGGAATGCCTGTCGGTCATGGCGCCGGTGGCAACCGCCGGCGCCCGCCACGGGATCTTCATCCGCATCGACATGGAGTCTTCGGCCTATACCGACCGCACGCTCGAGGTCGTCACGCGCCTGCGCGCAGACGGCCACGACGTGGGTCCGGTGATCCAGGCGTACCTGCACCGCTCGCCGGCGGACGTCGAGCGGCTCGCCGCGGCGAAGGTGAGGACGCGGGTGTGCAAGGGCGCGTACCTCGAGCCACCCGAGGTTGCGATCCAGGATCGTGCCGGCGTCGTGGAGGCCTTCGTGGAGCTCGTCGTCCGGCTGCTCGACGCGGATGCCTATCCCGCGGTGGCGACGCATGATCCGCAGGTGATCGACCGCGTGCTCGCGGTCGTTCGCGAGCGCGGCATCGACAAGCAGCGGTTCGAGTTCCAGATGCTGTACGGCGTGCGCCGCGACCTTCAGCGGCGCCTGGTCGCCGATGGCCATCGCCTGCGGATCTACGTCCCGTTCGGCACCGAGTGGTATCCGTACTTCATGCGCCGCCTGGCGGAACGGCCGGCGAACGTGCTGTTCGTCCTCCGCAGCGTCCTCGGCGAGCACCGCGACCCTCCGGCGACCGGAGCGCCATCGGCGTAGACTGGCGTCCAAGCCCATGAGCGCCAACAAGCGGCCGAGCACCTCGAGCCTCCGTCGATATCTCACATCCCGCCCGTTCATCGCTGTCGCCGACATCCGGCGCCGGTTCGGCCTCGAGCCCGATGAGATGAGCTCCGTCTCCCGTGACGGAACGACGGCCTACATCGGCCTGCCCGAGCGAGAGGCGACGAAGCTGCAGGACCTGTGGCAGCGGGACGAGATCGGCGTGGAGCTGTCGGTGGAGGTCCGCGCGCCGGTCGTGATCGGCGTGTATCCAATGCGGATCGCGCGATTCGTCGTGGACCAGTCCCTCGGCCACGTCAACGGTCACACCAACGGTCATGCGAATGGCCACGCCAACGGGCACGCGCCCGCGCCGACCGGACACGCCTATTCACCGCGGAGCCCCAACGGCCGGCAGGCGACGGTCGTCCCGCAGCGGCCGATCCCTCCAGGAGGCGGCGGTACACCGGTCACGCAGGCCGCTCCGCAGCATGCCGGGGAAGCGCCGCGCGAATGAGAGTCGGCGCCGTCACCGACGACCTCATGCTCTTCAGCCGAATCGATGCCGCAGCCGCCACAGCCGGCGCACCGCTCGTGCGCGCTTCCTCGCCCGCGCAGCTGCCCGAGGGCCTCGAGCTCATCCTCGTCGACTGGTCGGAGCGGGGGAGCGATTGGGTCTCTCCCCTTGTCGCCCTGCGGGAGATGGGGGCTCGCGTGGTGCTCTTCGGGCGCCACACCGACATCGAATCGCACCGAGCCGCGAAGGACGCCGGCCTCGGACCGATGTGGGCACGATCGAAGCTCGTGGCAGACCTCGGTCTGCTGATGCCGGCCAAGCGCGCCTGACGTCGATCGCGCGGGCGCTGCCCGCGGATCGTCAGCGTCGAACGGTCGTCTCCTGCCCGGCCTCGGTGTCGCGGACGTCCACGCCCAGCCCCGCCAGCTCGTCGCGCAACGCATCTGAGGCAGCCCAATCACGGTCCGCGCGGGCGGCGGCGCGGCGCTCGAGGAGCTCGGCCGCTCCCTCGGGCAGCGGCGCCGAGTCCTCCATCGGCGCGTCGAGCGACAGCCCGAGCACGCGATCGAAGTCCATGAGAAGGGCGCGGCGCTGCCCATCGGTCACGTCCCCGGCCGCGGCAACCTCGTGCGCGATCGCGACCGCCCGGGGCGTCCCCAGGTCGTCGGTGATGGCGTCAGTGAAGCGCGCCCGGTAGCGCGCGACCGGCTCGTAGGTCAGGTCGGCCGGCTGGTCCGGACCGGCCACCGCCCGTCGGAGCCGCGCGCGGCCAGATGCCGCCGCGTGCATCGCGGCCTCGGTGAAGTCCAGTTTCGATCGGTAATGGGCTGTCAGCGCCAGGTAGCGAAAGTCCAGTGGCTCGTAGCCCAATGCCGGCAGGTCCGCGACGCGCAGGACGTTGCCGGTGCTCTTCGCCATCTTGGCATCGGCCATGGTCAGGAACTCGCCGTGCATCCAGACGCCGACCACCGGGTGGCCCAGCGCACCCTCCGACTGGGCGATCTCGTCCTCGTGGTGCGGAAACTTGAGGTCGATTCCGCCGGTATGGACGTCGAACCGCTCACCGAGGTGCTTGAGCGACATGGCCGAGCACTCGATGTGCCACCCGGGGAATCCGTCGCCCCATGGCGACGGCCACTTCATCGCGCGGTGCTCCTGCGCGCGCTTCCAGAGCGCGAAGTCGGCGCTGTCGTGCTTCTCGTCCTCGATCTCCACCCGGTGGCCGGCGCGCATCTCGTCGATCCGCTGCCCCGACAGCCGTCCGTACCCCGGAAACGCGCTCACGTCGAAGTAGATCGTTCCGTCCACCTCGTAGGCCAGCCCCTTCTCCAGGAGGGTGGCGGTGAGGGAGATCATCTCCGGGATATGCTCGGTTGCCCGCGGCATCACGTCGGCGGGCAGGATGTTGAGCAGCTTCTCGTCCTCCAGCCACGCGGCGGTGTAGAAGTCGGCGATCTCCGCGGGAGTCTTGCCCTCCAGCTGCGCCGCCTCCTCGACCTTGTCGCCGGCGTCGAGCGAGTCGTGGTCGTCGTTGCGCATGTGCCCGACGTCGGTGATGTTCTTGACGTATCTGACCTCGTACCCCAGGTACTCGAGCGTGCGATGGAGGAGGTCGCCGAACAGGTACGTGCGCAGGTTGCCGATGTGCGCGTACTTGTACACCGTGCTCCCGCACGTGTAGATGCCGATGCGACCGGCCTCGATCGGCACGAGATCCTCGACGCGGCGGGTCATCGAATTGTGGAGACGGATCGGAGGAGGCGTGCTCGGCATGGGCT
>JASLBU010000049.1 GCA_030146365.1 Candidatus Limnocylindria bacterium | reverse complement strand
TCCGGGCTCCACGACCCGCGAGCTGATGAATTCAGTAGCGCGAAGCACGAAGTTCCCATGCATCGGTTCCTTCGCGGCACGGGCCGCCAGAAACGGAAATGCGATGGTGGAGCCGAAGGCGACGATTACGCCGCTGATGTGTAGGTAGAGGAACAGACTGCCCAACCATTCCATGGAAAAAGTGCCTCTGCTCGGTTTCGCAATAGCGTATGGCGGGGCGTCAATAGAACGCTCGCCAACCGGCCAAGCAACGGATTCCAGTGGTGGCGACAGACCTAGCCAGGGCGGCAGCACAGCCCAGCGCCTCTCTAGTAGGGGTAACTTGGGGGTACGGAGCGCCCTTCAGCAGCACGCCGGAGAACTCAGTCACGCTCCTAAGAGCCGTTTATCAGCCGCTGGATGTCCTGGATGCTGATGAGGATGACCAGCGCGATCAGAACCGCGAAGCCGGCCAGGTAGATCAGCGCCTCTCGTTCCGCCGGCAGCCGTCGTCGGCGCACGGCCTCCATGACGACGACCGCGATGCGACCACCGTCGAGCGGCGGGAATGGGAGCACGTTGAGCACCGCGAGGTTCACCGAGAGGAGGCCTACGAAGAAGAGCTGGCTCACCAGCGGCGCCTCGAGGACCCGTCCGGTCTCCTGCGCGATCCCGATGGGCCCGCGGGCATCCGGCGCGTCGGGGTTGAGGCCGATGAGCCCGCCGACGGCATCGGCCAGGCCGCCCGGGATCTGGATCGCGATCGTCCAGGCCGCGCCGGTGCCGCGCGCCACCGCGTCGACCGGATCGGTCACCGGTGACGGCTCCTCGACGATGCGCTCAGGGTCGTATGCGAACCCGATGGGGCCGATGCCGCTCGCGCGGTCCTCGGCCGTCACCACCCGCGGCACCAGCTCGACTTCCATCGGCGTGCCATCCCGCTCGATCTCGAGCGTGACCGGGGTCCCTCCCAGCTCGGCGACGCGATCGGTGAGGTCCGCGGAGCGCTCGAACGTCTCGCCGTTCACGCCGACGATGACATCCCCGACCTCGAGCGTGCCGTCGGCGGGGCTGCCCTCCTGGATCTCGGTGACCGTCAACGGTCCTTGGCCCACCAGGATCGGCATGCTGAACGCCCATGCGAACAGCGATGCGGCCAGGATGAAGTTCATGACCACGCCCGCGAGCAGCACGGTGATGCGCACCCACACCGGGCGGCGGTTGAACGCGCCCTCCATGGCTCGCTCGACCTCGGCCTCGTCCAGCCCCTGCTCGCGGAGACGGCGCACCTCGACGTCACCGTCTTCGCCGAGCATCTTCACGAACCCACCCAGGGGGATCCAGTTGAGGCTGTAACGGGTGCCGCGAAACATGACCGAGCCGATGCGCGGCGGGAAGCCGATCCCGAACTCCTCGACCGTGATGCCCGCGCGCTTTGCGACCAGGAAGTGGCCGAGCTCATGGACGAGCACGAGGACGACGAGGATGGCGATGAACGCCGCGACGGTGCCGAGGACCTCCATCTAGGCGGTCGCCCCGGCGAGCTCGCTCCGGATCTCGGCGTCCAGCGTGACGATGCCCTCCAGCTCCGGCTCAGCGTCCGCGCCCCAGCGTTCGACCGCGGCGCCGATCATCTTCGCGATCTCCGGGAAGGTGATCCGCCCGTCGAGGAACGCCTGGACGGCAACCTCATCGGCGGCATTCAGGACGGTTCCCCGGTTGCCACCTGCCGAGGCAGCCGCTCGCACGGCGTCATACGCCGGGAAGGCACCATCGGGTACTGCGGAGAAGTCGAGCTGCGGCCAGCCGGCCGGATCCGAGCGACGGGCCGGCGAGGGCAGACGGTCCGGGTACGTCAGGGCGTACTGGATTGGCAGGCGCATGTCCGGCAGCCCGAGCTGCGCCTTGTGGGAGCCGTCGACGAACTCGACGATCGAGTGGACGACGCTCTGGGGGTGGATCACGGCATCGATTCTAGAGTAGGACAGGCGGTACAGCCATTTGGCCTCGATGATCTCGAAGGCCTTGTTGACCAGCGTGGCGGAGTCGATCGTGATCTTCGGACCCATCGACCACGTCGGATGCGCAAGCGCCTCGGCCGGCGTGACCGCATCCAGGGAGCGCGGGTCCCGATCCCGAAAGGGTCCGCCGCTGGCGGTGAGCACGAGACGCTCGACTTCGGCGATTCGTTCCCCCACGAGGCACTGCCAGATCGCCGAGTGCTCGCTGTCGATCGGACGCAGGCGATCGAGCGGATCACCGCCCAGCTGGTCGAGCAGCCGCGCGACCAGGTGCCCCCCGGTGACCAGCGTCTCCTTGTTCGCCAGGGCGACGCGCTTTCCCGCGGCGAGCGCCGCAAGCACCGCCGGGAGGGCGCGCATGCCGGTCGTCGCCACCACCACGAGCTCGACCTCGTCGAGGGTGGCGAGCTGCTCGAGGCCGCCCTCGGCCCACCGCTCGGGGTGCGTGCGCGCGAGTGCGGCATCCGCCGACCAGATGCGCGCCATGGGCCACGCGGCTGTCTGCGCTTCGAACTCCTTCGAGGCATGGCCGGCGGCAAGGCCCTTCACCTCGAACCGGCCGCCCAGGCCCGTGACCACCTCGGCCGTCTGCCGGCCGATCGAGCCGGTCGATCCGAGGATCGCGAGGCCGGTCATGCGATCCGGCCGGTGACCAGCAGCGCGTACCCCGCCAGGACCGGCGCGGCGAACAGGAACGAGTCCAGCCGGTCCAGGATGCCGCCGTGTCCGGGCACCAGGAAGCCGGACTCCTTGCGCCCCGCGGACCGTTTCAGCAGGGACTCGGCGAGGTCGCCGACCTGTGCGGCCAGGCCCACCAGTGGGCCGATGATCAACGGGTGCCAGGGCTCGAGTCCCACCAGCACCGCCCCCAGCCCCGCGCCGAGGGTGGCGACCACCAGCCCGCCCGCCAGTCCCTCCACGGTCTTGGACGGACTGATGTGGTCCACGAGGTGCGTCCGCCCGAGCGCGCGACCCACGAGGTACGCGCCGGTGTCGTAGCCCCACACCACGAGGACGAGCATCAGTGTCCACGCCACGCCGGAGCCGAGGCCGAAGAGCCCGACCGGGGTCGAGATCGAGCCGCCCGCCGGCGCCAGATGGGCCACCAGCACGATCGCCGGCAGGAGAAGGCCGACGTAGAAGACCCCGAAGGTGCTCATCGCCCATGTCACGAACCCTTCCTTCGGGTCCGCGCGCATGAACGCCGCGACCGCCAGCAGCAGGATGGCGAAGCTGGCCGCGGCCGCCACCACGCCCGGCGGGTCGAGCGCGGTCACCAGCGTGGTCAGGATGCCGCCGACGCTCTCGTCGTTCACGCTGACCAGCCCCGCAGACGTGACGAGCATGCCCGCGAGGATGGTGAGCACCTGGGGCGGCTGGTAGCCGGCCGCGTCCAGCAGGCCGACGAGCTCCACGAAGGCCAGAAATGCCGCCACGCCGATGAGGAGCGAGAGCCAGGGCTCCCCGAGCACCACCACGCCGATGATGAGCGGCGCCAGGATGGCTGCCGTCAGGAGCCGGGTGCGCAGCATCTCAGGTACCGAACCGACGATCGCGCCGGGCGAACTCGTCGAGGGCGGCGTCGAAGTCCTCGACGCCGAAGTCGGGCCAGAACTTGTCGCAGAAGACGAGCTCCGCGTATGCGGATTGCCAGACGAGGAAGTTGCTCGTGCGCCGATCGCCGCCGGTGCGAATCAGCAGATCGACGTCGGGCTGGCCGGCGGTGTAGAGGTGCTCGGCGAAGTGCTCCTCGTCGATCAGGGCGGCATCGGCACCGGCCGCGACGAGCGCGCGCGCCGCGTCGACGATCTCGGCTCGCCCGGAGTAGTTGAAGCAGATGTTGAGCTCCAGGCGGTCGCCGCCGCGGGTGCGGTCTTCGGCCCCGCGAATGGAGCGCTGCACGTCGGCGGGCGCCTCGTGGACGCGACCGATGACATGGACGCGGACGCCTTCCTCGATCAGCTCGTCGGTGTACTGGCGGACGGCTCCGTCGATGAGCCCGAAGAGACCTGAGACCTCGTCATGTGGGCGGGACCAGTTCTCGGTACTGAAGGTGTAGACGCTGAGCGTCTCGACACCGGCATCCCGCGCCCGGCGCACGATGGGACGGATCGTCTCGATGCCCTGGACGTGGCCCGCCAGCACCGGCAGCCCGCGCTCCCGAGCCCACCGCCGGTTGCCGTCGGTGATGATCGCGACGTGGCGGGGTCGGACTGCGTCCGGCACCGTCAGACCTCCAGGATCTCGGCTTCCTTGCGGTCGGCGCGCGTGTCGATCGCCTCGATGTAGCGGTCGGTGAGCTTCTGGAGGTTCTCCAGCTCGCGGCGCTCCTCGTCCTCGCCGAGGTCCCCCTCGCGCAGTGCCTTCTTGAGCTGGTCGGCCGCCTCCCGCCGGTGGTTTCGCACCTCCACGCGGGCCTCTTCGGTCCGCCTGCGGACCTGCTTCACCATGTCCTTGCGCCGCTCCTCGGTGAGCGGTGGCACGTTGAGCCGGACGACGGTGCCGTCGACGTTCGGGGTGAGGCCGATATCGCTCTTCGTGATCGCCTTCTCAATGGCCGACAGGACGGATCGGTCCCAGGGCTGGATGACGATCAGGTGCGCGTCGGGAGTGCTGATGCCGGCGACCTGGTTGAGCGGCGTCTGGGAGCCGTAGTAGTCGACCGTGATGCGCTCGACGAGTGCCGTGGAGGCACGTCCGGTGCGGATGCCGGAGAAGTCTCGCTCCATGGCGTCGATGGCGCGCTGCATCCTCGGTTCGATGGCGGTGAGCGCCTCGTGCGTCATCGGGTCTCCTTCCCTGAGATCAGCGTGCCGATCCGCTCGCCGCGGATGGCCAGCTCGATGTTGCCCTCGACCGTCATGTCGAATACGACGATCGGCATGTCATTGTCCATCGCAAGGCTCACCGCCGTCGCGTCGAGCGCCTGCAGCCGGCTGCTGAGCAGCTCGGTGTAGTCGATCTCGGCGAAGCGGCGGGCGTCAGGGTGAACCTCCGGGTCTGCGTCGTACACGCCGTCCACCCGCGTCGCCTTGAGGATCACCTGCGCGTGGATCTCGACCGCTCGCAGGGTGGCTGCGGTGTCGGTGGTGAAGTACGGGTTGCCGGTGCCCGCCACCATGACGACCACGCGGCCCTTCTCGAGGTGCCGAACGGCTCGGCGACGGATGTAGGGCTCGGCGATCTCGTTCATCGCGATCGCGCTCATCACCCGCGTCGGTCGACCCGCCTGCTCCAGGGCGTCCTGGATCGCCAGGCCGTTCATCACGGTCGCGAGCATTCCCATGTAATCGCCGGTCGCGCGATCCATGCCCCGCGCGCTGGCCGCCAGCCCGCGGAAGATGTTCCCGCCGCCGACGACCACGGCGATCTCGGTGCCGTCCGCTGCTGCCGATGCAAGCTGCCTCGCGATCTCGCGCACGATCCCCGGGTCGATCCCGTAGTCGTGCTCCCCCATCAGTGCCTCGCCGGAGAGCTTCAGGAGCACCCGGCGGGGCGTCAATGGGGATGCGGACGCGGAGGCGTCGCCCACCGTCAGGCGGCCTCCTCGGTCTGGGCGGCGGCCCCGGTCTCGCCGACGGCCATCCGGGTGAAGCGCGCGACCCTGATGTTCTCGCCCAGGAGGGCCACCTTCTCGGTGATGAGATCCGAGACCTTCTTGTCGGTGTCCCGGTAGGGCTGATCCAGCAGGCAGACCGACTCGAACCACTTGTTCAGCTTGCCGTCCACGATCATCGGCACGCGGTCGGCGGGGCGGCCGTCGCGCTCCGCATCCACGGCGAACAGTCGCTTCTGTTCCGCCACGACGTCCTCGGGAACCTCGTCCCGGCTCACGTACTGCGGAGCCATGCCGGCAATCTGCATCGCCAGCTCGCGGGCGAGCTGCTGGAAGTCGTCGGTCCGCGCCACGAAGTCCGTCTCGCAGTTGAGCTCCAGGAGGACCCCGAGCCGGGCTCCATGGTGGATGTAGCTCGAGACGATGCCCTCCCGGGCCTCGCGACCTGCCTTCTTCGCCGCGGTCGAGAGTCCCTTCTCCCGCAGCCAGAGGGTCGCCTTCTCGACGTCGCCGCCCGACTCCTCGAGGGCGCGCTTGCAGTCCATGATGCCGGCCCCCGTCGCCTCCCGGAGCCGCTTCACATCCTCGGGCTTGATCATCAGCGTGTTCGTCATGTCCTTCCTGCCCCCGCTAGACGCGGGGCTCCTTGGCCTTCTCCTCGGTCTGGCGCTCGTGCTCGCGATCGGGGTCGTGCGAAGGCTCGCCCTCCTCGATGTGGGCCGCGCGGCGGGCCCGAGCCTTGCGCTCCTCCTCCTCGTCGTCCTCCGGCTCCGGCTCGAACACCAGCGCCTCGCCGGTGGCCAGTGCCGCGCTGTAGTCGGCCTCTGAGGTGATGCTCGTCTCGTCGACCGGCGGCAGCGCCTCCGCCTGCTCGAACTCCTCGTCGAGTCGCGCCTGGCGCTCGTTCTGGGCCGCCATCGCCGCCTGGGCGACCAATCCACAGATCAGCTTCACCGATCGGATGGCATCGTCGTTGGCCGGGATGACCCAGTCGATCTGGTCGGGGTCGCAGTTGGTGTCGGTGATCGCCACGATCGGGATCTCCAGGCGCCGTGCCTCGGCGACCGCGATCTGCTCCCGGTGCGGGTCGACGATGAAGACGGCACCTGGAAGGCGCCGCATCTTGCGGATGCCGCCGAGCGCGGCGTCCAGCTTCGTGATCTCGTCGTTGAGCTTGGAGGCTTCCTTCTTCGTCAGCCGCTCGAACTCCCCGGAGTCGCGGCGCGCCTCGAGCGCCTCGAGGCGCTGGATGCGGCGCTTGATGGTCTGGAAGTTGGTGAGCATGCCGCCGAGCCAGCGGGTGTTGACGAAATACTGGTTCGAGCTGCGGGCGGCTTCCGCCAGGGCCTCTTGAGCCTGCTTCTTTGTGCCGACGAAGAGGACACCGTCGCCACGCCGCACGGTCTCACGCACGAACTCGAGGGCGGCCTCGAGCCGTGTGACGGTCTGGCCCAGATCGATGATGTGGATCCCGTTGCGCTCGGCGAAGATGTACTCGCGCATCTTCGGATTCCAGCGCCGGGTCTGATGCCCGAAGTGGACGCCCGCTTCGAGCAGCTGCTTCATGCTGGTGGCAGCCACGATTCAATACCTCCGGTTGTTCCTCCGCCCTGGCCTCTGCTCC
>JASLBU010000286.1 GCA_030146365.1 Candidatus Limnocylindria bacterium | reverse complement strand
GGCCTCGTGTACCGCGCGGAGGACTGAGTGGCCAAGCCGGTGTACCCTCGCACGGAGTGACTGGCTTCTCCACGCGACTCGTTCGCCGTACCTCCGCCGACATCCGGGCGGTGGATGCCGCCGCGCGCCGCATCGAGGAGCAGACCGCCATGCTCGATCGGCAGCTGGCCTCCGAGGGCAGGTCGGAGGAGCAGCTCCGTCACCTTCGGCACGCAACGGGGCAGATCACCCGGTCCGCGAACGACGGCATCCACGCCTATCGGCGCGCCCTCGTCGCGATCAAGCAGGAGACGGAGCGCGAGGACGCTGACCCCGCCGAGGTCGAGCGCACCTCGGAGCTGCTGCGGGCCGCCCGCGCTCGCATGCTCGCGGCCCTCGACATCGCGGGACGGCGATATCCGTGGGCGAACGCCGCGGCAGTTGCCCCGGAGCTGTCGACCGACGGGTAGCAAAACGACCCGGCAGGTAACCCACCGGGTCGTTTCGAGTGGCGAGGTGCCCGCCTAACGGCGGAAGCAGTCGCTGCAGTAGACGGGCTTCGTGCCGGTCGGGCGGAATGGCACTCGGGCCTCCTTGCCGCAGCTGTCGCACGTGGCGCTGAACATCTCGCGCGGGCGGTCGCTGTAGCCACCGCCTCCGCCGCCACCGTAGCCGCCGGCGCTGCCGCCGCTGCTGTAGCCGCCGCCGCTGTCGCCACGAGCGGCCTTCTTGGCGGCCCGGCAGGCCGCACATCGGCGCGGCTCGCTGAACTGACGATCCGCATAGAACTGCTGGTCGCCCGCGGTGAACGTGAACTCCGTTCCGCAGTCTGCGCAGGTCAGCGTCTTGTCGGTGAACGTGTACAAAGAAAAACACTCCTTTTCGTGCGGCCTCAGCGAGCCATCTCGCCGTAAAGCCGTGAGAGGAGCGTTCGTGGTGCCGCGCGGTGATTCGAGTCCCCTAGGGGACGTTGCTGCGCAGCAGCGTACCACGGATTCCGCCGCGTGTCACCATTTTGGGCGTCGACGTTTCCGTCGGTGGAAGGCAGCCAAGCCCTTGTCGTGCAGCGTAGACTCTCGCCATGGCCATCGACGAGAAGCTCGACCACCTCCGAAAGGTCCCGCTGTTCGCCCGCATGAAGCGGCGGGAGCTCGAACGGCTTGGCCAGCTCGCCGACGAGATCGAAGTGGGCCTGGACGAGCGCCTGACCGAGCAGGGTCGCGTCGGCCACGAGTTCTTCTTCGTCCTTGACGGCCATCTGTCCGTCATCGAGGACGGGCGGCCCGTGGCGCAGCTGCACCCCGGTGACTTCTTCGGTGAGATCGCACTGCTGGACGGGCGCCCTCGCACCGCCACCGTCCGAGCAGACGGCATCACCCGGCTCCTGGTGGTTGGCCACCGCGAGTTCCACTCACTCATGGACGAGTTTCCCGGCGTCCGCGATATCGTCGTGCAGGAGCTCGCGGAGCGGCTGCGCCGCGTCGAGGGCACCTCACCGGCGTGATGGTGGCGGTGGCGCGCCGGAGCGCCGCACAGCCGCATCTCTCCACCTGAGGTGAGGCGGGGGATCGTCCCGCTGCCGGCGCTGGTTCGTCGCTTCCTGCCGGAAGGGGCGGCTCTCCTCGCGGCGCTGATCTTCGCTTCGTACGTGATGGGGCTGGTCCGCGACCGGATCTTCGCTCGCACGTTCGGCGCGGGGGCCGAGCTGGACGCCTACAACGCGGCGTTCGTGCTCCCGGAGCTCCTCCTGGACGTGCTGGTGGAGGCGGGCCTCGCCGCGCCGTTCATTCCCATCTTCCTCCAGCTCCGTTCACAAGCCGACGCCGCCGAGGCGGACCGCTTCGCGCGTACGGTCCTGACCGGCGCGGTCGGAGTCATGGGTGTCGCGGCGGCCGCGATGTTCGTGTTCGCCGAGGCGACGACCGGCATCATCGCGCCCGGATTCGCCGGGGAGCAACGTGAGCTGTACGCGTCGCTGTTCCGTGTGATGCTCGTCACGCCGATCCTGTTCGCCGCCTCGCTGACGCTCGGGCAGGTCCTCCTCGCCGAGCAGCGCTTCTTCTGGTACGGCGTCGCCCCGCTGCTCTACAACGCCGGCATCATCTTGGGCACCGTCCTGTTCAGCGACCGGCTGGGCATTTACGGCCCTGCCGTCGGCGCGGTCGTAGGCGCCACGATCCACCTGCTCAGCAGGTTCATCGGCCTCCGTGGGAGCAGCTTCCGGGCCCGGCCGGCTTGGAGCCCGCGAACGGGACCAATGCGGGAGTTCGTCCGGCTCATGCTGCCGAAGATGGCGAGCCACCCCGTGGAGCCGATCACCTTCCTGTTCTTCACGTCCGTGGCCAGCAGCCTGATCGCGGGCAGCGTGACGGCCGTCAGCTTCGCCCGGAATTTCCAGAGCGTCCCGGTCAGCCTGGTCGGTGTTGCCTTTGCGCTCGCCGTGTTCCCCGCGATGAGCCGCGCGCACGCGGTCGGCGATCGGCACAGGTTCCTGCGCCTGCTGCGGACGAACGCGGCCAGCATCGTCGTCGTGACCCTCGTCGGGTCGGTGGCGCTGGTCATTCTCGGGGAGACTGCGATCCGGGTCCTCCTCGGCGGCGGCGCCTTCGACGCGGAGGACGTCGCGCTCACCGCCTCGGTGCTGGCGGCCTTTGCCATCTCGGTTCCGTTCGAGAGCCTCAGCCACCTCCTGAGCCGCGCGATCTACGCCACTCGGCATACCGTGCTGCAGGTCCTCGCGTCGCTCGGCGGGCTGGGGATGACCGTCGCCGCCACCATGGCGCTGCTGCCGGCTGCCGGCGTGCTCGCCATCCCGCTCGGGTTTGGCATCGGGCAGGCCGGGAAGACCGCGCTTCTCGCCGCGGCGCTCGCCCTCCGGCTGCGCAGGTGGCCGGGGACGCCGCGAGGAGCCGGCTAGGTGACGCTGCGCCTCAGGTACGAGGGGTCGTCGGCACGAGGATGACGAAGCGCCCGTCCCGGTCCGGGTAGGCGCCCTCCGGCCGCGTCCACCCTGGGCCGACGGCCTCGTAGCCGGGCGGCCCCTGGAACGCGGGCCAGTTGCGCTCCAGCTCCCGGAGGTCCTCGAAGTTCCCCGGCCCATCCGAGGCGCCCCAGATCGATGAGACGCGCGGATACCACGGGTCGAGGATGTACGCGCCGGAGATGTTCGCGTCGTCGAACAGCCTGGGGTCGGCATCCGCGCGGTACCCGGTCATCACCCAGGTGTGCGCGCCCCACCACGGGAACAGCACGACCGGCTTGTCGAACTCGCTGATCGCGACGGCCGACGCCCGGAGCGCGTCCGTGTACGAGTCGTAGGCCCGCACCTCGTAGCCGGTCGCGCCGTAGTCGGCGAGCGCGAGCCCGACAGCCGCCGGTCCCCACCCGCCGTTCCGGCTGTCATCGAACGCCTCCCACTCACCGATGCGATCCTTGATCTGCTGCTGGAAGACCTGCGACGTGTCGCCCAGCCCGAGGATGGCGAGGACCATCTGGGTCCCGGCCACGGCGCAGTCCTCGTTCGTCAGCTGCGAGGCGAACACGGCGGGGTGGTCCGCGACGAGCGCGACGTCGACCGGCTCGCGCACGGGCGGCGTGGCGGTCGGCACCGGCGTCGCCACGTCGCTGGCAGACGGAGCCACGGTGGGCGCCGCCGTCGGCGTCGCCGTGGCCACCGCGATCGGCTCCGGGGTGACCACCACGGTGGGCAGCGTGGATCGCTGGGGCGGCGGATCGACGAGGATCTCGATCCGCGCAACCAGCCGATCGAACCGATCGCCCATGCCCAGGACGTTGCCCTGGACCACGGTGAAACCCGCGGCGAAGAGGACGACGAACGCCAGGGCGGCAAGGCCGGTACGGCTGGCGTTCCGGCGGGGTGGTCGTCTGGTCATGATCGAGTCGCCGCAGGATGACAGGCCGTGATCGAGGCGGCAACATGGGGCGATGCCCGCGTGCCGCCCGCCCGTGCTCGCCGCTGCGCTGTTGTTGGCTGCCGCCGTGGTCGGTGTGGCGCCGGCTCCTACAGCCGCGATGACCGCGGGGCTGGGGCAGCAGTACGAGATCGGCGCGACGCTGGACGTGGCCGCGCAGCGGCTGGATGCCGAGGTGGAGATCACGCTCACGAATCGATCCGCCCGGACGCTCGGGCACGTCGACCTGGTGGCCGTCCCGCGGGCCCTGGGGTTCTTCAGCCTCACCGGCGACGTCGAGATCGATGGGGCGGCCGTCGAACCAGACTGGACCACGTCCATCAATCTGCGGGTTCCTCTGGATGGTCTGGAGCGCGGGAATGCGACGACGATCGTGGTGCCGTTCCGCCTCGAGATCGCGCGGGCGACGGATGCCTTCACCGCGCGCACGAGTGCGGAAAACGGCGTGCTCAGCTTCGGACAGTGGTTCCCCATCGTGTCGGTCGAGCACGAGGTCCACGGGATCGGTGACCCGCAGATCAGCTTCAATGCCGACTCCATCAGGCTCGAGCTGGCGACGACGACGCCGCTCCCCCGAGACGCCGTCGCCTGTCCTGGCCTGGTGGGCGCGCCGACGGGCTCGGGCAGCGCCTGGGCATGCGAATCCGCCGACGTGCGTGACTTCAGCTTCGTCGTCAACCCCGGGTTCCGGCTCACGGAGCGCACCGTGGCTGGGACGCTCATTCGCGCATTCACCGAGACCGTGGACGGCGTGGAGACCGTTCGGCTCGCGAGCGACGCGGTCGCGCGCTTCGGTGAGCTCTACGGGGACTACCCGTGGCCGGATCTGGTGCTCGCCGAGGTCGGATCGGCGACCGGCTTCAGCATGGAATACCCGCGCATGATTCACCTCACTCGGGACAAGGTCACCGACCCGTATGTCGTCTACCACGAAGTTGCCCACCAGTGGTTCTACGCGCAGGTCGGGAACCAGCAGCAGGCAGAGCCCTGGCTTGACGAGGCGCTCGCCGACTTCAGTGCCCGCCGGCTGATGGGGATCGGAGAAAACCACTGTTCGTCGCGCCCCGTCAACAACAGCGTGTTCGACTGGCCGGCAGGGCCGATCGACGGCGGCGACTGGACGAGCTGCGACGGCTACTTCCACGCCGTCTTCTACCGCGGCACGGAGTTCCTCACGGCGCTCCGGAGCACGATGGGGGACGAGAAGTTCGATGAGGCCATGCGCTCGTGGGTGTCCCGCAACCGGTTCGGCTTCGCCACCGAGGCGCGGCTGCTGGGCCACCTGGCGGCGAGCTCGGACGCGGACTTGAGCGGCGTCTTCGACACCTACCTCGCAGACTACGAGGTTCTGCCCCCCAAGCCTGCCGCGACCATCCGGCGGGCAGGCTGAGGCG
>JASLBU010000280.1 GCA_030146365.1 Candidatus Limnocylindria bacterium | reverse complement strand
TGCCGGTGCGACGAGCTCGCGGGGTGACTGATGAGCGTCTCGACGCCGCCCAGGCTCGTCGCGTGGACGGCGAGCTGCATGCGGCCGAGGAACCGCTCGCCGTGCTCTCGGCCGCCGGCGAGCTCGAGGGCGAGCATGCCTCCGGCCATACCGTCGCGGAGGACGCGACGGGCCAGCGCGTGCTGGCGGTGCGTCGGCAGCCCGGGGTAGTGGACGGCGGCCACACCCGGTGCGCCGTCCAATTCCCGCGCGACGACGAGAGCGTTCGCGCTGTGCCGCTCCATGCGCAGTGCCAGCGTCTTGAGTCCGCGGAGAGCGAGGAACGCCTCCCACGGTGACGCGTTGCCGCCGGCGTTGATGACGATGCTGCGAGCGGCCGCCACGAGGTCGCTGGGTCCGACCACCGCACCGCCGATGATGTCCGAGTGGCCACCGATGTACTTCGTGGTCGAGTGCACGACGAGGTCAGCGCCGAGGGCGATCGGCGTGGCGAGCGCGGGCGAGGCGAACGTGTTGTCGACCGCGACGATGAGCCCGCGATCGTGGGCAAGGTCGGCGATGGCCGCCACGTCCGCGACGGCTGTGGTCGGGTTGCTAATTGTCTCGAGCCAGACCAGGCGCGTGCGCGGGGTGATGGCAGCCTCCACGGCGGCCAGGTCCGTGGTGTCGACCGCCACGGCCGAGATGCCCGAGCGCTCCAGCACGCTGGAGGCGATGCCCACGATCCCGCCGTAGACGGCGGTCGGGACGATGACTTCTTCGCCGCTCCGCAAGGTCGACAGCATGACGGCGTGGACGGCCGCCATGCCCGAGGCGGTGGCCACGCCCGCCTCCGCGCCTTCGAGCTCTGCCAGCGCGTCCTCGAGCGCCGCGTGGGTGGGGTTCGAGTAGCGGCTGTACGAGTGCCCGGGCCGGGCGAAGTCCAGGAGATCGGCCAGCTCTGCAGGGTGCCCGACCTCGAACGTGGACGAGGCGTAGATCGGCACGTTCAGCGGCGGCTGCGGCGCGTCGGGGATGCGGCTGGCGGCGCGGATGGCCCGCGTGGAGAAGCCGGGCATGGCAGGTCGGAGTCTAGCAGCGGAGTCGCGGGACGCCGGCCGCCCCGCTAGGATGGCGCGTTCATGCACCTCCTTCGACCGCGGGACGCCGTGCTCGTGCTCGGCGCGCTGCTCGTCGGTGTGGTCGGGCTGACAACTGTCCTCGTCGTGACGCGGGCGACCGTGGCTCCCACACCGCTACCCTCGCCGACCGGATTCGCCTCCCCTTACCCGGCACCGTCCCGTCCGGCGCTGTCACGCCCCTCGACGCCGCCAACCCCAGCGCGGTCCGCCAGCCCATCACCGTCGCCGACCCCTGCTCCGACGCCTGTGGCTGTGTGTCCCTACACCGGACTCCCCGTGAGCGACCCGGCCGTTCTTGCCGGGCCGGCGTTCCTCGTCCAAGTGGAGAATCATCCGGAGGGTCGGCCCGTGTCCGGCTTCAACGCGGCGGACATGGTGGTGGAAGCGCCGGTCGAAGGCGACACGACGCGGTTCACGCCGGTCTTTCTCTGCGGACCGGCTCCCGCCGCCATCGGGCCGGTGCGCAGCGCGCGCTACTACAACGTAGATCTTTGGCGCGAGCTCCACGGCATCGTCACTCACTACGGCGCCGGTGGGGCGATCATCACCGAATTCGCCCGCAAGGACACGCCGTACGTGAACGGCATCACAGGGGAGTGGCCGTTCTTTTCCCGTTCCCAGGCGCGGCTGGCGCCGCACAACGTCTACCTCAACCTCACCGCCCTTCGTGCCGCGGCCGCCCGAGGCGATCTGGGGGAGCGAGTCGCGAGCGCAGCCCGCCCTCGGGGACCGTTCGTGTTTGCGGCGGGGGCCGAGCTGACCGGTGGGCGGGCGGTGGCAGCCGTCCGCATCTTCACCAACAGCTACTGGAACTTCGGATGGACATGGGACGAGGCGCTGGCCCGATGGCTTCGGAGCGACGGAGGGTCGGCATCCGTCGACGCCCTCGACGGGGGCCGACTGAACGCCACCAGCGTCGTCGTCCAGATCGTCCAGCAAGAGGCTCTCCCGAACGAGGTGGACGCGAGCGGCTTTCCGCGCACTCGGCAGCAGTTGGTCGGCAGCAGGACTGGAGTGGCCTACGCGGGCGGCAGGGCCGTGGACGTTCGTTGGAGCCGGCCGACCGTCGGAGCGGCCACCACCTGGACCTACGCCGATAGCGGAGAGCCGCTGGTGCTGCCTCCGGGCCGGGTGTGGTGGGAGATCATCGCCGCAGGGTCGTCGATGACGGAGAGCTGACGGGAGCTCGGTGCGAGCGCAGGGGAACGTTCAGTGTTCAGGGCTCGCCGTCCGCTCCCCTTCGGGCAACACGGGGAGCGTGGGAGAGAAGAACGCGTCCATCGCGCGGCGCACCTGGTCGTCAGGGTCGAAGGATCGGCTCGCCGTGGCGATCCGACGGCGAACCTCGGCCGGGTCCGCCTCGTCATCCTCGAGGTCACCATGCGGTACCGGCTCAATCGGTAGCACCCGCCCGAGGGGCACAGCGACGGTGCCATCCCGCGCTGCCCCCACCGGAGCGCCGGACTCCGGCGACTGAGCACGAGTTGTGGTGCGGGGCGTCGCGCGCTCGCCCGACGGATCGAGCTGCGCCGCGTCTCCCCCGGCATCTCCCGTCTCCACGCGGCCCGGTGAGGGGGGCTGGAGTGTTGACCGACGCGCGAGCAGCGCCGGGCGCGGTCTGGGATTGCCACTGATCTGGTTCTTCCCGAGCGACTTCGCCTGGTACATCGCGCGGTCTGCGGCCGACATGAGCTCTTCGCTGGAGAGGCCGTCCTCGGGGTGCGAAACAAGGCCGATGCTGACGCTGGCCTGCGGCGGGTTCCCCGCCGTCGCCCCCAGTTCCTCGGCCCCGACGCGGATCTTCTCCGCCACCACGAAGGCCCCGACGATGTCGGTTTCCGGCAGGAGCACCACAAACTCGTCGCCGCCATAACGGTACGCACTGTCCACCGTCCGAATGGACGTGGCGATCACGCGCCCCAGCATGCGGAGCACGTCGTCGCCGCGGAGGTGGCCCCCGGTGTCATTGATGGCCTTCAGCCCGTCCAAGTCGATCATGAGGACGCAGAAGCCGCGATCACTGCGTCGCGTCCGGCTGATCTCCTGCTCAAGGGTCACGAACAGCTGCGAGCGGTTGA
>JASLBU010000274.1 GCA_030146365.1 Candidatus Limnocylindria bacterium | reverse complement strand
AACGAGCACATCGGCTACGACAAGGCCACCGAGATCGTGAAGGACGCCGTCGCCTCCAAGCGGACGATCCGCGAGGTCGCGCTCGAGAAGGGCGTCGACGAGGAGACGCTCGACAAGGCGCTCGACCTGACCGCGATGGCGCGACCGCACGACCAGGTCACGAGCTAGGGAGACACCGGCCCGGCCCCGGCCGACGCCCTCCCCAGGGCCGGCCGGGACCGTTCCGGATTCAGCTTGGGCCGCTGGCTCGGCCCCGCCGACGGTGTTGCGGCCGCCGGGACCCCGGGTACCGCTCCGGACCCTCCCCACAAGCGCTTATGCCGCTCGCTGACGGAGCGTAAGCTGCGAACGATCGTTCCGGCGAAAAGCTTGGCGCGTCGTGCGCATTTCGCCGTTCGTGCCGTGTCCGGAGCCTGACGGGACCTAGGGTCGACCCTAGGGCGGCCGGCTCGTACCCCACTTAGGTTCGGACTTGCTGCTCGCGGCTGGCTCCAGCCACCCGAGTGGTCCAGCCAGCATCTGAGACAGGGGAGTCCCAGCCGTGATTCGACGGACCCACGCGGCGCGCGTTGTCGCGCTCGCGATCGCCGCGCTGTTCGCATGTGTCGTGCCCGCGGCGGCCAACACGCAGCAGTGGAGCGAACCGGACGAGAGCGTGTCCACCGGCGGCGAGGAACTCGACCTGCAGAGCGTGGCGATCAGCCAGAACGCGACCGAGGCGCTGTTCGAGGCGGAGATCCAGTACCCCTCGCCCGCGACGAACGCGCCCAACGACCAGGTGCAGATCTTCGTCGACACCAATCAGGACGGCAACGCCGATCGCGCGGTCGGCTTCGTCGGCCTGACGTCGGGCAACTACACCGTCGAGGTCCGCGAGGTTTCGACCACCCCCGCGAACTGCCAGCGGCTGGGCAACGCGCTCTACACGAGTTCCCCCATCCCCATGCCCAGCGGCGACACCCGCCTCCTCCAGGCACCCTTCCCCGCGAGCCATCTCGGTGCGTCGTCCTACAAGTGGGCGGCCTACGTGCTCAACGATTCGCTCTTCACCCGGCCGACCTGGGACTACCTGCCGAACGAGGCCAACCCGACCCCGGGCAAGCCGAATCCGTTCGACTACGACTACGACGGGTGTGACACCAACGGGGATGGCACTCCGGACGCGAGCACCATCAGCGACCGGGCCTTCCCCGTCGACATGACCAAGGGGTACGTGTACGGAACCGCCACCAACCCCGGCGGAGGCTCCGGGGGCGGTGGCGGTGGCGGCGGGGGCGACGGCCAGTCCGGCCAGGAGCTCGACGTGATCCCGCCGAAGGCGCTCGTCCTGCCCGACGCGAAGCAGCTCGAGTCGACCTTCGAGCTGCCGCCGCTACAGCCGTACAAGAAGCGCGGCACCCTGCGTTTCGTCCTGCGCGACGCGGTCGAGCGCAGCGTGCTCAAGCGCGCCCGCGGCGCCTGCAAGTGCGAGAAGCCGAACATCCTGTTCAACCCGACCGCGGTCGGCCTCGACCACACGCGTGTCTCCCGCCGGGCCCGCAAGGCGCTCCAGAAGGGAGGCAAGGCCGGGTCGGTCGTGCACGCGATCGTCGAGCCCGACCCCGTCGACAACAGGATCACGGCCCGCGAGGGTGGCGACCCCGTGCGCATCAGGACCTGGCACTGGGACCCCGCGCGCGACGTCCAGCCCAAGCGCGAGGTGATCGACGACCCCGACACCAAGCGGGAGAAGGAGATCAAGGCGCGCTACAAGAAGCTGGGTTGCGCACCGCTCGCTATGGGCGACCAGAACGAGGCCGCCCGCCTTTTCATCACCCGCGAGTGGTTCCCGCCGAAGAACAAGCGCCTGGACCTCAAGGACGGCGAGCTGTCGGCGATCGCGCCGCTCGAGCGCGAGAAGTGCCGCTTCGAGGTCGTGTTCAAGCGGGACCCGTCGGTCGACCAGCCCTACGTCAAGAGCGTGAAGCTCGACCAGAGCTCGCGCTGGGTCATGAAGTTCGTCGTGCTGCTGCCGAAGCGGTCCGACTACTTCCTGACGCTCCGCGACGACCCGGGCCGCGCGAAGTCCGGCGACCTCGGACTGAACGGCGACAACTGGACGCTGCCGGCGGTTGGCGGGCAGAGCAGCATCTTCACGATCAGCGTCAACGAGATCGCCTCCGGGCGCTTCGTCAAGGGCGCGACCGTGAACATGTGGTTCGCCCCGAAGAAGGGCAGCGGGTACGGCCAGATGCAGAAGGTCGCGTCGGTGCAGACGGGCCAGAGCGGCGAGGTCTTCTTCCGCAACCAGATCAAGGCGGAGGGGCTGATCCGCCTGGTTGCCCTGGTCGAGGACGGGAGCGGCGAGCAGGCGCTCGGCTTCCGCGAGATCGAGGTCGTCAAGCCCGCCGGCAGCACGTACCGCGTGACCTCCGGGCGCACGCTCAAGAAGAGCGGGGGCAAGTGGAAGGACGACCAGAAGGCGCGGTTCACGCCGCTCGAGCCGGCCAGTCTGGGCATCGATTCCCGCGCCACGGGCCGACCCAAGGTGGCGACGCTGGGGACCGCCGACGTGGGCTACGTGGTTCCGCACCAGGGCGCGCGTGCCGTCGCGATCGGCGACCAGAACGTGCTGGCCATGCGCGGCGAGAACGTGCTCGTGGCGATGCGTCCGAAGCTGATCGTGGTCGGCAGCGGGAACTTCGACGTCGATCGCCTCGGTCCCGACGTGACCTACGACGAGCTGACCGACTTCATGAACGCGATCGTCACGCCGCTGTCGCGTGCGGTGGATCGGCAGACCGGAACCGTCGAGCGGCTGATCCCGCCGAACTCCCAGCTTCACGTCGACCTGAAGCAGCAGAGCTCGATCCTGCTGGGCCTGGCGAGGCTGCCGCTGTCGGACCTGATCTCGGACAAGGGCCTCGGCCTCATCGGTGATCACGGCACCGGGATCATCTCCGACAACGGCGGAGGCATCATCTCGGAAGCCGGCGGCAGCCTGATCAACACGAGCCAGGGCTCGCTGATCGGTGAGGCCGGCGGGAACCTGGTGGACGGCCTGGCGCCGGGCATCGGATTCACCCTCGGCGGCAGCCAGTGGATCTCCAACAACACGGGGAACTTCATCAACAACAACACCGGCACGTTCGTCTCCAACAACAACGGGAACTTCATCCCGCTGGGGGGCGGACGGATCATCAGCCGGGATGGGGCGAGCTGACCGCGAAAAAGTGGCTGAGGACCCAGAGGTCGTTGTAGCTTCAACGACCGGTGGGGGCACCTCTGGAACACGAACGGGCCGAGCTTCTGCTCGGGCAGGCGCGCGCACACCTCGCGCTCGGCCGGGTGGCCGACGCCGCGGGCACGCTGCAGCGGGCGATCGACGAGCTCGACGGCCGGCGCACGCCGCGGAACGACGTCGCCGGGGTGCTCACGCCGAGTGAGCTGCGCGTCGCGCAGATGGCTGCCGGGGGCATGAAGAACCGCGAGATCGCGCAGGAGCTGTTCGTGTCGGTCAAGGCGGTCGAATACCACCTGGCCAACACGTACCGGAAGCTCGGGATTCCCGGCCGGCTGGGGTTGTCCGGGGCCCTGCTGTCGTGAGGTCACGCGCACATCGGTAACTTGCGGCCCCCCGAGCGGAGGAGGTCGACCGATGAGCGCGGACGAGAACGAGGAAGACACGCAGGCCGAGGACTCGAATTCCGAGGAGTCGAACGGCGACGGCGAGGAGAAGAGCGCCCAGCAGCTGGCTCAGGAGAAGGAAGAGGAGTCGGAGCAGGCCCAGAAGGAGACCGAGGAGCTCGAGAACGCCGACGAGCTACCGCAGAAGGCCGAGGACTGGCCGAGCGGCCCCGCGAAGTACGAGACCTTTGGCCTTGACGACCCGACGTACGGCGAGGGCGCGACCGAGAAGCTCGGCCCCGCGAACCTGGAGCGCCACGAAGACGGCAGCATCTCGATCGACGGCGAGAAGGTCGACAACCCGGACGACTACAAGGGCGAGCCGATCACCGCAGCCGTCGACGCGAACCAGGAGGACGAGGCGGACGACGGAGAAGACGACGACGAAGGGGACGACGACGGAGGGAAGGACGAGGGGTAGGTACAGGTTCATCCCGGTTGGACGAGCGCGCCAGGAGCATTTGACCGGCGCGCATCGCTCCGGACCCGGGTAGCTTCGATCCTGTGCCCCACGGAGAGGTAAGGCCATGAAGAAGGTATTCGCGCTCGTGATCCTGGTTGCCGCCGGTGCGGCAGCCGTCCCCTCGACGGCCGCGGCAACGGCCGCGAACTGCCGTCAATCGTCGGCGCAGGCGACCCAATGCCGGACGCTCGCCACGTGCCGCATCATCGGAGCGGGGATCTTCAACCACTCGAGTGAGCAGGAAGCTCCGGGCGAAGGCCATCGCTTCCTGCTCACTCGAGTGGTTGAAG
>JASLBU010000268.1 GCA_030146365.1 Candidatus Limnocylindria bacterium | reverse complement strand
ATCTGGCTCCTCCTCGTGCCGCTCGTGTACGCGGTGCTCGGCTGGATCATCACGGCGCTCTTCTGCCTGATCTACAACCTTGCGGCGGCCATCACGGGAGGCGTCGAGATCCAGCTGCTGGGCGACGCCCGAGGAGGTATGCGCACCGACCTCCCCCCTCCGGCCCCTGACGGTCCGATCCGGTAGACTCGGGGCCCCGAGCGGCCGCACCCGCACTCCGTGCCCGAGGAGCCCGAGTGACCTACCTGCCGACCCCCGACCACGAGGAGCTGCGCGCGGTCGTCCGCGAGCTCGCGAGCGAGCGCATTGCGCCACGCGCCTCCGCGATCGACGAGCAGGCCGAGTTCCCCTGGGACCTCAAGCAGCTGCTGGCGGAGCAGGACCTGCTCGGGACCTGCTTCGAGGAGCGCCACGGCGGGACCGCGCTCGACACCGTCTCGCAGAGCATCGTGGTGGAGGAGATCGCTCGGGCGGACGCCACCACCAGCCTGCTCCCGATCGTGCAGAAGCTCGGTGCGCTTCCGATTCTTCTGTCGGGATCGCCGGAGCAGAAGGACCGATACCTACCGCGCCTTGCCTCCGGGGAGTGGCTCATCGCCTTCGCGCTGACGGAGGCCGCCGCGGGCAGCGACGTCGCGTCCAACCGCATGCGCGCCATGCGCGACGGTGACGACTACGTGCTCAACGGCTCGAAGCGCTTCATCACGCATGGCAGCGTCGCGAACCTTCTCACCGTGTTCGCGCTGACGGACCCGGAGTCGGGCGGACGCCGCGGGATGAGCGCGTTCATCGTCGAGACAGACACGCCCGGATTCGCCGCCCCGCGCGTGGAGCACAAGATGGGGATCCGCGGTTCACCGACCGCCGAGCTCACCTTCGACGATGTGCGAGTGCCATCGGCGAATCGGCTGGGCGAGGAGGGAGAGGGGTTCAAGATCGCGATGGCCACCCTCGACCGGTCCAGGCTGGGCATTGCGGCGCAGGCCGTCGGCATCGCGCAGGGCGCGCTGGATGTGGCCGTCGCCTACGCCACCGACCGGACGCAGTTCGGCGAGCGGGTCGTGGACTTCCAGGGCATCCAGTGGATGCTGGCGGACATGGCAAGCCAGACGGAAGCCGCCCGTCAGCTCACCTACGCCGCGGCGGCCCGCGTGGACGCCGAGGCACAGGACCTGCCGTACTGGACCTCCAGCGCGAAGCTCGTCGCCGGCGACACGGCGATGAAAGTCACCACCGACGCCGTCCAGGTGCTGGGCGGATACGGCTATATCACCGAGTACCCCGTGGAGCGCATGATGCGCGACGCGAAGATCACCCAGCTCTACGAGGGCACCCAGCAGATTCAACGCCTCATCGTCGCCCGTCAGCTCCTCCAGCGAGCCGGCGTGGAGAAGAGAGGCTGACCCATGTTCAGGAGCAGAGCACGCGGATCGTGAAGATCGTCGTCTGTATCAAGCAGGTCCCGGCCACAGGCGCCGACAAGCGCTACACCGATGACCTGCGCCTCGATCGCGCAAGCGCCGAGGCGATCATCAACCCTCTGGACGAGTACGCCATCGAGCAGGCCCTCCGGTTGCTCGATGCGGGCACCGCCGAGGCAGTCAGCTATCTGTCGATGGGGCCGGAGCAGGCATCGGAGGCCCTTCGCCGCGCCCTCGCGATGGGCGGGGACGAGGCGATCCTGGTGACGGACCCGGCGCTGGCGGGAACCGACGAGTGGGGGACCGCCAAGGTACTGGCAGCGGCCCTCGACAAGCTTGCGCCGGACGTGGCGCTCATGGGGATGGCGTCGGACGACGCGCGCGGCTCGCTGGTTCCCGGTGCCGTCGCCGCCATGCGCAACGTGCCGCTCCTGTCGTACGGCGCGGAGCTGGCCCTCGTAAACGGTGCCGCCCGCGTCAGGCGCCTGTCGGGCACGGGCTATGACTGGATCGAGGCGCCGCTCCCGATCGTCGCCACCGTCACCGACCAGGTGGGCGAGCCTCGCTACGCCAGCCTCAAGGGGATCATGGCCGCGAAGCGCAAGCCGATGCACACCTGGTCGCTCGCGGATGTGGGGCTGTCCGCGGACGACCTGCACGGAAACTCGCTGACGAGGGTGACCGACACCCGGCCGCCGGAGGAGAAACCGCCCACCGAGCGGATCGAGAACCTGCCGGCCGCGGAGGCTGCCGCGAAGATCGCCGACTGGCTGGAGCTGAGGAAGCTGATCTGATGAGCAACGACATCCTCTTCCTGGCCGAGTTCGTGGGCGGCCGCCCGGCACGCTCGGCCCTGGAGCTCGCCACAGGCGCCGCCGAGCTTGCCTCGCAGTCCGGGGGCGCCGCCGTGGCGCTGGCGTACGGGGCGGGGGCGGCCGACGGCGCCGCGGCATTGGGGGCTTACGGGGCCCAGCGCGCCGTCGTGCTGGGCGACGAGGACCAGCCCGCGATCGCTCATGCGTCCGCCGCGATTGCGGCGGCTCGTGGTGCCGGCCTGGCGGTGCTCGCACCGGCAACGCCCAACGGGCGTGATATCGCCGCCGCGCTCGTCGGGGCGCTCGACGTCCCGGCATTCGGCCCGGTCCGCGCCGTGCGAGTCTCGGAGGGCGTCGTCGAGACCGAGCAGGCGACCCTTCAGGGCCGCGTCATCACGACCGCCCGGCCGGCGGATGGCGCGCCGGCCCCATCCGTCGTCCTCGTGCTGTCGAACACGTTCACACCCGATGAGGGGGGCAGCGGCACGGCGGAGGTCACCACGGTCTCGGGTCCGGAGGAGCTGGCGCTGGCGCGGGCCACCGTCGCCGAGAGCCACGAGGCGGAGGCCAAGGTCGTGAACCTCGAGGAGGCGACCGTCATCGTGGCCGGTGGCCGCGGGGTTGGGGGCGAGGAGGGCTTCGGCGCGCTCCGTGACCTGGCCGCGGCCCTCGGAGGCGCCGTCGGAGCGTCGCGCGCGGCCGCGGACGCAGGCTGGATCCCGTACCAGCTGCAGATCGGCCAGACGGGAAAGGTCGTCAAGCCCTCGCTGTATATCGGCGCGGGCATCAGCGGCGCCATCCAGCACCGGGTCGGCATGCAGACTGCGGAGCACGTCGTGGCGATCAACAAGGATCCGGATGCGCCCATCGGGGAGTTCGCAGATCTGTTCGTGGTCGGGGACCTGTTCCAGATCCTCCCGGCCCTCACCGAGGAGATTCGCCGGCGCAAGGGCCTGGCGGGGTAGCGTGGAGGGATGATGCGCGGGTTGTTCGGCGGCCGGCGGCGCAGCGTGTTCGGCCCCGGACGCGAGCTCGGCGCCTATCGCAACGACCTGTTCGAGCGCACCGCGCGCGTCGATGCGCGTCTCGCGCAGATCGCCGACGACATCGATGCGCTCCGGCGCAGGGCGCTCGACCCGGACGAGGCAGTCCGGCGGCTCAGCGAGCAGGAGGAGGCCCTCGAGGTCGAGGAGACCGGCCTCCAGGAGATGATGGCGCCGGAAGAGCTTCACGGGCTGCACATGGAGTACGAGACCAACCTCGAACGGGCCATGCGCGGCATCGTGACGGTCGAGCGCGGGTGCGCGATCACCAAGCTGCCCCACCGTCCACCGGACGACGACGAGCCGTTCACGTACTACAAGCGCGGCCACGGAAACGTCACTCACGCGCGGATGCGAATGACCGAGATCGTGGACGTGCTGCTCCACTGGGAGCCCGGCAAGCCCACGGATGCCTCCGTCACCGCACGCTTGGAGCGGCAGCGCGAGAACTGACCTGCGGGCGTATATCGGATATATACGTCGCCTACATCTGGTGGTATGCTCCCCCCCGGTACCATCCATGGTATAGCTGCGCGGAGCACACAAGATGCGCTGTCCACGATGCGAGCAGACCGGCACGCGGGTCATCGACTCCCGTGACCTCGAGGGCGGGGGATCCATTCGGCGCCGGCGCGAATGCGAGAGCTGCGCGCACCGCTTCACGACCTACGAGCGGCCGGAGGGGGCCCGTCTCGTCGTCGTCAAGCGGGACGGCACGCGGCAGGAGTTCGACCGCGAGAAGGTCCGCACCGGCCTTCTCAAGGCGCTCCAGAAGCGGCCGGTGACGCTGGAGCAGGTCGAGGCGGCGGTCGACGAGATCGATGCACGCCTGCGCGGCCGTGGGGATACCGAGGTCCCGTCAACCGAGATCGGCAGCCTGGCGGCCGACGCCCTGCGCGAGCTGGACCAGTTGGCCTACATCCGGTTCGCATCGGTGTATCACGCTTACGACGACCTGGACACGCTCCAGCGCGAGGTCGATCTGCTCATCCGCCAACGAGGCGAGTGACCCGGGACGCTCCGGTACAATCCGGCGCGCATGATCCTGTCCGACCGCGACATCCGCGCCGAGATCGAGGCAGGCCGGATCGCCATCGACCCCTACGTCCCCGAGGCCGTCCAGCCATCGAGCGTGGACCTCCACCTGGGCAACCGGTTCCGCGTGTTCCGCAACAACCGGACGGCCGTGATCGACCCCCGGGAGGAGCAGCGTGAGCTGACAGAGCTCGTGGAGATCACGGGCGACGAGCCCTTCATCCTCCACCCCGGCGAGTTCGTGCTTGGCGCGACGTTCGAGCGGGTGGGCCTCCCCGACGATCTCGTGGCTCGGCTCGAGGGCAAGTCCAGCCTCGGTCGCCTCGGCCTCCTCATCCATTCCACGGCCGGCTACGTCGATCCGGGGTGGGAGGGGACCCTCACCCTCGAGCTCAGCAATGTCGCCAACCTCCCGATCAAGCTGTATGACGGGATGAAGATCGGCCAGATCAGCTTCCAGCGGCTCTCGTCGCCGGTGGAGATCGGCTACGGGGATGCGCGCATCGGCAGCAAGTACCGCGGCCAGACCGATCCCACCGCCAGCCGCTACCACGCCGATTTCGAGCGTGGCCGCGTGTCGCGCGCGTGAGCCAGCCGCTCCACGAGATCGGGCCCGCCCGCACCTTCGCGGGCAACGTCAACGTCAGAGTCATCCGCGCCGGGTGGTTCCGGCCCGACGCGGGGGTCTTCTTCGGTGTCGTGCCCCGGCCTCTCTGGAGCCGCCTTGTGGATACCGACGAACGCGGCCGCATACTGTGCCGGCTGAATGTGCTGCTGGTCGAGGCGGGCGGCAAGCGGATCCTGGTCGAGACCGGCACCGGTGTGCGAATGACCGAAAAGGACCGCGAGATCAAAGGGGTCGAGGGGGGTGACCCGGTCGCGGCCCTGCGCGCGGTGGGGGAGGATCCCGCCACCATCGACTTCGTCGTCCTGAGCCACCTGCACTATGACCACGCGGGCGGCATGCTGGGAACCGACGGGCTGCCGGCCTTTCCGAACGCGCGGTACCTCGTGCAGCGTGACGAAGTGGAGGCAGCGCACGGGGACGAGCTGCGCCTCCAGGGCGTCATGGAGACGGAACAGCTTGATGCCGTTCGCGCCGCCGGGCAGCTCGCCGAGGTCAATGGCGAGGTGGAGCTGGTCGAGGGCGTGCGGGTGACGCGCACCGGCGGCCACACCCGGGGCTCCCAGGCTGTGCTCCTTGGCGTCGAGCGGCCGCAGGGACGGGTCGGTGATCCCACGGACCGCGCGATCTTCTGGGGCGATCTCATCCCGACCCGCTGGCAGGTCCCGGTGCGCTGGACGAGCGCGAACGACGACTATCCCATCGACGCCGTGGAGGTCCGCCGAGAGCTCGTGGCGCGCACCGCAGCGGAGGGCTGGTGGTGCTACTTCACACACGATCCGGGCGGCCTGCCGCTGCGCATAGAGCGCACCGAGAACGGCAGCTACCGCGCGAGCGGCTGATGTCGCCGGCGGGGGGCGGCCGAGCCCGCGACAGCGGTCGATTCGAACCGATCGAGCTGGGCACGTACAATGCGAATGCCACTGCGGAAGCCATTCGACTTTCGACCTTGCAGAGGACATCCATGACTCGCTCCTTCTTCGCGCTGCGTCGCGGCGCGCCAATCGCAATCTCGCTCCTCCTCACGCTCGGCCTGGCGGCCTGCGCCGAGGGCGAGTCCGGTGACGGTGCCGGCGGAAACGGCGGCTCCGGCGCCGCCGCATCTGCTGGAGCCGACGGCGGCTCGAGCGCCACGGTGACTGACGGCACCGTCGAGGTCACCGCGGCCGATCTCGAGTTCAGCGTCGAGACGATCGTCGCCCCGGCGGGTGAGGCGTTCACGGTGAGCTTCACCAACAACGAGGCTGTGCCACACAACTTCAGCGTCTACACCGAGGAAGGCGGCGAGGAGATCGCCGTCGGCAACATCATCGACGAGGGTGAGACCGACGAGGTGTCGATCGACGCCCTTGAGCCCGGCGAGTACTTCTTCGTGTGCGACGTGCACCCGACCGAGATGACCGGCACGCTGGTCGTCGAGGGCTGACCTACCCGCCTCCACAACGCGAGACGCCCGGGCCGCACCCGCGACCCGGGCGTCGACGTGCCTTTCAGCCTTCCAGCAGCTCCTCCACGATCGCCACCATTCGAGCAGGCTCCAGCGGCCCGATCACCTCACGGATCACCGTTCCCTCGCCGCCGATGAAGTAGTGCCGCGGCAGGCCGTCACTGCCCGCCCAGTCGTAGTACGTTTCCAGTCCCGGATCGAGCAGGATCGGGTATTCGACGCCGTACCGACCCGCGAAGTCCTGGACGACGTCACGACCCTCGCCCCAGTCGACGCCCAGGATCAGCAGCTCATCGGGGTAGGCTTCGGCAAGCCGCTGCATCGCGGGCATCTCCGTCCGGCATGGCTCACAGCTGGTGGCCCAGAAGTTGACCCAGACCAGCCGCCCTCCGCCATCGGCGAGCGTCCACTCGCGCCCGTCCAGGTCGAGGAGCGCCAGCGGCGGAGCCGGCTCACCGACCCGCGATCCGATGCGCCCGTCCGGCTCCCCGCGCAGCAGCGGCACGGCAGCCAGCCATGCGAGCAG
>JASLBU010000267.1 GCA_030146365.1 Candidatus Limnocylindria bacterium | reverse complement strand
TGCTCACTGCCTAAGCAGCGAGGGCGTAACTATCGTTGCCAGTTACAGCAATTGCCCGCTGTTTTACGAGGCCTGCGAGCACCCTCGACCTGCGATTCCCGGTTCACGGGCCCTGTCGAAACCTGACATCCCCACGAACCGTCCGTCATTCTAGCAGACCGCGGCACACGTGAGAACAGCCGTTCTATTGGTGGCGCCGCTCCTAGCCGGCCGCGGGAACCCGCAGTCAGAACTTGATGCGCCCGGCTTCCTTCGACTCCCGGTCGAGCTCCCGGCGCATGTCGCGCTCGGCGATGGTCCGCCGCTTGTCGTGCGCCTTCTTCCCGCGGGCAACCCCGATCTCCAGCTTCGCAGTCCCCCGCTTGAGGTAGAGGCGCAGCGGCACGATTGTCAGCCCCTTCGCGGACTGCAGCCCGGTAAGCTCGGCGATCTGGTCACGATGCAGGAGGAGCTTTCGGGTGCGCGCCGGGGCGTGATTGAACCGGTTGCCCTGGGCGTACTCGGCGATGTGCGCGCCGATCAGCCATGCCTCGCCACGCTCGATGCGAACGTACGCCTCGGCGATGTTCACCTTGTGCGCGCGCACGCTCTTGATCTCGGTGCCGGTCAGCACGATCCCCGCCTCGAGGACCTCCTCGATGGCGTACTCGTGGCGCGCGCGTCGGTTGACCGATATCGTCTCGTCGGGCATGGGTCGGCATGGCTCCATCGGCTCTGAAAGGCCGGCGTCAGCGGCAGTGAGGCGGACATGGAAAGAGCCGACCGTATCGGCCGGCTCTTCCCGTCGCTACACCACTCGAGGCTGTGTTAGCGAACCGCCTCGGTGGTGGCGTGCGTGGAACTATCCATCTGCAACACCACCTCCTTTCGTTGCGAGCGATGCTAGCAGATGCTTCGCAAGCCGACAATCCCGATGGTCAGGGGCCAATCGAGGGCGAGCCCGCGGTCCGGGCCGGGCACCCTGGACGTCTCCTCCCCCGCCACCGGCTGGTCCGCCAGATGCTCGAGGGCCGCGTCGAGCACCGGATCCTCCTCGGGCGGCGTATCGGCGGCGCGCGCGGCGGAGATGTCCGGCTGGATGCCGTCCGGGGCCACGCTGTTGTGCCCCGGCGTGAACCATCGGCTGATCGTGATGCGAACGCCGCCCCCGTTCTCCAGCCGGCTCCAGACCTGGACGGTGTTCTTGCCGAAGGTGGGCTCGCCGATGATCGTGGCGCGGCCGGCCTCCTGGAGCGCCGCGGCGACGATCTCGGAGGACGACGCGGTCCCGCCGTTTACCAGCACGACCACCGGCAGGTCGTCGGACGTGGCGACTCCGTCACCGGTGGACGGGTACTCGCGCACGTCGTTACCCGCGGACTCCTGCGTGAAGATCAGGCCGGAATCGATGAACTGGCTGGCGATCTCCTGTGCCGCCTCGATGTAGCCGCCCGGGTTATCACGCAGGTCGAACACGATCTGGTCGGCACCGTCCTCCAGCAGCCCCGCGAGCGACGTGGCGAACTGCTCGCTCGCCTGCGCGGAGAACGCGTTGAGCGCGATGTAGCCGATGTGGCCGTCAAGGAGCCGCGCCTCGACCTCCTGGAGCACGATCTCTTCGCGTGTGATGGTCACGTCGAACGGCGCCTCTCCCTCCCGCTCGATGGTCAGGGTCACCTCCGTCCCGGGCTCACCTCGGATCTGGGTGATCTGGTCGTTCATGGTCGAGCCGTCCACCGGATCGCCGTTCACCGCGATGACGAAATCCCCGGCCAGGATGCCCGCCTCCTCGGCGGGGGTCCCGGCCAGGGGCGCGACCACCACCAGGCGGCAGGTGGCCGACAGCTCCGCGCACCCGGCGATGTCCTCCGGGTCGTCGGTGTTCGTCACGGCCATCTCTGCCCCGATGCCGCCGAACGAGCCCGAAAGGTCGCCAAGCGCCTGGTCGTACTGGTCCGGAGCCATGTAGCCGGAGTTCGGGTCCCCGACGCCGTACTGGAACATGCCCTGGATGGCGCCCTCGGCCAGCTCCTGCTCGTCCAGGTCATCGACGTACTCCCGCTGCAGCCGGTCGTACGCCTCGCAGAAGGCGGCGAACTCTTCGTCCGGCGCTGCGCAGCCGGTGCCGCCGCCCGAGCCGCCGACCAGGTAGCCACCGATGAACAGCAGCGCGCCGACGACCGCGGCGAGGCCCAGGGCGGCCACCCAGGCAAGGGCAGTGCTGCCGGAGCGGCGCGTCGAGGGTCGCGGCTCGTGCGGTGCGGAGGTCGGTGCGGTCATCGGAGCACGAAGTCTAGCAATCGACCATGGATGGTCGGCTTTCGGGGCATTACGTTCGCGACACGAAGCCGGACGCGCGTGAGGATCGGTATCAGTGCGCGGCGACGAGGTACGACCGCACGCTGATCCAGGACCCGAGCGCTCCCAGTCCCAGGCCGACGCCGAGAATGAGCAGTGAAAGCGTGGTGAGGAAGCGGTCACTGACCGCGGTGGGCATCTGGAACACCTGCACCATGGCCGGCTGGATGGGGTCCCACACCACCGCGACGATCGTGATCGTCAGGAGCGCCCCGATGAGGCCGCACAGGATGCCCTCGAGGATGAAGGGCCAGCGGATGAACGAATCGGATGCGCCGACGAGTCGCATGATCTCGATCTCGCCTGCCCGGCTGTACACCGCGATCCGAATCGTGTTGATGATCATGAACAGCACCGTCAGGCCGACGAGGCCCAGGATCGCCAGGCCGACGGTCCGGATGGCGTTGATGACGCCCAGCAGCGTGTCGTACTCCGCCTGCTTCGTCAGGACGCGCTCGACGCGCGGATCATCCGCGAGCGCGGCGCTCACGTCACCAGAGGCGTCGGGGTCGACGAGGCTGATCTCGAGGCTCGCGAAGAGCTTGATCCTCGTCTCGCTGCCGCCGAGATCCAGCTCCTCCCCCAGCTCGGCGAACGAGTCCTCCAGGCGCGCCATCGCCTCGGCCGGCGACACGTAGGTGACGCTCTCGACACCGGGGATCGCCTCGACCTCCCGGGTGAGGATGCCGACCGACGCCTCGGTAAGGTTGTCCTCCAGCTGGGCGGTGACCGCAACCTTCCGCTCGATGAACTCGAGGCCGGAGTTCAGCCCGCTGATCACGATGAACAGCGCCGACAGCAGGACGAGCATGAGGATCACGGTGGCGGTGGCCGCCAGGCTCATCATCGCGTTGCGCCAGAAGCCCTGCCACGCGCGGACGATGCTGAAGCCGATGAAGCGCACGAACGGCATCGGTCAGTACTCGCGCTCGTACGCCGCCGCGGCCTCGTCGCGCACCAGGTGCCCGCCTTCCAGGGCCAGCACCCGTCGCCGCATGGCGTTCACGACCTCCTGGTTGTGGGTCGCCATCAGGACCGTGGTCCCGAGCTGGTTGATCTGGATGAGGAGCTGGATGATCTCCCAGCTCGTCACCGGGTCGAGATTGCCGGTCGGCTCATCGGCGATGAGGATCGCCGGGTCGTGCACGAGCGCTCGCGCGATGGCCGTGCGCTGCTGCTCGCCGCCCGAGAGCTGGGTCGGCAGGTGATGGGCGTGGTCCTGCAGGCCGACGAGGCTCAAGAGCTGCGGAACGCGGCGCCGGATGACCGCACCCGGCGTCCCGGTCACGTCCAGCGCGAACGCCACGTTCTCCGCGACGGTCTTGTTCGGCAGCAGCCGGAAGTCCTGGAACACGATCCCGATTCGCCTTCGCAAGCCCGGCACGTGGCGGCGCCGCATGCGGAGCAGGTCGTGGCCGGCGACGCGCACCTGACCGTGGGTGGGCAGCTGCTCGCGGATGAGGAGGCGGATGAAGGTGCTCTTGCCGGCGCCGGATGGCCCCACCAGGAAGACGAAGTCGCCGGGCGGGATCGTCACGCTCACGTCCGCGAGCGCGACCTTGCCGTTCGGGTAGGTCATCCCCACGTCCACCATGCCGATGACCGGTGCGTCGGTCGGCTCGGGGCGGGTGCGTCGGCGCAGGAGGGCTGGCATCGGTACGGCCCGATGGTACCCAATGGGGCCGCAAGCGGCCGTTCCACGCGCCCAGCGGGCGGACGTCGTCGCGCGCTGGTCAGGCCGCCGGCGCGGGATCACCCTCGCCGACGCGCGAGCGCAGGTACCCCTCGATGAACGGATCGAGGTCGCCGTCCAGCACGGCAGTCGGGTTCGATGTCTCGACGCCTGTGCGGAGGTCCTTGACCATGGTGTACGGCTGAAGGACGTACGAGCGGATCTGATTGCCCCAGCCCGCCTCGACGTGCTCGCCACGCAGCCGCGCCATCTCGGCCTCGCGCTCCTCGACCTGGCGCTCGATGAGCCGGGCCCGCAGGACCGCCATCGCGCGCTCCCGGTTCTGGTGCTGGCTGCGCTCCGACTGGACGGCCACCACCAGCCCGGTCGGCAGGTGGGTCAGGCGGACGGCGGAGTCGGTCTTGTTCACGTGCTGACCCCCGGCTCCACTCGCACGGTAGGTGTCGACGCGGAGGTCCTTGTCCTCGATCTCGACCGCGTCATCGTCGGGGACCTCGGGCATCACCTCCACCAGCGCGAAGCTGGTGTGGCGCCGCTTCTGGGAGTCGTAGGGGCTGATCCGCACCAGCCGATGGACGCCGCGCTCGCTGCGGAGCCTGCCGTATGCCCAGCGGCCGTCGATGCTGAAACTGACCGATTTCAGCCCCGCCTCCTCGCCCTCCGTCGCCTCGAGGATCTCGGTCTTGAACCGGGCGCGTTCGGCCCAGCGCAGGTACATGCGCAGCAGCATCTCGGCCCAATCCTGGCTCTCGGTGCCGCCGGCTCCCGCGTGGATGGAGACGATGGCGCCGCGCTCGTCCATGGGCTCGGAGAGGAGCAGCTGCTGCTCCATCCTCCCCCAGTCGTTCTGGAGCTCCGAAAGATCGCGCTCGAGGTCCGGCAGCAGCGCGGTCCCCTCTTCGGGGTCTGCCGCCGCCATCTCGGCCATTTCCGCGAGACCGGCCGCCCGCGCTCCGAGCCCCCGCCACGACTCGATCTCGGCACGTAGCTCCTCGGCGCGGCGCATGGTCGCCTGCGCGGCGGCGGGGTCGTCCCAGAGATCCGGATCTGCCGATCGCTCGGTCAGCTCGGCGAGCTCTGCCTCTTTCGCGGGCAGGTCAAAGGCGCACCGACGTGTCGTCCACCAGGCGTGCCAGCCGGCGCGCCTCGTCCCTAATTGCGTCCAAGTGTGACCGCCATCGGCAGCTCGGCCATCTCGGCCGCGCGGTTGAGCTTCGTCCTCACCTTGGCGGGGTTGACGCAGGGGCAGTAGTTCTGCCGGGGGCAGACGCCGCAATTGCCGTCGCAATCGAGGGTCGCGGCGTAACTGCAGCGCATGCAGTCACGCTCGCACATGATGAGGTCTTCGTAGGGGAGTTCGGGGTCTCTGAAGCGAGTGACCGGTGGGAGGTGGGCCGCCGTGCTGACGGGGAGCGGAACGGAGACCCTTGGAGGTGCGGTCAGTTGCTTCACAAATCCCTCCGCCGTATTGGGGGCCCGACGAGGTCCGAGCACGCTCGCGGGCGACGTTCGGACCATCGTAGCGAGTGGCTCAGATATCGCAACCCCGATCGCCCGGCGCGCGCCGTGCAGGAGTGGCCCACATGCCCGACCCGTTCCTCCTGATCCTGGCCCTCACCGCGGTTGCGTGCCTGATCCTCTATCCGATTCGCCTGTGGCAGCAGAAGCACCGCCGCTACGGGAATGAGGCGGATGACGGCGAGGAAGTTCCGCTCGCGCCGCCCGAGCGCCGCAACCGCGGTTGAGCGCCCTCGCCGCTAGCGCGGCGACACCCCGGATGACCGCCAGGAGCCGATGGGGGTCAAGGTTGGGCTGGGCAGCCGGTCCTGCCCGCCCGCGGGGCGGGTCTGGCAGACGAGCCTCCCCACGTCCCGATCGGTCTTACGTGCTCACGCTCCGTGGCACTTCTTGTACTTTCGGCCGGAGCCGCACCAGCACGGATCGTTGCGCCCGACCTTCGGTCCGGATCGAGCAGGCGCGCTCCCGTTCCCGCCGCCGCCAACCGCCGTCGTCGTGGTCGCGCCTGCGGCAGTGGAGGTGGCGCCGACCGCTGCCCGACCCTCCACCACGTTTCGGGCCATGGGTCGCGGCGGCGGTGGGGCCTGCTGGACCGTGACGCGGAAGATCGTGTGCGTGACGTCGTGCCGAATGGTCGACTTGAGCTCGTCGAACATGCGGTAGGCCTCGATCTTGAATTCGTTCAGCGGATCGCGCTGGGAGTAGGCCCGCAACCCGATGCCGCGCCGCATGTCGTCGATGGCGGTGAGGTGGTCGACCCACAGCGAGTCGATGACGCGCAGCAGGACGAGTCGCTCCAGCACCTTGACGGCCTGCTCCCCCAGCTCGGCGCGACGGCGCTCGTACCGGTCTCGGACCAGCTCGCTGACGGTCGCCGTGATCGTGTCGTTCTCTCTCGCGTCGTCCAGGAAGGCGAGGTCCGCGCCGGTCAGCGAGGGCACCATCGCGGTCAGCTGGGTGCGAAGGCCGTCGAGGTTCCAGTCGGCGAAGTGGTCGGCCGCCGTGTGCTCCGTCACCAGGGCGGCCACCTCGTCGTCGAGCATGGCCTCCACGATCGGCCCGAGGTTCGCGGAGCGAAGGATCCGGTCCCGCTCGCGGTAGATCGTCTCGCGCTGACGGTTGATCACGTCGTCGTACTGGACGACGTGCTTGCGCGCATCGAAGTTATAGCCCTCGACGCGTGATTGGGCGTTCTCGATGGTCTTGCTCACCATCTTGGACTCGAGCGCCGTGTCGTCCGTGAAGCCGAGCGTCTTCATGAGGCCCTGGACGCGGTCGTTCGCGAAGCGGCGCATCAGATCGTCCTCCAGGCTCAGGTAGAACCTCGAGGAGCCGGGGTCGCCCTGACGTCCGGCACGACCGCGCAGCTGGTTGTCGATCCTTCGCGCCTCGTGGCGCTCCGTGCCCAAAATGTGCAAGCCCCCGGCTGCCAGCACCTTCTCCTTGTCCGCCTCGCAGATCGCCTCCGCCTCGCGGAGCGCCGACGCGTACTCCTCCTCGGATGCCTCCAGGACGTTCGTCCCCTTCTTGTGCAGCAGCTCGGTCGCGAGGACCTCCGGGTTGCCGCCGAGGAGGATGTCGGTCCCCCGACCGGCCATGTTCGTGGCGATCGTGACGGCGCCGGACCGGCCGGCCTGCGCGACGATCTCGGCCTCGCGCTCGTGGAACTTCGCGTTCAGCACGTTGTGCTTGATGCCGCGACGCTTGAGGAGCTCGCCGAGCATCTCGCTGACCTCGACGCTGATCGTGCCGACCAGGACCGGCCGCCCCTTCTCGTGCTCCTCGGCGATCTCGTCGATGACGGCGTTCCACTTCGCCCGCTGCGACGCGTAGATGAGGTCCGCGTAGTCGGCCCGCACCATGTCGCGGTGCGTCGGGATGACGACGACCTCCAGCCCGTAAATCTTCTCGAACTCCTCCGCCTCTGTCTCGGCGGTGCCCGTCATGCCGGCGAGCTTGTCGTACATGCGGAAGTAGTTCTGGAAGGTAACGGTCGCCAGCGTGCGCTGCTCGTTCTTGACGGCCACGCCTTCCTTCGCCTCGACCGCCTGGTGGAGACCCTCCGACCAGCGGCGGCCCGGCATGAGGCGACCGGTGAACTCGTCGACGATGATCACCTCGCCGTCCTTGACGACGTAGTCGCGGTCCTTCTGGTAGAGGACCTGGGCCTTGAGCGCCTGCTCGAGGTGCCGCGCCAGGCTGAAGTCGTCGGCGAACATGTTCTCGACGCCGAGCCACTGCTCCATCTTGTCGGTGCCGGCCTCGGTGATCGCGACCTGCTTGAACTTCTCGTCGACGACGTAGTCCTCCTCGGCCCTCAGCCTCGGCACGAGGCGGGCGAACTGGAGGTACTTGTCGGCCGATTCCTCGGCGTTGCCGCTGATGATGAGCGGCGTTCGGGCCTCGTCGATGAGGATGTTGTCGACCTCGTCGACGATCGCGTAGAAGTGGCTGCGCTGCGCCCGGTTGGCGAGGTCGACCACGAGGTTGTCCCGCAGGAAGTCGAAGCCGAACTCGTTGTTCGTGCCGTACGTCACGTCGGCGCCGTAGGCCTCGTTGCGCGGCACCGGCCGCAGGTCCCGCAGCCGCTCGTCGGTGGCGTGAAACTCCGGGTCGAAGCGGTACGCCCCATCGTGCTGGATGGAGCCGACGCTCATGCCCAGCCGGTGGAAGATCGCGCCGATCCACTGGGCGTCGCGCTTGGCCAGGTAGTCGTTCGGCGTCACCACGTGAACGCCGCGCCCGACCAGCGCGTTGAGATAGGCGGCCAGCGGAGCGACGAACGTCTTGCCCTCGCCGGTGCGCTGCTCCGCGATGGCTCCCCGGTGCAGCACCACCCCGCCCATGAGCTGCACGTCGTAGTGCCGCTTCCCCAGTGCGCGCACCATCGCCTCGCGGACCGCGGCGAACGCCTCCGGCAGGACGCCCTCGAGCGCCTCGTTGATCCGCTTCAGCTCCGCCTCGCGCTGGCGCTTCAGGTCGTCGGCGAGTCGGGCGGCATCGCCTCCGGCCAGTGCCGACTCGGCCGCCTCGTCGTCCGGGTCGAGCGCTCGCAGCTCGATCGGCACCAGGATGTCCCCCACGTCGTCGCGCAGACGGGCGCGGAGCTTCTCGGTGTGGGCGGCCAGCTCCGCGTCGCTCAGCGCCTGGATGTCTGGCTCCAGGGCGTTGATGCGATCGACGATCGGCTGGAGGCCCTTGACCTCGCGCTCGTTCGAGTCGGCGAGGCGGGACAGGAACTTGAACATCGGGACGCCGAGTATAGACGGATGCGCCTCGGGCGCCCTCCAGCCAGCCCGGGGTTCAGGCGCCGGCGCTGGCCGGCAGAGGACGGATCCGATCCTGCGTCGCGTCGTCGCCGGCCTCGTCCCAGAACGTCATCTCCTCGACCATCTCGACCTCCGAGCTGAAGAGGGCTCCGACGCTCTCGCCGCGGTGGATGCGCTTGATCGCCTCACCGAACAGCGGCGCAACCGACAGCACGGTGATGCGCGGATCGGTGGCCTCGTCGGGGAGCGGGACCGTGTCGGTGACGATGATCTCGGTCAGGGGGCTCGCCGCGATCCGTTCGAGGGCCGCGCCGGAGAAGACGCCGTGGGTGGCGCAGCTGTAGATCTCGTTGGTGCCGGCCGCCTCCAACGCGCCCACGGCCTCCATCAGCGAGCCGGCGGTGTCGATCTCGTCATCGATGAGCACCGCGGTCTTGCCGCGTACCTCACCGATGATGTTCATCACCTCGGTGCGGTCCTCGTTGCCGAGGCGCCGCTTCTCGACGATCGCCAGCGGGGCCGACAGCAGCTCGGCGAAGTTGCGGGCCTTCTTCGCAAAGCCGAGCTCGCTGACGACGACGATGTCCTGGATCTCTTTCGCCTTGATGTGCGCACAGATCAGGTTGACCGCGGTCAGCTCGTCGACCGGGATGCTGAAGAACCCCTGGATCTGGCCCTGGTGCAGGTCCATGGTCAGCACGCGATCGGCTCCGGCCACGGTCAGCATGTCGGCGATGAGCCGCGCGGTGATCGGCACCCGGGGCTGGTCCTTCTTGTCGGACCGCCCGTAGCTGTAGTACGGGATGACCGCGGTGATGCGTCCCGCGCTCGCGCGCTTGAAGGCGTCGATCATGATCAGCAGCTCCATGATCGACTGGTTGACCGGCCGGCTGGTCGGCTGCACCAGGAAGACGTCCTGCTCCCGGACGTTCTCCATCACACGCACGAAGATGTTCTCGTTGGCGAACTGGAAGACCTCGACGGCGCCGATGTCCGTCTGCAGGTACCGGCAGATGCGCTCGGCCAGGGGCTTGTTCGCGTTGCCGGCGTAGATGCTGAACTCGTCGGCGTACATCGCGTCGTCTCCTGCGGCGCTACAGGTCGTGCTCGCCGATTCTACCGGACGCCGTGCGCAGTCGGGCAGTCGGAGTCCTGTGGTACCTGCATTTCTTTGCATGCCAGCAGTCCGCTGGACCGCGAAATGACAGGGCTCCGCATGCCGCCCCGGATTGCTCAGTGACGCGGATGCCAGCCACACCGCGCGAGTCGTTCGCTCAAGGTACGGCTCGCGTGCGACGCGTTACTCGGCCTCGGGGACCTCCCCCGGCAGCCGGTTGTCCACGAAGACGGTGATCGACACGATACGGTCGCCCTCCTGGGGCTTCATGACCGTCACGCCGCGGGATGCGCGCCGATAGCGATTGATGCCGCCGACCTCCGTGCGCAGGATGGTGCCCAGCTCCGTGATCAGCATCAGCTCCTCGTCCTCCTGGCCGACGAGCCGGATGGCCGCCACGTCGCCCGTCTCCCGGTTGAGGGAGTTCGCGATGACCCCGCCGGTGGCGCGGTGCTTCACGGGGAAGTCCGCCACCTCGGTCCGCTTGCCGAACCCCTGCTCGGTGACGACCAGGACCTGCTGCTCCAGGTGCTCGACGACCTCCATGCCGACCACCTCGTCGTCGCCGCGCAGGCGGATGGCGCTCACGCCCTGAGTGCCGCGCCCGAGCGGGCGTACCTCCGACTCCTTGAAGCGGGCCGCCTGCCCCTTCTTGGTGGCCACGATGATGTCGTTCTGGCCGTCGGACAGGCCGACCCACTGGAGCTCGTCGCCGTCGACCAGGTTGATCGCGATCAACCCGTTGGCGCGGATCTTCGCGTAATCCTCGAGCGGCGTCTTCTTGATCATGCCGCGGCGGGTCGCCATCACCAGGTAGTGCCCCGGCTCGAACTGCGGCAGGCTGATGATCGCGCTGACGTACTCGCGCTGCTCCACCTGGACGCCCGGCAAGTTGATGATCGGCAGGCCCTTCGCCTGGCGCGACGCGTCCGGAAGGGTGTGCACCTTTGTGATGAACACGCGGCCGCGGTTGGTGAAGAACAGGATGTTGTCGTGGGTGTTCGCGACCAGGAGGTGCCGGACGGCGTCCTCCTCGCGGGTGAGCATCGCGAGCTTGCCGCGGCCGCCCCGGCGCTGCGAGCGGAACGTGCTGATCGGCTGACGCTTGATGTAGCCCCGCTGGCTCAGCGTCACGACGACGTCCTCGCTGGCGACGAGATCCTCGGCCGTCAGCTCGCGGTTGACGTCGGCCTGGATCCGCGTCTTGCGGTCGTCGCCGTACTTGCGGTCCAGCTCTGTGAGCTCGTCCTTGATGACCTGCAGGATCTTGCGCGGGTTGGCGAGCAGGTCCTC
>JASLBU010000252.1 GCA_030146365.1 Candidatus Limnocylindria bacterium | reverse complement strand
GGAGCTCGCGAGGAAGCGCCTCGCACCACGCGCGGAGCGTCGTCTCCTGGCGGGCCCGCTGCAGGGACGGGACCGCGAGCTCGATCAGGTCAGCGGCGCGCTCGAAGTCCGTCCCGGCAAGTGCGTGTCGAACCGCCTCAGCTCGTTCGCCAAGCGACTCGTACCACTCGCTCGCCCGCCGGTGGAGAACGGGCACCTCGTCCGGCCGCTCGTCCAGGAGTCGCGCGTGGAGGACGTCCGCGAAGAGGTGGTGGTACCGATACCAGCGACGCCGGTCATCGAGCGGGACGAGGAAGAGATTCCCTCGTTCGAGGGCTTCGAGCATTGCGCCGCCCGCCGCAGCTCCGGTCACGGCGTCACATAGCGGACCCGTCATGCGCGCGAGAATCGACGTGCGCAGCAGGAACTCCCTGATGTCGGCGGGCTGCCGCTGCAGCACCTCCTCGACGAGATAGTCCACGACGTAGCGGTCGTCCCCGGCGAAGCCGCTGATGAAGCCGCTGACGTCCTCGCGGCCCTCCATGGACAGGGCGGCAAGCTGAAGGGCGGCGATCCAGCCCTCGGTCCGGTCCTCCAGCGCATCGACGTTGCGATCGCTGAGGCCCAGTCCCATCGTGCCGTTGAGGTAGGCGGCCGCCTCGTCGGCGGAGAAGCGCAGGTCCGCTGCGCGGATCTCGACAAGATCACCCTTCGCGCGGAGGCGAGCGAGAGGCAGCAACGGGTCCGCTCGCGTGCCGATGACCAGATGGAGATTCGGTGGCGCGTGATCCACCAGGTAGGCCATCGCGTGGGCGATGTCGGCGCTGTCGAGGGCGTGGTAGTCGTCAAGGACGAGCACGAGGTCGCGTGGCGCGGCGGCCAGGTCGTTCAACAGCACCGTCAGGACGGCCTCGACACCGCGGTTGCTGGCATCAAGGAGGGATCCGGCACGCGTGCCGGCACCGGGCGCGGCCCGATCGAGTGCGGCGATGACGTAGGACCAGAACGCCGCGGGATCGTTGTCGCTCTCGTCGAGCGAGACCCACGCGACGGACGCGTCGGCGCCCGAGTGCGCGGCCAGCTCGGCGAGGAGCGTCGTCTTGCCGAAGCCCGCCGGTGCGGAGACCAGGGTCAGCCTCGCGTCTCGCGCCCGACGCACTCGTTCGTTCAGGCGGAGACGGGACACGACCCCGCGCTGCGGCCGGGGTGCGTGCAGCTTCGTCTCCAGCAACGCGCTCGCCACGGGAGCCATTCTGCTGAACGGGGGAGCCGTTCGGGTAACCACACCGGGCGGGTGCCCCGGCGCGTTGAGCGGCGCTCAGATAAGCATCGCGACGGCGACCGCCCGCGTAGGGCTTCCCCGCAGGACGCCCACCCCCGCGACGCCGGCGAGGGGCAGGAAGATCCCGAGGTCGAGCGCGTAGACCGGGATCGTCACGAGGCTGCACGAACCAGGTCGGCCGGCAGCCGCCCGGGCATGGAGGCCATAGCGATCTGGCCGAGCCACAGCACGCTGAACAGGGCCGCTACCCCGATGAGGATCGAGGCAGAGGTGCGACGCCGAGGGGAATGGCTCCGGCATTCGCATCTGCGTTTCTTGTCCGCTGGCTGCCGCCGTAATCTCAGCTGGTGACCGGCCTTCGTGCCACCGCATCACGGCCGCTCGTTGTCGACACCGCGATCGCGATCGGCCTGACCCTGCTGTCTGTCGTCACCGTCATCGCGGGAGCGGGCGACATCGGTGCCGCCGGCGGCATCGCGCTGGGCTTCATGCTGCTCGAGACGCTGCCGCTCGCGGTCCGGCGGGTCCGGCCAGTCCCGGTCTGGGTCGTCACCCTTGGCGCGACGGTCGGCCACTTTCTCGTCTCGACCGGGTCGCCGAGCAGCATCCGGGCCACGCTCGGTGCCCTCATCGCCTTGTTTACAATTTCCGAGCGATACGAGCGAAGGTACTCGGTCTGGGCGCTCGCGATCACCGTTCTGTCCGTCGGCTCGCTGATCGTGTCCCGGGCAGGCTTTCCGGCCGGTCTTGGCGCCCTCGTCCAGATGCTCGTCGCCGTGACCGTTTCGTGGGTCCTCGGGAATTGGTCCCGCGACCGGCGGTCCCATGCGGACCTGGCGGAGGCACGCGCCGTCACCGCTGAGCGACTCCGGGACGAAGAGGCGCGACGAGCCGTGGCGGAGGAGCGGGCACGCATCGCCCGTGAGCTCCATGACGTCGTCACCCACCACGTCAGCGTGATCGTCATCCAGGCCGATGCAGCCGAGAGCGCGCTGGCCCGGCAACCGGAAGAGGCACGGACCGCCCTGACGGCGATCGCGGCAACGGGCCGTCAGGCACTTGCCGACATGCGCACCATGCTCGGCGTGCTTGGCCCTCCCCCGAGCTTGGCTTCGGACGCCGCAACTGCCGTCCCGGAGCCCGCCCCTGGCCTTGATCGGCTAGGGGATCTGATCGAGTCGGTGAGGGCAGCAGGGTTGCCGGTCGAACTCAGCGTGACCGGCGACCGCCAGCGACTCCACCCCGGAATCGAGCTCTCCGCGTACCGGATCATCCAGGAGGCGTTGACGAACACGCTGAAACACGCCCGCGGCTCGCGGGCGAGCGTCAGCCTCCGGTTCAGCTCCTCGGCGCTC
>JASLBU010000234.1 GCA_030146365.1 Candidatus Limnocylindria bacterium | reverse complement strand
GGAGTAGCGTGCGGTCATATGTTCAAGCCGCGCGTCCGGCCGCTTGCCGCCCTCCTGTCCCTGTTCTTCCTTCTGCCGGCCGTCACGCCCGCGCGCGCGTCGGACCCCTCGCCGAGCCCTCAGCCAGCGCCGGATGCGCCGGCCGTGGCTCCCGGCATCCACGCTGAGATGTTGCTCGAGCGCTCTGGAGAGAGCCACGAGTTCCAGCCAGGCGACATGCCGCCGCCACTCTCGTTGCCGGGGCGCGATGGCGGCACGATGTCATTGAGCGATGGGAAGACGGCCGGCGTCGTTGCGCTCCCGAATGGACTCAGCCACGAGGTGTTCGGGTACCTGCCCTACTGGGCGCTGAGCTCGGCGAGCATGCAGCACCTGCGGTATGACCACGTCTCCACGATCGCCTACTTCGCGGTGAGCGCCACCGGCGCAGGCACGCTGGCAAAGACCACGGCGACGGGGGTGCCAACGACGGAGTGGGCCGGCTGGGCCTCGTCGGCCATGACAGGGGTCATCACGAAGTCGCACCAGCTTGGCGTCCGCGTGGTGCTGACCGTCACGATGATGGCGTGGAACGGTGACTATTCGGCGATGACCGAGCTTCTCGCCAGCTCGACCAACCGCGCCAGGCTGATCCAGGAGATCGGCTCAACCATCAAGGCGCGGGGTGCCGATGGGGTCAACGTCGACTTCGAGCCGGTGCCCTCCGGTCTGCGCTCGCAGTTCACGACGTTCGTCCGTGAGCTGAAGGCCGGGCTGACGGCACAGGGCGCCGGCTCGTACGTGTCCGTGGCAACCATGGCGGGTGCCGCGTCGTGGAGCACCGGGTACGACGTCGCGGCCCTCAGCGCACCGGGTGCGGCGGATGCGCTGATGGTCATGGCCTATGACTTCAGCTGGTCCGGGTCCGCGCGCGCTGGCGGCGTGGCGCCCATCGACAGTCCGTACATCTTCGACGCGCGCACAGCGATGCGGGACCACCTGGCCATCGTCCCCGCGTCCAAGTTGATCTGGGGCGTGCCGTACTACGGCCGCGCGTGGACCACACAGGCCGGCACGGCGCACTCCCTCACCTGCAGATCATCGACGATCTGCCCAACGGCAAAGCCGGCCTCGGAGCCATTCGGCCGCAGCTGGGCGCCGGGCTACGTCAATGCGCTCGAGGCGGTCAGGGAGCACGGTCGGCTGTGGGATCCCACCGGCCAGGTTCCGTGGTACCGGTACCAGAGCAGCGCGTACGGGACCTGGGTCCAGGGCTACTACGATGATGCGACCTCGCTCAACGCCAAGTACGCCATGGTGAAGGGCAATGGGCTGCGCGGAATCGGCGTCTGGCATCTGCTCATGGACGGGTCCAGGCCGGAGCTCTGGGACACCATCTACGTGCGGTTCGGCCCACTACCGTTCACCGATATCTCCGATTCGCCGTTCGTCTTCGACATCATCTGGCTCGCGGACCGGGCGATCACGGGCGGCTGCTCGCAGACGACCTTCTGTCCTCAGGGTGTGGTCACCCGCGAACAGATGGCGAGCTTCCTGGTCCGGGCTCTGAAGCTGCCCGCCACCGCGACCGACTATTTCACCGATGATGCGGGCAGCGCTCACCAGGGCGACATCAATCGGCTAGCGGCCTCGGGTATCACCGGAGGCTGCGGGCCCGGCAGCTTCTGCCCGAGGGCCACGGTCACCCGTGAGCAGATGGCGAGCTTCCTGGCACGGGCCCTGGCTCTTCCGACGACCGGGACCGACTACTTCAGTGACGATGCCGCCAGTGGCCATCAGGGTGACATCAACCGTCTGGCGGCTTCCGGCATCACCGGTGGATGTGGGACGAGCACGTTCTGCCCACGGGCGAGCGTCACGCGCGAGCAGATGGCTGCCTTCCTTCATCGCGGACTGACACGCTGAGGCTCAGCCGATCGGGTCATACCTCAGTCAGCCATACGGACCATCGCCAGCCGGGATGACGAGACCTACGGTGTGGGCGTACCCACCCACCCGTATTCCTGCCTGGAGTCACTCATGTTCCGCGTCCTGCACCATGGTTTCACCCCGATGCTCGCTGCCGCGCTCCTGGCCGCGCTCATCCTCCCCAGCGTTGCCGCGCCGGTGCGGGCGGCGGGCAATGCCGAGTTTCTCGCGGTGACGAACCAGTATCGCGGCGCGGCCGAGGTTCCTCCGGTCGGGGCGAACGCCGTCCTGGAGGCCATTGCCGTCGAGCGCTCGAACGCCATGGCGGAGGCCGACCATATGGCGCATGACCTCGACCTGATCGGGGCCCGGCTCAACGCCTCGGGCGTCTGCTGGCGAACCTTCGGCGAGATCATCGCCTACAACGGGACAGGCTCGATCACTCGCTTCGGCGAGCAATGGTTCAAGTCGACCTCGCATCGCGAGATCATGCTCGGCGACGGATACACGCACGCGGGCGGAAGCACTTCACCGGGGCCGGAGTCTCGGCACTACGGGGCCATGATCTTCGCCGAACTCTGCGGAACGAGCGACACGACCACCACGAGCGGCTTCACGGACATCGGTCTGTCTGCATTCAAGGCGGAGATCGGCTGGCTCGTCACCAACGAGGTCACCGCGGGCTGCACCGCCAGCAAGTTCTGCCCCAGGGCAGCCGTCACGCGCGAGCAGATGGCCAGCTTCCTCCGCCGCGTGACCGGCCTGCCGGCGCAGTCGAGCGGATGGTTCACCGACGTTTCATCGTCAATGCACCGAGCCGACATCAACGGCATCGCCGCGGCGAAGATCGCCGTGGGGTGCACCGACGCCCGCTACTGCCCGACCAGCACGGTGACGCGCGGCCAGATGGCAAGCTTCCTGGCGCGGACGTTGAGCCTGCCGGTCTCGGCCCGAGACTACTTCTGGGATGACAACGGGACCACGCACGAGGGAGCCGTCAACTCCCTCGCCGCCGCCGGAATCACCGGCGGTTGCTCAGCCGGACAGTTCTGCCCGAATTCGCCCGTGACCCGGGAGCAGATGGCCGGCTTCCTCGAGCGCGCGTTCGGCGGGTAGGCTCCGCCCGGCTGCCGGTAGAATCGGCAGCCACATGACGACTTCCAGCGCCACCGGACCCGGCCGTCGTAACGACGGCCGGGTCTCCAACCAGCTCCGGCCCGTCAAGATCGTTCCCGACTACCTGAAGTTCGCCGAGGGATCAGTGCTGATCCGCGTCGGTGACACGCGGGTCATCTGTGCGGTCACGATCGAGGACCGCGTGCCGGGCTGGATGCGCGGCAAGGGTCGCGGCTGGGTCACTGCCGAGTACAGCATGCTGCCGCGGGCAGGAACCCAACGCAGCCAGCGGGAGGCGGCGCGCGGCTCCGTCGGCGGGCGCACGCACGAGATCCAGCGGCTCATCGGCCGCAGTCTGCGCGGCGTCGTTGACATGGCCAAGCTCGGTGAACGAACGATCACCGTCGACTGCGATGTGATCCAGGCCGATGGCGGCACCCGAACCGCCAGCATCACCGGGGCCTACGTGGCGCTGGCCCGCGCGCTCACCACCTACGGCATGGCCCACCTCATCACGGGGCAGGTGGCCGCGGTGAGCGTCGGGGTCGTGGGTGGCCAGACCTTCCTCGACCTGGACTACAGCGAGGATTCGACCGCCGACGTCGACTTCAACGTGGTCATGGTCGATGACGACCGCCTGATCGAAGTGCAGGGCACGGCCGAGCACGGCGCGTTCACTCGCGGGCAGATGGACGCCATGATCGATCTCGCCGCCGCGGGAATCCGGCAGCTCTTCGGCCTCCAGCGACAGGCCATCGACGCGCCCAAGAGCGAGTGAGCCGGCTGCTCATCGCCACGACGAACGCGGGCAAGCAGCGGGAGTTCCGCCGTCTGCTGGCGCAGCTGCCTGCGGAGCTGGTCACCCCGGACGAGATCGGGCTCGACCTCCAGGTGGATGAGCCCCATGAAACCTATGCAGAGAACGCCATCGTCAAGGCGGAGGCCTACGCCGGCGCCTCCGGCCTGCCGAGCCTGGCCGATGACTCGGGGATCGAGATCGCGGCGCTCGACTGGGGTCCGGGCGTACGGAGCGCGCGCTGGGGCGGCGGTCGAAACGCCGAGCGGGTCCTCGAGGCCCTCGGTGCGGAGCCGGACCGCCGGGCGCGCATGGTCTGCGTCGTGGCGGTGGCGATTCCCCCCCGCGCATCCGTGACGGCCACGTTCCAAGGCGTCGTGGGGGGCAGCGTGGCGCTCGAGCAGCGGGGCGGCGGCGGGTTCGGCTACGACCCGATCTTCCTGCTTCCGTCGGGGACCACCATGGCCGAGCTGCCGGAGCCCGCCAAGGATCGGGTCAGCCACCGCGGCCGTGCCGTCGCCGCCGCCCTCCCCACGCTGCGAGCGCTGGTGGGCGCCGACTAGTCCATCGGTCCCAGTCGGGTGGCCGACATTGGTCCGGTCGTGGAATGTGGTGCGGAACCATACGGTTGACGCAGGTCAAACGGGGTGTCGCCACATCGGCCCTCGACTGCGTCCACCGCACCGGAGTCCCCATAGCGTGTCCCGAGCCCTCTCGACTCTCCTCGCCTTTCTTCTCCTGCTCGCCGGCGTACTGCCGGTCGCGGCCGATGGACCCAAGCCTGCCCCTCCCGCCGAGGCCGATGCGCCTCCCGTGGTGCACGAGGCTGCCGAGGTGGTCCCGGGCGAGGTGATCGTCAAGTTCCGCGACGGCGCCACGGCCGGCGATGCCGCGCGGGCGCGCGGCCTCGCGATCGCCGCCCCGGCGGGGCCACAGGGTGTCGGGCTCCCGGTGGCCGCAACGACCGGTGGTCGCCCGGTCGACCAGGTGCTCGCCGAGCTTCGTGCCGACCCCGGGGTCGACTACGCGGAGCCGAGCTACGTGGTCCGCGTCATCAATGACGGCGCGGTGGCCGCCGTGGGCGTGAACGATCCGCAGACCGAGGGCCAGTACTCGCTCGACCGCATGCGCGTGCGGGATGCGTGGTCGCTGTCGAAGGGCGGAGCGGGGAAAGTCGCCGTGCTGGATACGGGCGTCCAGCCCGACCATCCCGACCTCTCCGGACGCGTCCTGCCCGGCCGCGACTTCGTCAACGGCGACTTGAACGCTGCGGACGACAACGGCCACGGCACCTGGGTGGCCGGCATCATCGCGGCCAAGCCGGACGACGGCTACGGCATCGCCGGCATCAGCTGGTCCGACAAGATCCTGCCGGTGAAGATCATGAACAGCTCCGGCACCGGCTCCACGTCGGCCCTCGTGAACGGGATCATCTGGGCGGCCGATAACGGCGCCACCGTGATCAACATGAGCGTGGGCGGATTCCCGTACAGCCAGGCCGTCCAGGACGCGGTGACCTACGCCTGGAACAAGGGGGCCGTCCTCGTCGGTGCGGCCGGCAACAACAACCGGGAGGAGAGCTTCTACCCGGCGAGCCTCAATCATGTCATCAGCGTCAGCGCGACTCAGCCGCGGGACGAGTTCAGCCACTGGTCCAGCTATGGGCCGGCGGTCGACGTCAGCGCCCCGGGCTCATCGGTCCTCACGACGAACTGCATCGCGAGCAGCTGTCCGCATGCGTCGTGGGGTTCGCACACCTACATCAGCGGAACGTCGTTCGCGACGCCAAATGTGGCCGGCGTCGTTGCGCTCATCCGCGCCAGGAATCCGGCCTGGACGCCGCAGCAGGTGGTGGATCGGCTGTACGCCACCGTCGACGATCTCGGCTACACCGGCTTTGATAATCGATATGGACGCGGCCGCGTCAACGCGTACCGAGCCCTCGGCGCCAGCGTCGCCGCCTCGCCCCGTCCGGCGGGGGACGGCCTCGAGACCAACGACAGCCTCGACGCCGCGCGGTGGATTCCGCTCGAGACCGCCACCCTGCCGACGATCTACCCGGCCGGCGACGCCGACGTGTTCGCGGTCGATGTGCCGCGGGCCGGACGACTGGACGTCCGGGTGACCGGCGTGGTCGAGACGCTCGACTGGACCTGGCGCCAGAGCTCCCTGCCGGTCGACCCCATCGTGGAGCTCTACACCACCAATGGCACCCTGATCAAGCGGGTGGACAACGAATGGGAGTCGGGCGTCGAGCTCGCTCAGCACGCCGTCAGCGGACCGACCCGCCTCCTGGTGCGAGTCATCAACTTCTACGCCAATGGGAGCCGGTCGCCCTACTCGATCACACCGAGCTACGTCGACACCGTCGCGCCCACGGTCACGTCTCGCCTCCCAGCACCCGGCGCGCTGAACGTGAGCCGGTTCGGCGCGGTTGTCGTCGGGTTCGACGAACCGGTCACCAACGTCTCGACGAGCACCATTCTGGTGCGCGACATGGCCACGAATGCGGTGGCTCCCGCCACCGTGACATACGACGCCAGCCGCCGGCAGGCCACGCTGACGATCGGCACCAAGCTCGCGGCAGAGCGCCTCCACCGCGTCGAGGTCACCGCTGCCGTCCGCGACACGGCCGGGAACGCGGTCAGCCCGACGTCCTGGACCTTCACCACCGGAATCAGCGGCTTCTCTGACACCATCGGTTCTTCCTTCGAATATGACATCGCCTGGCTGGCGGAGACCGGCATCACCGCCGGCTGCGCCACCGACGAGTTCTGCCCGCAGGCAACCGTGACCCGCGAGCAGATGGCCAGCTTCCTCGGCCGAGCCCTTGCCCTCCCGCTGACGACCGCGGACTACTTCACCGACGACTCCGCCAGCCCGCACCAGGCGGACATCAACCGATTGGCCGGCTCGGCTATCACCGGCGGCTGTGCTCCGGGCCGTTTCTGTCCCCGTGGGGCAGTGACCCGCGAACAGATGGCCAGCTTCCTGTCTCGCGCGCTGCAGCTGCCCACGGCGCCGCGGGATTACTTCACCGATGACGCCGGGAGCCCGCACGAGGCGGATATCAATCGCCTGGCGCACGCCGGCATCACCGGCGGCTGCAGCGCGACGACGTACTGCCCGAAGATGACCATCACGCGCGAGCAGATGGCGGCATTCCTGCACCGCGCGCTCGGCGACTGAGTCTCGAAACAGGCGGCCCGTAGAATTCGGGCCGTGAATCCCACGCTCCGGTCATCTCGGTGATGCTGCGCGCGTTGGCGCGTGGTTCGGTGCTGGTGACGATCGCCAACCTGCTGCCCCGGGCGGGCGCGTTCCTGCTGCTCCCGATCTATGCTCGCTTCCTCAGCCAGGCGGACTTCGGCACGGTGAGCCTGGCCGGATCGGCCGCCCTGCTGCTGGCAACCGTCTATCGGCTCGGCCTCGACGCAGCGCTGCTGCGGCTCCACTTCGACGTCGAAGGCGTCGGGCGCCGGTCGCTCTACGCGACGGTGGCGGCCATGAGCCTCACCGCCGCGGCGGTCTCAACGCTTCTGGGCGTCATCCTGGCGCCGGTGCTGGCTCCCGACACCGGCAGCCACCTCGTCTTCCTGCTGGCGATTGGCATCGCCGCCGCGAACGCGTTCCAATACGTGCCATCAGTCTGGTTTCGGGCACATGAGCAGACCGAGCGGTACCTCGCCCTCGCCGTCGCGGCATTCGCGGCCGTCGTGGCGGCCACGCTGGCACTGGTCGTGGTCGCCCGCCTCGGGGCGATCGGCAGCCTCGTCGGGCAGCTCGCCGGCGCCACGGTGATGGCGACGGCCGCGGGAGCCATCCTGTGGTCGCAACGCCCGTGGCGGTTCCGAAAAGACCTCGCGCGCCGCTCTCTGGACTTCGGCCTGCCGCTCCTTCCGCATGCGCTGGCCGGGTGGCTACTCAACGTCTCCGATAGATGGCTGCTCGGGCTGCTACTGGGCGTCTCGGCGGCCGAAAGGCTGGCGGAGATCGGAGTGTACTCACTCGGCTACCAGCTCGGATATGCGGTCGGTCTGGCGGCCATCTCCTTCAACGCGGCGTGGCTCCCGCTGCTGTACCGATTGTCGGGTACCCCGCACGCGAAGATCGTGCTGCGGGAGGCCACCACCGTGGTGATCGCCGGCTTCGCGGCCATGGCTGCCGTCATCGCGGCCCTGGCGCCGGACCTCGTTGCGCTCGTCGCGCCACCCGAATGGGCCGCCGCCGGCGATGTCGCCGCCGTCGTGGCGCTCGCTTCGGCGGTTCACGCGGCGGGGCTCATGCTCGCCAGCGGCCTCTACCTCGTTCGTGACACTCGCCGGATGCCGGTCCTGACGTTGGTGGCGGCACTGGTGAGCGTCGTCCTCAACATCGTCCTGATCCCCGGCATCGGCATCATGGGGGCGGCGTGGTCGACGTTGGCGGCCTACACGGTGCTCGCGGTGCTTATCGGGGCGCTGGCGCGCCATCGCGTCGCAATCTCCCTCGACGCTGGACGTCTCGGGATGATCGTCGCCGTGGCGGCGGGCTGTGCCATCTGGTCGGTGACGCTGGCGGGCCGGCTCAACGCGCTCCCCCCCGTTGTCGTCCGCGGGGGGGTGGCCGCCGTCGCGGTGGCAGCGATCCTCATCGTCGCGCGGGCACCGCTCGGACGCCTGCGGGCCGCGCTCAGGGCAACGGTCGCGCCAGCCGAACCCGGCGGTGCCTTCGGGTAGAATCGGTGCAGCCCCAAGGAGCGCAAATGACTGAGCGTGCGGCGGTGCGCATCCACTCCACGGCCGACGTATCGCCCGAGGCGCGCATCGGTCCCGGCACCAGCATCTGGAACCAGGCCCAGGTGCGCGAGCGCGCCAGCATCGGCGCCCGCTGCATCGTCGGAAAGAATGCATATATCGACGTGGACGTGGTCATCGGAGACGACGTCAAGATTCAGAACAACGTCAGCGTGTTTCGCGGTGTGACGATCGAGAACGGCGTGTTCGTCGGCCCGCACGTGTGCTTTACCAATGACCGCGTTCCGCGGGCCATCAACCCGGACGGTACCCTCAAGGTCGATGCCGACTGGGAGGTGTCGCCGATCGTCATCCGCTACGGCGCCGCGCTCGGGGCGAACGCCACGATCCTCCCGGGCGTCACGATCGGCCAGTGGGCGATGGTCGGCTCGGGAAGCGTCGTCACGCGCGACGTCGCCGCACACCAACTCGTGGCCGGCAACCCGGCGCGACGGCTCGGCAGCGTCTGTTCGTGTGGCCAGCCGCTTCGCGACGCTGACGGCGGTGAGTACGTCGGGGCATGCCCGCGTTGTGGTGCGGCCTTCCCGCCAGGCGTGCCCGGGTGAAGGTGATGACAGTGGTCGGAGCGCGGCCGCAGTTCGTCAAGGCCGCCCCCGTCAGCCGGGCGCTTCGCACGTCACATGCCGAGATCCTGGTCCACACCGGCCAGCACTACGACGCGTCGATGAGCGGGGACTTCTTTCGCGACCTGGAGATCCCGGAGCCTGCCGTGAACCTGGAGGTCGGGAGCGGGTCGCACGGGTCCATGACCGGACAGATGCTCCAGCGACTGGAGCCGGTCGTGCTGGAGCACGAGCCGGATGGCGTGGTCGTCTTCGGCGACACCAATTCGACGCTCGCCGCCGCGCTGGTCGCCGCCAAGCTGGCCTACCCGGGTGGGCGACGCCCCTGGTTGGCGCACGTCGAGGCCGGCCTGCGGTCGTTCAACCGCCGCATGCCTGAGGAGCGGAATCGCGTGGCAGTGGACCACCTTGCCGATCTCGCCCTGGCGCCGACCGCGACGGCCATGGGGCACCTGCGCCGGGAGGGCCTCGGCGAGCGGGCAAAGCTGGTCGGCGACGTGATGGTCGATGCGCACGCCTGGGCCGCGGCGCGGGCTGATGCGCACCTCCCGGACATCGCGCGCAGGCACGCTCCGTACGTGCTTCTGACCATCCATCGTGCGGAGAACGTCGACCACCCGGAGCGCTTCCGCCGGATCCTGTCGGGCCTGGAAGTCGACCTGCCGATCATCTTTCCCGTCCATCCGCGGACGCGTGGGATTCTCGAGCGAGGCCTCCACGGCCTCCCGATCAATGTCATCGCCATCGACCCCGTGGGGTTCCTGCAGATGGTGGCGCTCGAGGCGCGGGCCCACGTCATCGCCACCGACTCGGGCGGAGTGCAGAAGGAGGCGTACCTTTCCGGCGTGCCGTGCGTGACCCTCCGCTCCGAGACCGAGTGGGTCGAGACGGTCGACGCCGGCTGGAACCGCGTGGTGGACGACGATCCGGCCGCACTGCGCGCGGCCCTCGCCGACCCCGCTTTCCTCGATCGCTCCCGGCCCCGACCGGAGTTGTACGGTGACGGCTGTGCTGCGACCCGGATCGTCGCGGCACTCGAACAGCACCACACTGCCGCTGGTGCGACCAATGCACAGGAGGCAACCGCATCGTGATCCCGATCGCGCGTCCCCAGATGGGCGACGAGGAGAAATCTCGTGTCTGGGAGGCGATGGCCTCTGGATCCCTGGCGCAGGGGCCCCGCGTGCAGGCGCTGGAGGAGCAGTTCGCGCAGTACATCGGCGTGGCGCATGCCGTGGCCACGAGCTCCGGAACCACGGCCCTGCACCTGGCGCTGCTCGCCAACGGCATCGGCGAGGGCGACGAGGTGGTGACCGTGCCGTTCACCTTCATCGCCAGCGCGAACAGCATTCTCTTCACGGGGGCGCGCCCGGTGTTCGTGGACATCGACGAGCGGGATTTCACGATGGACGTCGCCAGGGTCGAGGCGGCGCTCACGCCTCGGACGAAGGCGATCCTGCCCGTGAGCCTGTACGGGCAGCCGGCGCGCATGGACGAGATCCAGGAGCTTGCGACCCGGCACGGCCTGGCCGTGGTGGAGGACGCCTGCCAGGCGCATGGTGCCGCGATCGATGGCCGTCGGAGCGGAACCTGGGGCGCCGGCACCTTCAGCTTCTACCCGACGAAGAACATGACGACCGGAGAGGGCGGGATGCTGACCACCGACGACCCCGAGCTCGCCGAGCGGGTGCGCCTGCTTCGCGAGCACGGGATGAAGGTGCGCTACCACCACGACATCGTCGGCTACAACTTCCGCATGACCGATATTGCGGCCTCGATCGGCCTGGCCCAGCTGCCGAAGCTGGACCAGTTCAACGATCGGCGACGTGCGATCGCCGCCCGCTACGACGCGGAGCTGCGGGGCGTCGTGATGCCGGCGGTCCGACCCGGCGTCGCGCACGTCTACCACCAGTACACGATCCGGGTTCGGGAGCGCGACGCATTCGCGGAGCGGCTGAAGTCGCTCGGCGTGGGCAGCGCGATCTACTACCCGATCCCCGTGCATCGCCAGAAGCCCTTCCTCGCCCTCGGCTACGGGGAGGAGTCCTACCCGATCACGGATCGCCTGACCGCGGAGGTCCTGAGCATTCCGGTGCACCCGTCGCTCGACGACGATGAGGTGTCCGCGGTGATCGAGGCCGTGAACGCCACCGCCGCGGAGCTCGGGCCGGTCGAGGCTGTGTCGGTCCATGAGTGACGCGAAGCCGCTGCGGGCCGGCGTCGTCGGGTTGGGAATGATGGGTCGAAACCATGTCCGCGTGTGGGACGAGGCGGTGCCGAACGTCGAGCTGGTCGCCGTCGCGGACCCCGATGCTGACGCCGTCGAACGGGCCACCGCCGGCCGGAGGGCGCGTGGCTACGCCAGTGTGGAGCGCATGCTGGGCGAGGAGGGCCTCGACCTGGTCAGCATCGTCGCGCCGACCAGCCTGCACCTGCCGGTCACTCTCGCGGCGCTGGGGGCCGGGGTGCACGTGCTCGTCGAGAAGCCGATTGCCGCCACCCGCGAGGAAGCTCTCGAGATGATCGCCGCGGCCGCGGCGGCACAGCGCATCCTGACCGTCGGGCACATCGAACGGTTCAACCCGGCCATCCGCGAGCTGCGCCGCCGCGTCCAGGCGGGCGAGCTCGGTCGAATCTTCCAGGTCAAGGCGACGCGCCTCGGTCCCTTCCCGGCTCGTATCCGTGACGTCGGGGTCGTCGTGGACCTCGGCCCGCATGACATCGACGTCATGCGGTACCTGGTCGGCTCGGAGCCGATTCGCCTGTACGCGGAGACGGAGCGGCGAATCCACACCGACCACGAGGACCTGTTCAACGGCGTGATGAAGTTCGCGAACGGCGTCATAGGGGTGCTGGACATCAACTGGCTGACACCCACCAAACAGCGGCAGCTGACCGTCACGGGAGAACGGGGAATGTACCTGGCGGACTACATTGCCCAGGACCTCGTGCTGTTCGCGAACCTCCACGCGGTCGAGACGTGGGAGCGCCCACGCGCCGACACGACGATCACCTCGGTCTCGGAGGGGGAGATGACCCGCTACTCCATTCGCCGCCAGGAGCCCCTCGTGGTCGAGCTGTCGGAGTTTGCCGCCGCCGTTCGAGACGGAGGTGCAGCACCGGTGGATCCTCACGATGCGATGATCGCCCTCCTGTTGGCGCGGCTGATGGTGGACTCGGCCCAGGCGGGCAGTGTGGTCGCCGGACCGGCGCTCCAGGAGGTCTTGCAATGAAGATCGCGGTCATCGGCCTCGGGCACATCGGCCTGCCGCTGGCGGTGCAGTACGCGTCCCGCGGACACGAAGTGATCGGGGTCGATATCGCACCGGAGATCGTCGAGGCCATCAACCGAGGAGAGTCGCCGCACCGGGACGAGCAGGCGCTCGTCGATCGCGTGCCGCGGCTCCATGCCGACGGGCTCCTTCGCGCAACGACGTGGGCCGATGCGGATGCCGTCCGAGACGCCGAGGCGATCGTGGTCATCGTGCCCGTCGTCGTCGACACGGAGCGGCAGATCGACTACGGGCCCATCGACGCGGCCACGCGCGACGTCGCCCGGCACGTCGGACGCGGCGCGCTGGTCGTGTACGAGACCACGTTGCCGATCGGCACGACCCGCAACCGCTTCGGGCCGATGCTTGCCGAGGGCAGCGGGCTCACGCTCGACGAGGATCTGTTCCTCGCCTTCAGCCCGGAGCGTGTCCTCGTCGGCCGTGTCTTCCTCGACCTCCAGCGGTACCCGAAGATCGTCGGCGGCACGAGCGAGGAGAGCACGCGCCGAGCGGTCGCCCTGTATCGCTCGGTGCTCGATGAAGGCACCGAGGTGTGGCAGGTGGCCAACGCCGAGACGGCGGAGATGACGAAGCTGGCCGAGACCACGTACCGCGACGTGAACATCGCCTACGCGAACGAGCTCGCGCGGGTCGCCGCCCGCAACGGCATCGACGTCAGCGAGGTGATCGGCGCCGCCAACTCCCAGCCGTACAGCCACATCCACCAGCCGGGCGTCGGGGTCGGGGGCCACTGCATCCCTGTCTATCCGCACTTTCTGTTCAACCACGACGCGGAGCTTCGGATCCCGCCGCTCGCTCGCGAGATCAACGAGGGCATGGGCGCCTTCACCATCGACCTCGTGGAGGACCGCCTCGGCTCGCTCGACGGCCAGTCGGTGGTCGTGCTCGGGGTCGCGTACCGCGGCGACGTGCGGGAGGACGCGTTCAGCTCCGCGTTCCGGCTGCGTGACGAACTCGTTGCCGCCGGAGCCCGGGTCTACGGCCACGACCCCTACTTCGACGACGATCATCTGAGACGCCTGGGCTTCGAGCCCTACGACCTCGAACGGCCCGCGGACGTGCGCGTCGCGATCCTCCAGGCGGCCCATCAGCGGTACTCGGACCTTGCCCCGTCGGACCTTCCGGGCCTGGAGCTGTTCGTCGACGGTCGCAACGTGGCTGATCGGGAGCGGTGGGAGCGAGACGGCACTCGGTATGTCGGCATCGGGCGCTGAGGATGGCGCCGCGCTTCCGTCCGTCGGCCTCGCCGCCGGCCGGGGGGTGTGGGTGGTCCTTCCGACATACAACGAGCGTGAGAACATCGAGCCGATGGCGGCGGCCATCCTGGCCGCGCTGCCCGAGGCGTCACTCCTCGTGGTGGACGATGGATCGCCCGACGGGACGGGACTGCTGGCCGACACGATCGCGGCCCGCGAGCCCCGGGTCTCCGTCCTCCACCGCCCCGGCAAGGAGGGACTCGGGGTCGCGTACCGGGAAGGATTCCGCTGGGTGCTCGGCCGGCCGGAGGCCAGGGCGATCGTGCAGATGGACGCCGACTTCTCTCACGAGCCGTCGGCGCTGCCCGCGCTGCTGGCGCCGCTGATGCGCGGCGCCGATCTCGTGCTGGGCACCCGCTACATGCCCGGGGGCAGCACGGTCGGCTGGCCGGCATTCCGCAAGCTGATCAGCAGAGGTGGCACGCTGTTCGCGCGCACCGTGCTGTTGCTGCCCTATCGGGACATGACAGGGGGATTCAAGGCGTGGCGTCGAGAGCTGCTGGACGCGATTCGCCTCCGCGAAACCTCCGGATCAGGGTACGGCTTCCAGATCGAGACCACGTGGTGGGCCCACCGCCGCGGGGCGCGAATCGTCCAGGTTCCGATCACCTTCCGCGAACGGGTGGCCGGTTCCTCCAAGATGAGCGGTGGCATCGTCCGCGAGGCGATGCTGCTCGTCATCCGTCTGCGGCTGACGGCCATCCGCGACGCCGTTCTGCGGCGAAGGTGACCCAGCGGTCGGACGTGCGAGGGGTGGCACCATCGGCTAGCATGGCGCCTCGCCGTGCCGCACGGCCCGCACGGGCCGCCCGCCGAGCCGCCGCATGACCGTGACCAGATGACCCTACGCTCCCGACCGGTCCTCGACCGCAAGCACCGACCACGCTGGCAGGACGAGCTCCGCACCCAACAACTCACGGTGCTGGGCTTCGCCGTGGCCATTGCCCTGTCGCTGGGGATCTTCGGCGCCGCGGTCTGGAACGGGTACTGGGAGAGCCACTTCCGTCCCGTCGCCGCCGTGGAGGGGAGGTCGTTCGCCACCGCCGATCTCGACGTCCGGCAGCGCATCGTCGCGGCCGAGACGATCGCGCAGATCACCGAGCTCAACGCTCAGCTGGGTGGTCCGAGGGACCAGGTCCTCCAACAGCAGATCGACTCGCTCACACTGCAGCTCAACAGCCTCGAGTCCGTCGCGGCCGGCTCCCTTCTCGACGGCGCGACGCTGGCGGCGCGGGCGGACGACTACGACGTGGCGGTGGACGATGCGGCGCTCGACGCCGAGGTCGCCGAGCGCCTGACGCTCCCGGAGCGCATCAATGCGCAGCTGGTGCTCGTCGACCCGCTGCCCGAGGACGCCGAGGCCGATGCCGAGCCGACCGACGAGCAGCTCGAGGCGGCGGAGGCGGAGGCCGCCGACGCGGCGGAACGGCTCGAGGGCGGGGCCGTATTCGGTGCGGTCGCCTCAGAGGTGAGCGACGACTTCACCGCATCGACCGGTGGGGCGCTCGGCTGGTTCCAGGAGGACGACGCGGCGTACGCCGAATACTTCGACGCCCTGGCTGATGCGGACGTGGGCGAGATCGTCGGCCCCGTGGAGGTTGACCGCGGGTTCGCCGTCCTCGAGCTCGTCGAGCGGCGGGAGCGCACCACCGAGGGTGGCCTGCAGTCGCGCCTCGATGAGCAGGGCCTCGATGACGCGGCCTACAGGGAGTACGTCCGCGAGGAGCTGCTGGTGGACGCCTACCGTGACCACTTCGAGGAGTCCGTGGTCGTCTCACCGACCGCACAGCGGCGTGTCGCGCAGATCTTCATCGCCCCCGTGTCCGGCGAGCCCGTTCCGCAGCAGCGGGCTCGGCACGTCCTGGTCCAGCCGGACCCCGAGCTGCAGGACCAGGCACAGGCGACCGACGAGCAGTGGGATGCCGCGTTGGAGGAGGCGCGTGACGTCCAGGAGCAGGTGAGCGCCGATGACGCCGACTGGTTCGCCATCGCGGAGGAGCACAGCGATGACACCGGCTCCGGTGCCCGTGGGGGCGACCTGGGGTGGAGCGACCCGGCCAGCTCTCCGTACGTGGAGGCGTTCGGGGCGGCGCTGGCGGAGCTGGAGGTGGGGGAGGTCAGCGACCCGGTGCGCACCGACTTCGGCTACCACGTCATCCAGAAGACCGGTGAACGGGAGAGCCCGGAGCAGCAGGCAGCGGAGCTCGTCGAGCAGCTGCGGGAGGACCCGGACTCGTTCGGTGAGACGGCTCGCCTGGCCAGCGAGGACGAGGCGACTGCACGGGAGGATGGCGAGCTCGGCTGGGTCGCGCCGTACCAGCTCTCCCGCATGCAGGAGGATGCCGTCTTCGCGCTGACCGAGGTCGGCGAGATCAGCGACCCGATCGACGACGGCAGCGGCATCTCGATCTTCAAGCTGCTCGAGACCAGCGAGAGCCGCGAGATCGAGGAGGAGCGGCTCGACGAGATCCGGAACGCCGGGTTCGAGCGCTGGCTCGACGAGGAGGTCCGTGCCCCGGTGGACACCTGGATCGACCCTCAGTACTCCTCCACGTCGGAGGCGAGCTGATCCGATGAGCGCCGCCGCGCCGAGGCGGCTCGATGACCTCCTTGCGACGGCCGGCCTGGATCCCGGCACGGGGCTGCAGGTCGTCGCGGCGTCTCGGCTGGCAGCCATCCCATTCGACCCGTCGCTGCCGCTGCTCATCCTGGCCGACGCCGGCGGTCAGGCCCCCGCGGCGGTCCTGCCCGGTCGCCACGCCCGCCCATCGGTGCACGAGGTCCTCCGTGCGCTGTACCCCGATGCGCACGAGGCCCGGCCCCTGCCGGCCGGGACCGCCGTGCGCATCGACGCCCTGGATGACGTCGCCCTGGCAGGCTCGGACTGGCTGCTGCCGCCCCTCGACCCGATCGACAACCTGGCGAGTCCGCACGGCATGGCCGCGATCAGCGCCCGGCTGCGGGCGCCGGATGGATGTCCATGGGACCGGAAGCAGACGCACCTGACGTTGCGGCCGTACCTGCTGGAGGAGGCGTACGAGACGGTCGACGCCATCGAGCACGGGTCGCCGTCGGACCTCGCGGAGGAGCTCGGCGATCTGCTGCTCCAGGTCATCCTGCACGCCCAGTTCGCCGCGGAGGAGGGCGCCTTCGACCTGACGGACGTGTACCGCTCGATCGCCGCCAAGATCGTGCGCCGGCATCCCCACGTCTTCGGCGACGTGACGGTCGACGGGGAGCGCCAGGTGGTCGCGAACTGGGAGGCGATCAAGGCGGACGAGCGGGCGGAGCGAGGAAAGGCCGCCGACGGTGCCTTCGGTGGCGTGGCCCGCGCGCTGCCCGCCCTGCCCGCGAGCCGCGAGATCCAGGAGCGAGCCTCCACGCTGGGCTGGGACTGGGATGCGGTCGAGGGCGTGTGGGACAAGGTCGCCGAGGAGATCCAGGAGCTGCGGGAGGCGACGACGCCGGACGAGCGGCGGCACGAGCTCGGTGACACGCTGTTCGCCCTGGTCAACCTGGCGCGCTGGATGGAAGTGGATCCCGAGGAGGCCCTTCGCGCCGCGAACCACCGCTGGGTGGACCGCTACCGCCGTGTCGAAGGGCTGGCGACGGAGCGGGGGATCGTTCTCGACGATCTGTCGCTCGCCGAGAAGGATGTCCTGTGGGACGAGGTGAAGCACCGATGAGGGCCCACCGTGTGGTGATCGTGGTGCACGCGGTCGTTCCCGGTGACCCGCGCGTGCGACGCCAGACCGACGCGCTCGTCGAGGCCGGCTACGACGTGGACGTCATCTGCCTCCGCCAGCCCGGTGAGCCGGCCGAGGCCGTCGAACGCGGCGTGAGGCTGGTGCGCCTCCCACTCGACCGAACCTACATCGGCTTCGCGGGCCATGTGGCCGAGTACCTGGCCTTCACGGCCATGGCCACTGTGGCGCTTGCACGCGAGCACCGCCGGCGCCGCTACGACCTCGTGCAGGTGGCAACCGTGCCGGACTTCCTCGCCTTCGCCGCGATGCCCGAGAAGCTCCTCGGGGTTCCGCTGCTCCTCGACCTGCACGAGGACATGCCCGAGTTCTTCCGCGACCGATTCTCCACTCCGCTGCTGCGCCCGCTCCTGCCGATCGTGTCGGCCAGTTCCCGAGCGGCGGCGGCCGTCGCGGACCACCTGATCACCGTCCACGAGCCACTTCGGCAGTTGTCGGTCGCCCGGGGAGTGGCGCCGGAAAAGATCGACGTGGTGATGAACAGCGCCGACACCCGCCTCTTTGACCCCACTCGCCACGAGCGCCGTGCCTTCATGGCCGATGGCGTCTTACGTCTCGTCCACCACTCGAACCTCCAGCGCATCTACGGCCTCGACGTCGCAATCGAAGGACTCGCCCGCATCCGGGCCGACCTGGAGTGGCGTCTCGACGTCTACGGCGACGGGCCGTGGCGACCGCAGGTCGAGGCGGCCATCGCTCGAACCGGGACGGACCGCCGCGTCACGCTCCACGGGCGGGTCCCGATGGACGACCTTCCGGCGCTCCTCGCGGCCGCGGACATTGGCCTGGTCCCATCGATCGACGAGCCGTACCTGGAGTACTCCTTGAGCACGAAGCTGCTCGAGTATGCCGCGATGGCCGTGCCGATCGTGGCCACGGATCTGGCGACGTTCCGTCACCACTTCACTGATGATGCGATTCGCTTCGTGCCCGGACGTCAGCCCGAGGCACTCGTCGCCGCCATCGAGGCACTCGTCGCCGATCCGAAGAGGACGGCCCTCCTGGGGCTCACGGCGCAACGGGAGGCAGCCGCGTACGGATGGCAGCTGCAGAAGGCACGTTACCTCCGGATCATCAATCGGATGGCGGGCTCCGTCTGACTTCTCACCCGCCGCCTGGAGGACTCGGAGCGGGAGTGATCGTGGGTGACGGTGTCGGGGCCGGTACTGATGGCGAGGACGGCGCGGATGACGGCGACGGCGTCGGCGTCGGCGTCGCCACGGGCGTGGGCGTCGCCACGGGCGTCGGTGTGGCGGCGGGCGTCGGTGTCGATACGGGCGTTGCGGTGGGTGATGGCGTGGGCGTCGTCGTCGGGTCGGCTGACGGGCTGGGCGTTGCCGATGGCGTTGCCGAAGGCTCGGGTGGCGAGCTCTCGGCGGTGCGACTCGAGGGCTCGGCCGTACCGCCGGCAGTTGTCGCCACGTGCGCCAGGCCCCGGTGGAGGAACGCGGCCATCTGGCCACGCGAGATATGGTCGCGCGGACAGAAACGGCTCACGTCGCAGCCTCCGGTGATGGCGGCCGCCGCCAGCCGATTGATGTCTCCTTCGTGGGGGCTGCCGAGGTCATCCACGAAATAGTCCCGCCCGGCGGCCGGCAGCGTGAAGCCTCTGACCAGGAAGCTTGCCATCTGCTCGCGAGTCACTGGCGCCCGGGGGCAGAACCGCCCCGGTCCACATCCGGCCGTGATCCCTGCGGCCGCCAGGCGATTGATGTCAGAGTGGTGCGCGCTGCCATCGTCATCGGTGAAGAAGTTGCGGGTCGTGGCCGGAAGCTTCAGCGCCCGAACCAGGAAACTGGCCATCTGCTCGCGCGTCACCGAGGCCGAAGGGCAGTAGGCGTAGGTGTCACACCCGCGGGTGATCCCCTTGGTGGTGAGCCAGATGATGTCCGAGCGAAAGATCGACGCATCGATGTCCGTCATCGCGGTCGAATCCCGAAGCGTCCTGGTGTCGAGGGCCATCCACAATCCGCTGAGCGGGCCGCTGGTAAGCAGGACGGACGGTTTTCCGTTGATGCGGCTGTAGTGCGCATACGTCCATGTGCCTGCCGACGCGGATGCTGAAGCCGTCCGGGTCACCCTGCCCGATGCGTCGAATGCTGAACCGATGTAGGTTCCAGCCTCGGTCCGAACCGATCGATGGCGATAGAAATAGAGGTCGTCCGTGAAGCCCAGCGGAAATGCACGCGCGGACTCCCGAACCCAGTGTCCCGCAAGGGCCCCATGGGTGACGTGCATCCAGATCCCGTTGCCGGGCTGATACCTGCCTCCCGGCACGTCACGGCGCGAATACGGGGCCACAACCGTTTCGGCGAGGGTGACCGACTTGGCGAGGGTCCCCCTGCCCGCGGAGTCGAACGTGTAGCCGTCGTGCCGGCCCGGGCTCAGCTGCACCGAGCCCGCGTACGGCCGGGGGTTGTCGCCGATGTACGCTTCGGCGAGCGATCCGAAGTGCCAATGGCCGGTGATTCGGAACATCGACACGAACTGGTTGACGTGAGTGGGGTGATACGCAGGGTTTCGGATCTTTCGGTCCAGGCATACCTGGCTGAAGCAGTACTGGCTGATCCCGCCGGGAATACGTGCGGGTCCCGCCCCGCCGACGTAGGCGCTGTGCATGGCTCCCAGCGTCAGCAACCTGGCCTCTGCGTTGTCCGTGATGCGCCAGTAGTCGTACAGGCCGAACAGCGAGAAGTTGTGGCCGTTGAACGTCCGATCCAAGGGCACCGTCGGATATTCGTCCAGCCACAGCCGGTTGTTCTCGACGCCCACGACCCACGGGCGGCTGCCCAGCCGTGAAACCTTGAACGACGCGAAGACCCGATCGGCCGCCTGCCGCCATCTGGCGTCATGGGTCCACTCGAACAGCCGGACGAATGCCGACAGTGCGAGGCCCTGCGCCATCGCCGAATACCACGGGGCGGTGAAGGAGCTTCGGCCGGTGTTGTAGTTGAAGGAGTAGGGGAAGAACATGGCGCTGCCGTGCAGCTCGCTGGTCGCGAGGAGCCGTTCTCCGTTCGCGATCGCGCGCTGCAGGTAGACCGGATCATCGGTGAGCCAGTAATTGCGGAGCATGTACGCCGCGCAACGTGCCTGTGCGACGGGGTGGTTGTGGATGTTCCCGTCGGCCGCTCGGTACATGGCAACACCCAGCGCGTCCGTGAGCGGGCAGCTGACGACCGTTGTCCCGTAGTCGCGCTGGACCTCGATCGGCAGGCGCGACAACTCGTACGGGCCGATCTCGAAGGAGAACGGCCCAACGACGGCGGCCGAGCCCGACTGCGGCGTGATCTCCCGCTCGACTGGCGCCGAGGCGGACCTACCCGGAAACAGGAGTTGGCCGACGATGACGGCGACCACGAGCGCTGTGCGCAGCACCAGGTGGCCACCACGCCCGGCAGGTCCGAGATCGTCAGTTGGTTTCACGGGTCCTCGAGTAGGCGGTGCCGCGCGCATCCTACCAGCACCCGACGGGCCGCCGGAGGCTCGCGACCTGGCGAGCGATGGTAGTCTGAGGCGGCCCAGGGCCGTGGGTCAGCGAGGCGCCTCGGGCCCGAGCGGTCGGGGCGTGGCGCAGCCTGGCAGCGCGCCTGCTTTGGGAGCAGGAGGTCGCCGGTTCGAATCCGGCCGCCCCGACCAAGCGAGCGAGCCTATGATCGGCGCGGATGCTGACCGCCCTGACCTTCGCCGTCGCACTGACAGCTGCCCTCCTCGCCACCCCCATCGTGCGCGGAATGGCGCTGCGGCGCGGTTACCTCGACCTCCCCGGCGGGCGCAAGATCCATCAGACGCCGATCCCGCGGTTGGGCGGAATCGCGATCGTCGCGGCCTTCCTCATCGCGATCGGCGTGGCCGCGCTCGGCGCGCAGACCATGGGGGGTCCCACCGGGCTCCGGTATGACCGCGTGCTCGCGATCATGGCGGGCACGGCGGTCCTGGTGGTGATCGGCGTGATCGACGATCTGCGCGGAACGCCCGCGCGCGTCAAGCTGGCCGCCCAGGTGGCGGCCGCGGTCATCGCGTGGGCATTGGGGCTGAGCATCGACGCCCTGCATCTGCCGTCGATCGTCCTCGTTCTCGGGTGGCTGTCGCTCCCTGCCACGATCCTGTGGATGGTCGCGATCATCAATGCGGTCAACCTGATCGACGGGCTGGACGGCCTGGCCTCCGGCGTGGTCCTCGCCGCCCTCGGAGCATTCGCGGTCGTCGCCGCGCTCGGCCGCGTCGATCCGGCACTGATCGTCATCGCGGCGACATCCGGAGCTGCAGTCGGCTTTCTGGCGTACAACCTCCATCCGGCATCGATCATCATGGGCGACACCGGGTCAATGTTCCTCGGGTTCATCGTCGCCGCGCTCGCGATCTCGCTGACCCAGGATGGCGCCAACCCCGCTGCGCCCTGGTTCCCGGTCCTCGCCCTCTTCATCCCCATCGCCGATACCACCTGGGCGATCCTCCGCCGCGCCCTGAGTGGCGGTTCGGTCTTCGAGGCCGACCGAAGCCACATCCATCACCAGCTGCTCAGGCGTGGGGTGACTCAGCGGGACGCGATGCTGGTGCTGACGGCGGCGGCGGCGGTCGGAGCCATCGTCGCAATCCTGACTGCCCGCATCGGTTGAATTGGAGCGACCGGTCAGCGTGAGGGGGCGTCGCCTGTGGTGCCGAGGTACCAGCCTTCGAGCCGTGTCCCGGGCCCGAGGAGCTCCTTCATGCCAGCACGCACCGAGTCCCGCCTTGGCGTGAGCAGGTAGTTGGCCTCCGGGTCGGGCGGGAGATCGACGAACTCCGGGTGGCCCAGCACGACTCGTTCGATCGCTGGGCCGGCGACGAGCGGAACGAGTGTGGCGAGATCGCCAGCGCGCGCCCGAGGGAAGTCCGTCCGCACCAACGAGCCGATGGCGTCGAGCAGGGGCGGCAGATCGAAGACCAGGTTGGCGTCTTCGAGTTCGTCGCGGAGGGCGATCAGGATCTCTTGTTGTCGGTCGGCCCGCAGGAAATCGTTCTGTGGTTCGCGGGTTCCATCCGGCATCTCGATCCATCCCTGCCGGCTGCGCGCATACGCCAGCGCCGATTTGCCGTCGTACCGGCTGCACCCAGCCGGAAGCTCGAGCCCAAGCTGCCCGGTGACCGAATCCGAGTACAGCGGATCGATCAGGCGTCCGGGCAGGCACAGCTCGATCCCCCCGACGGCGTCGATCAGTCGTTCGAAGCCGGCGATGTCGACTCTCGCGTAGTAGTGGATCGGAATGCCGAGGTAGAGGCCCACCGTCTTCCGGAGGGTGGCGATTCCGCATTCGGTTGCCTCATCGGCAGTGTCGATGACCATTTCCGGGCACCACGTCGAAGGGTTCGCAGCCGCCTCCGCCGCCAGCTGGTTGATCTTGTAGGGATAGAAGCCACCGGTGTACACGGAGGCAGACGCCAGGGGCATGAATGCCGTGTCGCGCGGAATCGAGATCATCGTTGCGCTTTCGTCGACCGGATCGACGATCATCGCCAGAATGGTGTCGGTGAGCGAGGCGTCACGGCCCGGCAGCTCGTCCACTCCGATGAGCAGGAAGTTGATCTGCTCCCGGCCGTTCCATTCGACTCGTGGGGACTCGTCCGGGTCAGGCGCTTCCTCGTTCTTGGTGTCGGGGGCCTGCCCCACGCCGCGACCCTCGCCCTGGGGCTCGGTGAAGACCTCTCCGAGTGTGGCGTTGAGCTGGATCACCACCATCGCGACATAGGCGTGCATCGCGACGGAGGTGAGCACGAGCAGCGCCACGATGCCGATGCTGGCTCGCGCACGCCAGCCGCGGCGCACGGATCCGACCGATCGCTCGTGTCCCCCGACCGCCAGGCCGGCGTGGGCGATGGCGAAGACGCGCCATGCCAGGAGGCTTGCGTTGAGAACGAACACCCCGAGCAGGAATCGCGTCGAGAAGGCCTGTGCTCGAAGAGCATCCATTCCGACCAGCCACACGGCCGCCGCCGCGGCGACCACGAGGGCGAACGGAATGAGAAGCAGAACCGCGATCGTCCAGCGTCCTAGGTAGGCCTGCCCCAGGCCGGGGGCAAAGAAGGACAAGAGCGCGGCGAGCCAAGGTTGACGCGGGCGTTCGGCTAGCGCCATCTCACCGGTTGCTACGTGGGGGAAGAGCGGGGATTCTAGCACTCACCGCTCGATTGGACGGATGGCGGGTGGCACAAACGAGAGGGCCGCCGGTCCGTCCGGAGCGGTCGCGTTGCCAAGCGTCATCACTGGGGTGGTACGGATGGGTTAGTACGTTTGCACCACGCTCGTCCGCACCCCCATACTGGCCGCGCCGACGTCTACCGGCCCTGCCATACCATGGGAAGCCCTGCGCCGTGCCCCTCGAGCTCACGATCATCGCCACGACCGCGCTCCTTGCTGGTCTCCTGCTGGTGGGTATCACGCTAGCCGGACGTAGCACTGACGCTTCCGATGCGGAAGCGTCACGTCCTCGGCCCTCGGCGAGCGGTGGCACGGCTGAGTCGGCCGGGCCGGCGACCGATGAGTCCCTTCGGGTTGCGTGGTGGCTGACGATCACGATCGTCCTGCTCGGAGTCGGAATCAGCGGCTCGTTCCGCACCGACGAAGCCCCGATATTCGCGCTCGGGGGCGCCGGCGTCCTCGGGGTCATCGCCTTCCACGAGATCGCTGGATCGCGCCGACGCAAACGAGTCATCCGGTTGGCGGAGCTGGTTGCGGCCATCGTCCTGGTGGCCGGACTCCTGAGCCTGACCGGCTTCGCCTCATCACCATTCGCGATGCTGTTCGCGCTCATTGCCGTCGCCGCGGCCCTCGGCTTCGGTTCCGCTGCGGGCATCACCGCCGCCGCGCTCGCCAGCGTCGCCTTTGGGGTCGTGCTGCTTGCCGACCCCGCGCTCCGTACCTATGGCCCGGACGACATCCTTCGCCTGTCGTTCGGCCTGGGGGCCACATGGCTGTTGGCGTTCGTCGCCATTGCGCACGCCGATCGTCAGCGCGCCGCGATGCAGCGCGCTCTCGAGTTGTCGCGCACCGACCCGCTGACGGGGCTCTTCAACCGTTCACACCTCTTCGTCACGCTTGAGCAGGAGGTCAGCCGCACGCGTCGGAGCGATCGCGGCTTCTGCCTGCTCATGATCGATCTCGACGGCCTGAAGGCCATGAATGACACGGTCGGCCACCTTCGCGGCGACCAGGTCCTGCGGGGAGTGGGCGCCGTCATCGGTGGCTCGATACGGGCCGTCGACAGCGCATACCGTTACGGCGGCGACGAGTTCGTGGTGCTGCTCCCCGAAACGGACATCGTCGGCGCGTTCGTCGTGGCGGAGAAGATCCGGCTCGGAGCGGAGGACCTTGAGGTCAGCGCCGGACTGCACACCAGCGTGAGCATCGGTCTCGTGTCCCATCCAGAGGACGGGATGAGCGCAGAGGAGTTGATGCTTGCCGCTGACCGCGCCATGTACCACGCGAAGTCGCAGGGCAAGAACCAGATCAGCGGGAATCCGCGTCCTCGTCCCCCGCTGCTGGCGCGAAGATCCACCCTGGTCACGCCGGCGCCGGTTCCTCCGGCTCCCAGCCCCACCTCGACCGGCCCGGCCGGCGACACGTCACCCGCGCCGGCGAGTGATGCCGTCGCCATTCCCCTCGGGCCGATCCCTGCTCCGGACTCCCGCGGCGCCTCCGAGATCGATGACGCGGAGCCTGACCCGCGGGAAGTCCGCCGACGAATCGCCACAGCAAGCCGCTCGTTCGACCCGGACCACCAGGTGCGCCGCGTCATGGACGCGTTCTTCTCCCCGTCGCCGGCGTCGGCTCAGCATGTGGAGCCGACGCCGTCCGAGCACCAGCGCGGCGGGCTCACCGTTCGGTGATGCCGCTGCCGATCGGTACGATCTCCCACCAGGTACGCCCTGGGGGGAGGATGACCGGAGCGCCGCTCTCCGCGTAGGTCCAGGTCGTCACATCATGCTCGGTGGGGCGAGACCAGCGGACGTTGTGGCCCTGGCCATTGATGTAGAGCAGGCCGTCGCCTTCGCCCACGAGGTAGAGCTGGCTGCGCGGGAAGCCACCGGGGTCGTTCTCACCGACGAGCACCTGAGTGCGGACCACCTGGACAAGGATGGTGCGGGCGGAGATGCGATCGCCGCTGACCGCGTCATGGTTCGGTACGCCGGCATCGAGGCGCAGCCAGCCACCCCCGCCTCCCCACTCCCAGCCGAAATTCCAGAAGCTCGCGGTCTCAAGGTGAATGGAATCCACGGTTCGGCCGCCCGGAATCTCCGGATCGGTCCCGAAGATGAGCGGACCGCGCGGTTCACCGGCGCGGTCCGCCAGGGTGGCGAGCGCCCCGCCCTCTTCCATTTCCGCGCGGGCAGCGTCGACGTCGAAGAACACGTTGTGAGGAGCCCCCCACGGGCCGGCACGGAAGAAGAACGGCCAATCACCGGTGATGCCGTTCACGAAGGGCATGCCGTTGTTGGTCATGCGGCTGAGGACCTGACCGGCCCCGCCGAAGACGAACGTGAGCGCGCGAGCCTGCTGCCAGTGGTCGAGGTTGAAGTAGCGTATCGAACGAATCGGGCCCACGACCGCGTCCACCTGCTCGTCGCACATGAAGAAGGCGCTGAAGCGCGTCGTGTTGCCCTCGACGGGTGCCTCGATGACCAGGTCGGCCAGGTTCAAGCCAGAGGGAGGTCGGGCAATGGGGTGGTTCTCGATCTGGGCCATGATCGGGACCTGATCAGCCAGGTCGGGATCGGCGAGCGGCGTGCCGTCGAGCGGGCACACGGCGACCGGCGTGGGCGACGGGGTAGGGGATGGCGTGGGTGACGCCGTCGGCATGGGACTGGGTGTCGGGCTTGGCGTGGCGCTTGGAGATGGCACCGGGCTCGCAATCGGGGTTGGTTCCGCCGTGGCCGGCCGCAGCGTGACGGCAGCGCCCAGGGCGATGACCAGGAGGAGGAGCCCGCCCGGCACAAGCAGCGCAGGGCCGCCGCGGAGGCGATGCATGGAGGCACCATGCTACCGACTCGTCCGGAGGCCTGCGAGCCCACTGCTAGACTCAGGCGCGATGCCGGGTTTCTCCACGCGCGCGATCCGGGCTGCCAGCCGCGTGCCCGCCGCTCCACAGCCTCCGCTCAACGTCCCGATCTACGCCACGAGCGCGTTCGAGGTCGGCGGGGCCTCCGAGCTCGCGGACCTGCTCGAGTTCGCGCGTCCCGGTCACTCCTACTCGCGCTACTCCAATCCGACCCATGCTGCTCTCGAGGAAGCCGTTGCCGAGCTCGAGGGCGCTGAGGCGGCCGTCTCCACCGCCTCCGGCATGGCGGCGGTCCATGCCGTCCTGCTCTCGGTCCTCCGCGTCGGTGACGAGGTGCTCGTGCCCAGAGCGGTCTACGGCGGCATCATCGGCATCGTCTCCGCCGTCCTCGAGCGCTCTGGCATCACTGCTCGGTCGGTGGACACCACGGCTTATCCGGCCGTGGAGGCGGCCATAGGTGAACGCACACGCCTGCTGTGGCTGGAAACGATCAGCAACCCGACGACCGCGGTGGCCGATGTATCGGCGCTTTCGGAACTCGCGCACGGTCGGGGCGTCCTGGTCGCCGTGGACAACACCTTCGCATCGCCTGCCCTTGCCACGCCGATGGCCCTCGGCGCCGACCTCGTCGTGCACTCCACCACGAAGTACATCGGCGGCCACTCCGACATCATCGGCGGGGTCGTGGTGGGCTCCGCGAAACGGGCGGGCGATGCGCGGAGGATCGTCGCCAGCGTCGGTGGCAACGCCTCCCCGTGGGAGGCGTTCCTCGCGCTCCGCGGCCTCAAGACGCTCGCCCTCAGGATGGAGCGCCATTCGAGCAATGCGCTCGCGGTGGCACACGCCCTCGAGGGCGCTCCGGGGGTTGACGTCGTTCGGTACCCCGGGTTGAAGTCGCACCCTCAGCACGACTTGGCGCGGCGCATCCTGCGTGATGGGAAGGCCGGTGGAATGCTGGCGATCGATCTCGCGGGGGGACGCCCTGCCGCCGAGCGGTTTCTGGGTCGCATGCGCGTCGCAGTGCATGCCACGAGCCTCGGAAGCGTCGAGACGCTGGTGAGCCACCCGGCCAGCTCTTCCCACCGCCAGCTCAGCGACGCCGCCCTTGCCGAGGCCGGCTTGGGGCCAGGAACCCTGCGCGTCTCGATCGGCCTCGAGGACGCGGAGGACCTGGTCGCCGACCTGCTGGCGGCCGCCGCACCGGCCTGATGGCCGCAACCCGCGTGACCACGAGGTCGCTGCGGGCGACCGACCGGCTGTCTCGGGGCGCCGAGCGCTTGTTGCGGACCATCGGTGACGGCCGGGTCGGCCTCGGTCTGCTGGCTGCCGCCGGCGTGGCGAACGCCGCGGCTGCCCTTCTGCCCGACGGGCCGGCCCTGCTCGGCGAATGGCCGTACGCGCTGCTGCTCGGAGTCCTTACGCTGAGTGCCGTCGCCGCGGCTGCCGTCCGCGTGCCGGCGACATGGCGCGAGTGGCGGCACCCTGGCCCGACCCGCCCAGGCCCCGGCGCTGTGGAGTCTTCGCTCGACCCGGCGCCGGAGCCCGATACCGTCGAGCGGGCCCTGCAGGGCGCCGGCTACCGCACGCGGCGCGAGCGCGTGCGCGGCGGCTGGGCGATCCATGGCGTCCGCCGCGGTTGGTCGCGCTTCGCCGGCCAGACAAGCCACCTCGCCTTCGTGCTCATCGTGATCGGGACGGCGATCGGCGCGGCCTTCGGTTCTGAGACGACGTTCTCGCTGCTGCCCGGCGACCAGGCGCTCCTGGACACGCCCCGGGCCGGGTTCTCCTCGGCTGTGCGGCTGGAATCGCTCGAGGCGGAGTTCGGCCCCGACGGCCGCGCGCGTCGCCTCGATACGGCCGTGACGTTCCTGCGTGACGGCGCCGTAGTGCGGGGCGGTCTCCTGCGAGTGAACGAGCCGGGTGCATTCGACGGCTATCTCGTTCATCCGTGGTCGTACGGGCCCGCGGCTCGCGTCCGGGTCACGACCCTCGCCGGCGGCACGCTGCTCGACGCTGCGATCCCGCTGCAAGCGGAAACCGGGGGCGCACTCGCTGGTTCGGTCCAGCTGCCCACTGCGGGACTCACGCTCGGCTTGGCCCTGGCGGACGCTACCGCAAACGAGCTCGGTATCAGTGTCGTGGGAGCCGATGGGCTGGTGGAGGTGGCTCGGTTGCAACCCGGCGACGAGGTACGGCTCGGCGCCCTGGTGGTCAGCTTCTCGGGCTTCGACGCGTGGGTCACCTTCCTCTCTCGCAGCGACCCTGGGCTTGGAGTGCTCTTCGCCGGTGCAGCACTCCTGTGCGTGTCGCTGGCGATCACGTTCTGGCTGCCGCGCCGGCGACTCACGGTGCGGCCGCACGCGAATGCCGCCCGCATCGTGCTCCGTGGCGAGCGCTTCGATCGGCCGGCGGCCGAGCTGGAGCGGATCGCCGAGCGGCTCGGAGCGCGCGCGTGACGAGCGTCATCGACATCTGGCGGGCCATCGACCCGGAGGCCCGGCTCATCTCCGGTGCGGTCGAGCAGCTCGCACGCCCCGTGCGTGGCCTGGCCCGCACGCGTGCCGCTCCGCCCCACCTTCCCGCCCTCATTCCCGGGCAGGTCCTGTTGGCGGATGCCGGAGTGCTCCAACGCCACCTCGACGAGCTCGTCACGACGTTGCGGGAGGCGCATCTGGATCCTGCCGGGGTGTGGATCCTCTGCGAGGACGTGACCCGGTTCGAACCCGCGGCCGATGCGCTCCCCGTACTGGCAGGCCATGGGACCGTGACGCGGCTTACACAACGAGTGGCCGGATACCTGGAGGACGAGCGATCGCACCTCGCCACGGTCGTGGCCGAGCTGCGGCTCGCGACGGCTGAGGCCGCCCTGGCCGATCCGCAGCCGGGCGCGGCTGCGGGACTCGTGGCAGCCCGGCTGCGACGAGGGGTCGCCGTCACGAGCGGTGGGTCGTTGGTGGCCCTGCACCCCCGGCCAGCGGGGACGGCTCTCGCCACCCGCTTCGCGGCGACGCATGCACGCCTGCTGGCGCGATCGCGGCCGAATGCCACCGATCGATTCCGCGATGGGCTCTTTCTGCTCGAACGGCCGGTGTCCTCCGGCGCAGCCGCGTGGTTGTTCGACGACCTCCCCTTCGCGGCCATCGACGAGGTGGCGCTCGACGCGCTGGCAATCACGCTGCGTGCGCTGCTGCGCCGTCCGAGTATTCAGCAGCTCACCCCGGCCGGCCCCCGAGCCGGGCGGCGCCTCCCGCCGTCGACCGGCGATCCGATGCGGGACACACTGCTTGCGGTGGCTCGCGCCAACGGTCGCATCGCACCCGCGGCGCGGGCCCTCGGCGTCCACCGCAACACCGTGCTCTACCGGTTACGTCGTGCCGCTGCGGAGACTGGAATCGATCCTCGCCGGTCCGAGGATGCGCTCCGCCTCATGCGGCAGGCGGATTCCTCACACGAGGAACGCTAGGCACCAGCTTCTACGATCGCACGCGACCTCGTGGCCGCCCAATCGGTGATCTGGCCAAGTCCGGCGACCCACACCCCGGACGCCGCCCCCAGCCGCTCGAGGATCCCGAGATACGTCTCTCCCCACAGGCGGTAGCGTTCGTTGCCGGGATAGGAACAGCGGACGTGCCAATCGAGGACCGCCAGGCCCCCGACATCGATCACGCGTTGGATGCCGGCCCACACCGCATCGATCGCATCGGTCGGCGAGTCCGCCCGGGTACATGCCGCGCTGTCGAGGGCGATCACCGGGAGCTGCCAGGTGCGCAGCGCCCGTTGTTCCATCGCGTCCCAAGGCCGGTAGGGAAGTGCGATGGCGCGGCGCAGGCCGACTGCGTCATTGAATGCGAGTGACGAGTCATATTCGAACCCGGCGGACTCATGGGCTCTCAGGGTACCCGGGACGTCGCCACCGACCTGCCAGAAATGATGTCGCAGCCCGCGGATCGGTCCCCCGCTCAGCTCCTCGAGCCGGCTCCTTTCCGCGGCAAAGCGTGAAGGACGCCGCCAGGCGTTATAGCTTGCGTGCAGGCCCAGCTCGATGCCCTGGCCGCGTAGCCGTCGCATCTCATGCGTCAGGTGCGGCCATGCCGCGTCGTACAGGACGTCGTTCGTCGAACCGTAGGCCGCGTAGGCCGGAACGACCGAAAACAGGAAGGTCGAGCGGAAGCCATGCGCGGCCTCGGCAGCCACCACCTCGTTGAAGAGCCAGAAGTCATCCGGGTGGGAGTCGCGAACGCGATGCGCGAAGTCGCGCGCCGCGCGCGCGGCGAACCAGGGCAGCCGTGGTGCCGGGGGAAGGCGCCCCTCGCGGAGCGCACGCAGGATGGCGTACTTCTCGGGCCGATCGACGTCGTGCGAGATCCCGATCGCCGCACGCGCTCCGTTCGGCCACCGAGGTCGCGGTTCGTACGTTCCCAGCCTGGGCAGCGCTCGCTCGAGAATCGCGACGTAGCGGTTCACCACCGGATCGGTGACGGCCCCGCGGGCGGCGAGGTGGCTGGCTTCCGCACGCAAGCGGCCGTGAGCGTCAAGCGCAGCAACCCCGACGCCATCGTGGACGGCATCGGTGACGAAGGCGAGGGTTCCGTCGACGATGTCGCCGTTCAGCCGCCATGGCGGATCTCCATCGGAGACCTGCGGCGACAGTATCGGCGCAGCATCGGGGTGGTGCGGGATCAGCAGCGCGCGCGGACCGAGCGCCTCGCCCCGTCCGTGGTGAATGTAGGGCGTCCCATCGGTGGGTGGTCGGTCGACGATCCTCGCCCGCAGGCCGGTCGCATCGCTGAGAAGCTCGACGGCGTACCGACGGGCCGGCGTATCGGACTCCAGGAACCAGCGAAGCTCGTTCACGCCGTCGCCCGGAGTCGCGCCTCGGCGTCCCGCCTCTGGGCAGTGCTCAGGCGTTTGCAGAGCCGGTGACGCTCCGCCTGGTCCTCAGTCGGGAGATGGCCATCGCGCACGAAACGGGCGACGGCGTCCGCGAGGAGCGCTGCCCCCGCCGCCTCCACGCGCTCCTGGAGCGTGGCCAGCGTATCCCCTGGAGCGGCCTGGACCTCGACTCGCCCCACGATGGCACCGGTGTCGATTCCGGGGTCCACGAAGTGGACGGTCGCACCGACCGGGTCGCCGTTCAGCACCGCGTGCGGCACCACGTCGACTCCCCGATACCTCGGCAGCAGCCCGGGATGTGCATTCAACGTCCCGCGTGCCGCCGTGTCGAGTACGGCGGCAGGTAGAACCGGTGCTCCCGCGAGGACGAGCAGATCCGGCTGGAGCTCCTCGAGCGCCGCCACTGCAGCGGGGCCAGCCAGCGACGGCACCCTCACGAGACGGCTCGTGCGCAGGGCATAGAAGTCGGCCGTGAGCCATGGTTGTCGACCGGGGTGCACCCTCGCCGCGGCGCGGCTCACCAACGCCCGGATCATGGCCCTGAGGCCGCGGCGCCGGACGACGTCACGGACGCGCCGCATGAGCTGGCGCCCGACCGGTCGTTCGAGAAGGATGGCATCCGCGCGGATGCCGTGTTCCGACAGGCCCTCGAGAATGCGGGCCGCGTGGCTCGTGCCGCGCGTGAGCAGGACGATCCGGGGGGGCGTCGTTGTCTGTGCACTTTGCACATCAGGTTGGCCGTCCGTGCGGAGGGTCACGCAGCCTCCGCGGGCTCACGGTCGGATATGGTCATGGGCGACCCATCGTACATTCCCCGGAGGACGACCATGGCAAGCCGTAAGCTGGCCGCTGCTCTCGAGCTGGCGGACGATCGCAATCTTCGGTTCGTGAGCCTCCAGTTCACGGACATCGTCGGCCAGGTGAAGAGCGTGCAGGTGCCGATGCACCAGCTGGAAGAAGCGGTCGAGCACGGGAAGTGGTTCGATGGCTCGAGTATCGAGGGATTCGCCCGCATCGCCGAGTCGGATATGTTCCTCGTCCCGGACCTGGACACGTTCTCCGAGATCCCGTGGGAGCCGGGTATCGGTCCCGACGGAAAGGAGAAGCTGGCGACCGGGAGCGCGCGCGTCATCTGCGACGTGTTTACGCCTGACGGCGACCCCTTCCCGGGCGACCCGCGCTGGGTCCTGCGGCGCCAGATCGACCGTGCAAAGAACCTCGGCTTTGTCTTCAACACCGGGCCCGAGCTCGAGTTCTTTCTCCTGCGCCGATCCAACGGGACGGTGGAGCCGCTTCCGCACGACGCGGCCGGCTACTTCGACCTCTCCGAGGACCTCGGCACGGAAGTGCGCAAAGAGATGATGAACTCGCTGGAGCAGTTCGGGATCAAGGTGGAGACGGCGCACCACGAGGTGGCGACGGGACAGCACGAGATCGACTTCGAGTACGCCGATGCGCTGCGCACCGCCGACAACGCGGTCACCTTCAAGACGACCCTCAAGGCCGTCGCCGCCTCGAAGGGCCTGTACGCCACCTTCATGCCGAAGCCGCTCTTCGGGATCAATGGCTCGGGAATGCACACCCACCAGTCGCTCTGGGATATCAAGAAGGGGAAGAACGCGTTCAGCGATCCGAAGGACCCATACGGGCTGTCCGAGACGGCGCGACAGTACATCGCGGGAACGCTCGAGCACGCGCGGGGCATGATCGCGATCCTGGCGCCGTTGGTGAACTCGTACAAGCGGCTCGTGCCGGGCTACGAGGCTCCGGTCTACGTCGGTTGGGCGCGGATCAACCGCTCAGCACTCATCCGCATCCCGCAGAGCAGCAAGGGCCAGTTCAACTCGGTGCGTATCGAGCTGCGCTGCCCGGACCCGTCGTCCAACCCGTATCTCGCCTTCGCGGCAATGCTCGCGGCCGGGCTGGATGGCATGGAGCGCAAGCTGACTCCGCCGGATCCGGTCGAGGAGAACCTCTACCACTTCGACGCCGCCAAGCTGGAGTCGCGCAACATCAGGCAGCTCCCCGGGACCCTGCGTGAGGCGCTCGACGAGTTGAGCCGCGACGAGGTCATCCGAGACGCTCTAGGAGATCACGTCTTCGAGCGGTTCGTCGAGGCGAAGACCGAGGAGTGGGACGAGTACCGCAACCAGGTCAGTGCATGGGAGGTGGAACGCTACCTGGAGGCGTTCTAGCCGCCGGGACGGTTCCCGAGAACGAGGTCCCAGTCCATTGGTGTCCCCGGTTCGATGTCGCGAGCGGCTCGCTTGCCGATGAGATCGGGGAGGTACCGGGTATGCAAACCATGGCCGGGCCGAACGCTACGCACGTTGAGCTCCGTGAAGGGCTCACCGGCCCGGATCGGAGCCGCCGCGAAGAGCGAGCGTCGCAGGATGCGGCTCGCCGCCTCGGTTGCGGATGGCGTGTAGCTGATGGTCCCCAGCGCTTTCTCGGTGAGCCGAATCTGGTCGACCATGGCGCGGAGTTCGACGGGCTCGAGTGAGAACCCGCCGTCCGGCCCGCCATCGGCGCGTGAGAGTGTGAGGTGCTTCTCGACGATCGAGGCCCCGACGGCGACGGCTGCACTCGCCACCGCCGTGCCCAGGGTGTGATCCGACAGACCGACCGGCAGGCCGAAGCGGCTGAGGAGGTCGGGGATCGTACGAAGGTTGGCCTCTTCCGGTGGTGCCGGGTAGGCGCTGGTGCACTTCAACAGTGCGATCTCGTGCGCCCCGGCCGTTCGCGCCGCGTCCACGGCCTCGGTGATCTCCTGGAGGGTCGCCATGCCGGTCGACATGATCATCGGCTTGCCCGTCTCCGCGACGCGCCGGATGAGACCGAGGTCGACGAGTTCGAAGGAGGCGATCTTGTATGCGGGTACGCCGAGCCCCTCGAGCAGGTCGACTGCGCTCGAGTCGAACGGGGACGAGAAAAAGTGAAGTCCGCGCGCCATCGCCACCTGCTGAAGCGGCTCGTGCCACTCCCACGGCGTGTATGCCTCGGCGTACAGGTCGTGCAGCGTGCGTCCGTCCCAGACCGTGCCCGACCCGACCCGAAACTCCGGGCGGTCCGTATTGAGTGTGATCGTGTCCGGTGTATACGTCTGGAGCTTGACCGCATCGACTCCCGAGTCGGCCGCGGCTTCGACAAGGTCGACCGCGGCCTGGTACTCGTGCCGGTGATTCGCCGACAGCTCGGCGATCACGTACGTCGGCGCCCCGTGCCCGATCCGGCGTCCGGCGATCTGCATCAGGCGATTATCCCACCGGCAGCACGGGCTGGCGCAGCAGCACCCGATCCGGCGAAGGCGACTCGGCGAGGCGGAAGCCCGCGGCCAGAAACGCAGCGATCGACGCTGCATTCTCAGCGCGTATCCACGCAAGGACATCGAGGTGCCGGCCTTCAGCGGCCAGCCGCGCCATCCCGGCAGCGATCAGCCGGGTGCCGATGCCGGCGTTGCGCTGCTCGGGAGCGACCGTGACCGATATCGTCGCTCGGGCCCCCTCCAGCTCGAACCGCACGACCCCGACCGGTCCGCTGCGGAGCTCGCCGATCCAGATCCGGTGGCCGTGGCTCGCCAGCCGGTCCGCGAGCCACAAACGGTGTTCGGCAGGCTCCACCGGGCGCGTATTGAACGAGGCGTGGAGGCTGATCGGGTCGTTGCGCCACGCGAGGAGACGACCGCCATCGGCCGGCTCTGCCGCGCGAAGGCGTAGCGCGCCGACGGTCATTGCCTGGGCAATCCGCCGAGCTCCATTCCCGTCCACCAACCGCGGCCCGAGGGCCGACATGGCGGCCCGCCGGCTGAGGTCACCCTGCAGGGTGACGAATGCGCTCGCGACCGCATGAGGGCCCAATCCGGGATGTTCGCCGGCGATGACCCCGAGCCCTTCAGTCGCGACCCCGCCAGCGACGAGACGTTGGTTGTCCGCGATCACCACCCCCACGATCGGCCGGCCGAGCCTGGCCGCTTCGAGGACGGTTGAGCCGCAGGCACTGATTGCCACGTCACACCACGCGAGCTCGCGAACGAGCGTTTTCGGCGCTCGCACCACCTCGAAGTTCGCATCACGAGCCTGCCGCTCACGTTCGGCGGCCGCCGGATGCGCGGCGCCGATGACGACCCGAGCCTGGATTGCTGGGCGGATCCCGGCCAAGGCGTCGATCACCACACGCGTGGCGTCGCTGGGGTCGGACCCGCCCATGGTGACGACGGCTCGGTCGGCGATGGCGGGCTGTTCCCGGTCCGGTCTCCCGCCGGTGATCTCCGTGTGAAGTGGCGCGTACGCCGGGCCGAGCAGGCCTTCGGCCGAGTACATGGGGCCCCAGCGGCCGGGGGATGCGTAGAGGTTGCCGTTCACTACCATCGCCGCGTCCGAGGCATCCATGCCGAGGTCATCGAACACCAGGCGCGGAACATCGGGGTCAGCCAGCACGGCCCGCTGGGCGGGGCCCAGGTGGTATCCGTCCACGACGATCCAGTCGGGCCTGCGTTCCGCCGCATCGCGATCGACCACCTTGATCGCGTGATCCTGAGCAAGCGCTCGGTGGGGGTCCATCAGGCATGCGCTCGCCAGCTCGACGGTGGTCCCGCGGGCGACGAGTGCTCGGCCCAACGCCAGGGACCGGACCGCGTGGCCGGCGCCGACTTCCGCGGAGGAATCTGCATGGATGACGACTCGCATCAGGCGAGCGGCTTCTGGCGAACGTCTCGATTCACCAGAGCGAGAGACGGGTCGCGCTCGAGCAGGCACAGGATCTCCGGCAGGTCGAAGTCGTCGCCACCGATGCCGGCGAAAACGCGTCTCACCATCTCCAGGTCGTCTGCGGTGTCCACGGTCCACCGCAGGTCGGAGCGGTCGGGCAGCGTCGATACCGGTGCCAGGCGAAAACGCTCGGGCTGCCGCCACACGAACGGCGTCACGTGCTCACGATCGGACGCACTGACCGCCTCCTGGCCGGCGATCCGGAGTGCTCGGATGTCGACGACCTCCGTGTCGAGCCCGCGCGGCCAGCTGCGCTGGAGGGTATTCGAGCAGTAGTCGACACGAGCGGTCCGGAAACGCTCGATCACCTGCGCGGACACGGAGGGGGAGAGCAGCGGGCAGTCGGCGGTGAGCCGCACGATCACGTCCGCGCCGGTGGCCTCTGCCGCGATCAGGTACCGCTCCAGGACGTCGGCCGACGGACCCCGCACGACACGGTGTCCCAGGCTGTGGACGAGGTCCGACAGACCGTCGTCCTCCACCAGGTCGGGGATCGCCACGACGATGTCATCGACGCCCTGGACACGAGCCGCCCGCTCCAGGACGCGGCCGATCATGGGAAGCCCCGCCACGTCCATCGCGACCTTTCCCGGAAGTCGCGTCGAGCCCATGCGCGCCTGGATGATGATGCAGGTCCCCACTGTCAGAGGACGTCCGACGCTGCCCGACTGACCCGTTCGATCACGGAGTCCACCTCGTCATCCGAGAGCCGTGGAAACACGGGCAGACTTACCGCACGGGAGTAGTAGTCCTCGGAAGCGGGGCATAGGCCGGGGTTGAAGCCGAGGCTTCGGTAGTACGGATGCAGATAGACCGGAACGTAGTGGACCTGAACTCCGAGGCCCTCTGCCCGGAGGCGGTCGAAGAAGGCACGACGCCGGTGAGCCTCCCGGACGAGCACGACGTACAGGTGCCAACCGGGCTCCACGCCCGCCCGAACGCTGGGAGATTGAATCCCCTCGACCTCGGCAAAGGCCGCGTCGTAGCGCGCTGCAATCTCTCGCCGCCGGGCGATGAACGCGTCGAGGCGCCGCAGTTGGCTGCGGCCCAGCGCGGCCTGCACGTCGGTGAGGCGGTAGTTGAAGCCGAGGTCATGCTGCTCGTTGGACCAGCCGCCGACGTCTGGATTCAGCATCTCTCCCGGGTCACGGGTGATCCCATGTGTGCGAAAGCGAGCGGCGCGTCCGGCAAGCTGCGAATCATCCGTGAGCACCGCACCGCCCTCGGCCGTCGTGATCGGCTTGACCGGGTGGAAACTGAGCGCGCTCGCATCGGCCAGGGTCCCGACGGGTCGGCCGCCGTCGGTTGCGCCGAGGGAATGGGCCGCATCGGCGAGAACAGCGATGTCACGTGAGCCGATGGCCGAACGCAGCGCGTCGTAGTCCGCCGGCTGGCCCGCGAAGTCGATGGCCACGACGGCTCGAGTTCGATCGGTCACCTGCGCGGCGGCGGCGGCCGGGTCGATGTTGCCCGTAGCCGGCTCAACATCAGCGAAGCGAACTGTCGCGCCGAGGTAGAGCGCGGCGTTGGCGGTGGCCGCGAAGGTGAGCGGTGACGTGATCACCTCGTCACCGGGTCCGATGCCGGCCGCGAAATACATGGCGTGCAGGGCGGCCGTACCGGAGTTGACCGCGACGGCGTGATGGGCACCGGTGAACTCGGTCAGCGCGGCTTCGAATGCCGGGACCGCCGGCCCGGTCGTCAGGAAGTCGTTTCGCAGCACCTCGGTGACGGCAGCAATGTCGTCCTCGTCGATCCACTGGCGGCCATAGGGAATCGGGTCAGGCATCCGCGATCATGTGTCTCAGCTCGTCCACGCTGAGCCAGCGGTCATTCGTGTCGCTTGCATAGGAGAAGCCTTCGGGAATGGGTGAGCCAACTGTTCGTCCCTCCGGCCAGAAGTCCAGCTCCGGCTGTATGACGTAGTACTCCCCGGCGTCGACGGTAGAGCGCGCGTCGCTGGCGCTGATCATCTCCTCGTGCAGCTTCTCCCCCGGGCGGATCCCCACCATCTCCAGTCTCGCCCCGGGTGCCATGGCCGCCGCGAGGTCGACGACGCGCATGCTCGGAATCTTCGGCACGAACAGCTCCCCGCCGTGCATCCTCTCGAGCGAGCTCAGCACGAACTGAACGCCCTGCTGCAGGGTGATCCAGAACCGAGTCATCCGCTCGTCCGTGATCGGGAGAACCCCGGAAGGAGCCAGCTGCCGGAAGAAGGGCACGACGCTCCCGCGGCTTCCGACGACGTTTCCATACCGAACGACGGAAAAGCGGGTTCCCCGGCCGGCCGAGTAGGCATTGCCGTTCACGAACAGCTTGTCGCTGACCAGCTTCGTGGCGCCGTACAGATTGATCGGGCTGCACGCCTTGTCGGTCGAGAGAGCCACGACCCGCTCCACACCGCAGTCGATTGCGGCATCGATCACGTTCTGAGCACCGTGAACGTTGGTCTTGACCGCTTCGAACGGGTTGTACTCGGCGGCGGGTACCTGTTTGAGGGCTGCGGCATGCACCACGAAGTCGACGCCGTGGAAGGCGCGATACAGGCGATCGCGGTCCCGTACGTCCCCGAGGAAGAACCGCAGCCTTCCTTCTCCGGGGTACAGCTGCTGCATCTCGTACTGCTTCAGCTCGTCGCGACTGAAGACGATGACCCGTCGGACGTCCGTCTCGTCGAGAACGGTGCGGAGGAACCGCTTGCCGAACGAGCCGGTTCCTCCGGTGACGAGCAGAGACCGACCGTCGAGAATGCTCATTGGCGGCCGATTGTAGTGCCGCGGGGCCACTCCGCACCGCTGACTTCCAGAAGCCACATCGCGGCACGTTCGGCAGCACGACCGTCGAGGAGCCCGATGCGGCCGCCAAGGGCCGCGCGCTGTCCGGCGAGGAGGTCGTCCCGGGCAGTTCGCCCGCGCAGCTGATTCGCTGCTTCCGCGGCGGCTTCGGCGCTCCCGACGCCGAGCGCGATCCCATCGTGCGCGAAGGTCACCGGGTCAATGATGCCGGTCGGAGTGACCGTCATGGCCGGCACCCCCGCGAGAACCGCATCGAAGACGCTCTGGGATGACGCGGTGACCAGGAGCCACGCCTGTGCGAGCCATGTGTGCAGGGAGCCGTCTCGCTCGACACGGGCGGCCATGCCCGGAGGGCGCTGGATCGACCCGAGGAGTTCCTCCACGGCGCGCGGGTGCTGTGTCGGATGGGGAAGGACGATCAGCTCCGCCGGCTCGAGTTGCGCGGTGACCGCAACCGCAGCCTCCATCGCTGTGCGCTGAATTGCGCTCCGTAGAGCGGGGTGGTCCTCATCCGTCGGCTGTGCCGCGAACAGCACACGGCGGGGATCGTCCGGGGGCTCGGCGTCTTCCTTGGCCACCAGCGCGTCGTGCCGGAGAGGCCCGATCTGGCGGATTCGCTCGGTTGCCACGCCCGCCAGGCGCATGATCTCCGCCGCGCGTGGCCCATAGACGGCGACCGCGTCGTACGCCAGACCAGCGCTGCCCCATGGGTCGGCCGCCTCAGCGTGCGGCAGGTCCACCACCGGGATGTGGAGCGTGCGCCCAACCGCGGGAACGATGCGGGCCAGCTGACCAGACTCACTGAAGCACGCGACGACGCCGGGTCGGTGCCGTGACAGCAACCCGTCGACTCGGGCAGCGTCCAGGGCCAGAATGGGAATGCCCCGAGCGAGCAGCGCCCAGAGCCGATCAACCTCCCGCTCGGGCACATGAGTCGACCAGGCATCTGGCGCACTCGACAGTCTCCACGCCGTATCGATCGCATGCGCCATGAGTGATGGGATGGCCGATGGCTGGAGTGCGCCGGCCATTCGGGCCTGTGCCCCGCGGACGGATCTGCCCTTCCGAGTCTCAGCATCCACGACGAGCGAGTGGGCTCCGCGTTTCGCGAGCTCACGTTCGATCTGGGCGAACAGCTCGGCGTGGATCGGCTGGGTTACCAGGGCAATGACATCGACCCGATCGCTGGGCTTGGTGCGCGGGCCGTGGCGGAGTGCGGCCACGCCGGCATTCGCGGCTCGCGCAGCGGAATGGACTGCCGTCATTTGACGCTTCGGCGAGGCGCCGGGGCGAAGGATGGCCGTATACAGGAGGTGCTCGGCGGCCGCGGTCAGGTCGATGTCCCGCCACCTCAGCGCAGCCAGGATGCGATCCGGCAGTGCGTCGATCAGATTCCTGGCCCGCTCGCGAGCGGACTGCTCGTCGCCCCTCATGGCGCGGCCGGAACCTCCGCTCCCACGTCCCGCGAGAGGATCCGCAGCCGGCGCACCGGAGCTGCACAGACGGCTGTCGCGACGCACGCGTAGGCGATCCAGACGCCGGCGTGGGCTGCCGCGTTTGTGACCGACGCGTTCGGCGCGAGCGTCCTGGCGAGCAGCACGGATGCTGCGGCGGTCAGCCCCAGGACGACCAACCGCGCCCAATCTATCCGCATCGGATATTGCCGCCGCGCCAGCAGATACGTGCCGGCGGCGAACCCGGCATATGCGAGAAGAGTCGCCCAGGCTGCCCCCATGATCCCGAACCGGGGGATCAGCAGCGCGTTGGCCCCGACATTCAAGGTAGCCGCGGAGAAGGTGATGAACGCCAGGGGACCCGTCCGCTTCGTGAGGAAGACGACCGTGACGAACATCACGTACAGCCCCTGGAAGATGGAGGCGAACGCGATCAACGGCATCACGTCAGCGGCCGGCTCGTAGCCGGGACGAGCGACGACGGCGACGATCTCGGGAGCGAGCGATGAGACGCCGACCGCGATCACCAGGAAGCCACCGATGACGACCGACGTCATCTGTTTGTACAGCTCGGGTGCGGAGGGTCGATAGCCGATGCGGAAGAAGTACGGCGACCACGCCGCATTGAACGAGGTGATGGCGATGCCAACGACGTAGCCGAGCTGGTAACCAACGGCATACACGCCGACCTGGGCACGCGCCTCCAGCGCGGAGACCCCGATGAAGACTGCGATCAGCCAGCGATCCGCGAGTCGAAGCGCCCATGCCGACAGCGCATGGGGAAGCATGGGGAGGCCCAATGCCAGGGCGCCGCGGAGGGTGCGCCCGTCGAACGTCCACGCACCCATCCTGCTGACGACCACCAGGGCGACGATCATCACCCCCGTGGTGGCGATCAGTTGGCCGGTGAGGACCCCTGCGGCGCCGAAGCCGAACACCGTCACCAGGACAACCGAGATGGTGCTGCTGATGACGAACGACCCCACGTTCAGGCGGAGGAATCGGGCCGCCTGGCCTGTGGCGCGATAGAGCGTCGAGGGAACGTAGGTGATCGACCCGACGGCCGCCAGCAGGAGCGCGAGGAGTCCCAGGGGGATGAATGGGGTCCCGGCGAACAGCTCCTGGAAGAACGGGCCAACGGCGACCGTGAGCAGCAGCGTCAGACCGCCGGCCATGGCCATGGAGAAGATCGTCACGGTGCTGTACAGGCGTGCCTGGTCGCGCCCTGACCGATCGAAGTGGAGGCGCATCAGCGCCGCGTCCGTTCCCAGGTGATAGACGATGCCCAGGACGCCAGCCACCGAGGTCAGGAGGGCAAGTGCCCCGTAGTCAGCCTGCGAGAGGAACCGCACGTAGACGGGCAGCAGCAGGAACGCTCCGAGCTTCGGAGCGATATTGCCGATGCTGTACAGGGTCGACTCCCGAAGCAGGCGTCGAAGGCTCACCGGCCGGATTCTAGCCGTCGGTACCGGGCTGGCCGCGGGGGCGCCGGTCGGTGGCGACCGTCCATCGAAGTATGCTCGGCCAATGTCTCGGCGCAACCGGCGCATTCTGCTGATCTCGATGTACCCACTCGACCGAGGGGTGTGGGGACCCGTCGCCCGGATCACCAATCTGCGCGACCAGTTGGCCACGCTGGCCGACCTGGATGTCATCGCCGCGGAGCGAGGCCCGCGTCGGGCAGCGCTGGCGCGTTATGCCGTAGGGGGGCGGCTTCGCGGCTTGAAAGGCATCTACGTCGAGAACAGCTCGACACTGCCCTCTGAAACGGACATTGCGTTCCTCGCGCTCGCGCGAGCGTTGGGGATCCCGGTGGTGACGTACATCCGCGATGCGCAGCACCTGTTCGAGGAGTATTACCCGCTCACCTCCCTGAAACGGCGCGTGGCGCGCGCACTCTTCCGGCCAGCCATCGGCGCACTTCGACGGGTCTCGACCCGAGCGGCGTACCCGTCGATCGGCCTCGCCCGGGCGGTCGGCGACCGCGACCCGGATCCCGTCCTGGTTCCGCCGGGAAGTCCCGCGCCCGCCGGCACGGAACGGCGGCCCGGGGCGAGGGCCCTTCTCTTCGTGGGGGCGATGCGCTATCCGGTCCACGGCCTGGACCTCCTGCTCGGTGCGATCGAGCGCGTCCGTGCCGCGGGCCACCAGGTCGAGCTGGTCTGCGTCTCACGTCCGGGTGAGGAGCCTCCAGAACCCCTGGCTCCGTGGATCCGCGTCGAGCACACCTCCGGGGCCGGGATCCGAGAGCTGCTTCCGGATGTGATCGCCACCGTCCAGCCGCGCCTGCGGAGCCCCTACAACGATTTGGCGGTGCCGATCAAGGTGATGGAGTACCTCAGCTACGGGCGCCCGCTCATCGTGACCGACTGCACAGAGCAGGCACGCATCGTCCGGGAGGCCGATGCAGGAATCGTCGTGGCGGATGAGGTGCCGGCGCTGGCCCGCGGGATCACGCGAGTCGTGGAAGCCGACGCCGGCCTGCTGGATCGCTGGTCGGCGAACGCGAACGATGCCGCCGTCCGCTCGTCCTGGCGGGTGCGCGCGCGGACTGTCCTCGGCCTCCTGGAGCGGCCGTGATCCACCGGGTTCTCTACAATGGCCGTGGTCCGGTTCGGCATACCGCGAAGCCCGAGTCGATCAGGGAATTCGAGCCTATGTCCCTGGCGGACGGACCGTGAAAGAGCAGAGTCCCGCACCGCCATGACGAGCTCGGTCCATCGCTTCGACCCGCACCCCTCTCATGTCGCGCTCGGCGCCATCGCACTCTTCGCGGCCACCGTGGCGGGTGCATGGGTCGCGTGGCCGGTGTTCGCCATCGTCGCCGCCGCCGCCCTGGCACTCCTCGCGTACTCGGCCCATCGCTGGCCTCTTCCGACCCTGGTGGTCTCCGCCCTCTTCGTGCTGTTCGACACAGTGCTCCTTCGCACCGTGCTGCCGGCGAGCATCGAGATCGGCCCGATCGGAGCCAGCGAGCCGATGCTGGCGGTCACAGGCACCGTCGTCACGGTAGCGGCGGTCCGGCGTGGCACCTTCTGGAGCGCTCTTCGCGACCCGCTCCTCTGGTTCATGTCGCTCTTCGTGGTGATCGCGATCGTATCGGCGCTGGTGAATGCCACCCCGCCGCGGGTGGCGCTGCTCGGAATCGTCATGACGGTCGACGCAGTCGCCGTGTATTTCATCGCGCGCATGGTGCCGACCACGCAGCGACAGGCGACAGCTGCCATCACGGCGGTCGTGGCCGTGGCGCTATTCGCGGCGGTGACCGGCATCCTGCAGGTGGTCCTGCACCCCAACCTGCTCGGGCTCGCCTCGTTCGCGGGGCGCTTCGGCGAGGGAGGCAGGATCACCTCCTTTCTCGGCAACCCGAACATGGTCGCGGCCGTGGTCGGATTCACTCTGCCGTTTCCTCTCTTCGCATCGCGCCACTTGGTCACCGACCGGGGTCGCTGGATGGCGTTCGGCACCCTGGTCGTCTTTTGCGTAGCGTTGCTGCTGACGTTCTCCCGAGGAGCGTGGTTGGCCGTCGTGGTCGGCCTGGTCGTGAGCCTGCTTGTGCTCGATTGGCGAGCGCTGCGGACGCTGATCATCGCCGTCGGCGTTGCCTGGGTGGTGACGATCGTCATGCCGCGCAACCTGCTCGTCGCCGAGGCGGACCTGCCGATCTACTTCCCGGAGACCGGGACGCCGAGCATCATCGACTCCACCATCGACCGGCTGGACGAGGTCTACGAGCGGCGTGACCTGCGAATGCGGTTCATCCGCGAGGGGATACCGATCGTCCTCGACAACCCCTGGCTCGGCGTGGGACCGGGCCGATATGGCGGGGCTGCCTCGGCCATCGTCCCGTCTCCGGTGTACGAGGAGTACGGCGCCGGCCTCTACGGCTTCCGGACCATCCACAACTTCTGGCTGCATCTCTTCGGCGAGGTGGGAGTGATCGGCGGTCTGGTCTTCGTGGCCGCCATCTTCCTGCTGTGGCTCCGATTCGTGCGTGCCGCCCTCGCCGAAGGAGATCCGCGCCGGCGGACGCTGCTCGCGGGGACAGCCGCCGCGATCTCGGTCGTCACGGTCAACAACATGACCGAGATGATCTTCGAAGGGAACTTCCCCGGCGTCGTGGTGTGGATGGTGATCGGGATCGCCTCACTCTTGGCTCCACCCCTGCGAGGCTTCGGGTGGGCTCGAGAACCGATCGCAGTCTCAGCGAGGGACGGTGCTGCGGGCCCGACCGGACCGCAGGCCAGGTAGCACGAGGAGCGTGGCGAGAACGAAGGGTGCGTAGCCGCTGACTGCGAAGGACTGCAGCAGCATCAGGCCCAGGATCGCAAGCCACGCGGGCACGAACCAGCCTCGCATCCGCCGCGGCCCTGATGCCATGAGCTGCCGCAATGGCCACAGCACCATGACCGCGAAGGCCGCGATGCCCAACGCGCCCGCCTTGAGCCCGACGGTGAGATAGGCATTGTCGACGCCGGGCTGGCTCCCCGCGGTGTAGGCGCGAAATCCACCCCAGGCCCAGGGGATGCGGGCGGGCTGACCGATGCCATGGCCGAAGATGGGCGACTCCGCGGCCTGGGCGAACGCCAGCCCGTACGAGGTGAACCGTCCTCCCGCCTGTGCCCCGAAACCGGCGTTCTCGGTGTCTTCGAACACCCGCCCGATCGACGGGCGCACCGGACGGGTGTCCGATGGAGCACCGGACGGACCGGAGGCGCCATCGCTCGAGTACGCCCAGGCGGGCGTCCAGATCCCGATCCCGGCCTGGTAGGCGCCAAAGCCTGCCCCCAGCCCGACGCCGATGGCAAGCACCGCCAGCGCGGCCCGCAGGGCAAGCGTCCGGATTTCGGTTTGCGCTCCGCCCCGAGCTACCTGGAGCGCGACCCACACCGCAGCCATCACACCAACCCCCAGCACGCCGGCAAGGAGCGTACGGGTGAGCGTGACGCCGACTCCCGCAGCGAGGAGCGCAATGGTCGCACCGAGCGAAATGCTCGGGCGACGAACGAACCGGTCCACGACCATGGCCACGGCCACGAGCAGAAAGACCGCCTGTCCGTAATGCAGGCGGAGGCGCGGGTCGTACGCGTAGGCCCCGTACTTGAGCCCACCGTTGAACATCGGCATCAGCAGGGCGATGAGCAGGACGGCGGCATAGATAGTCAGCCCCCAGATCACCGCCCGCATGATGGCCGGCCGCCGCGTGCCGGCCAGAAGGGCAACCAAGCCGATCCCGTAGAAGGCCCACCACCGAGCGTCACGCACGATGTCGCGCATGGTCTGGTCGCCCGCGAAGCCGATGGCGAGCGCCAGCAGGCCGACACCCGAGAACACCGCCACCGGGACGAAGGACGACCACGGGATCATCGAGGGGGTCCGCAGGCGACGCGCGATCGCTGGCAGCGTCAGGGCCACCGCCACCAACGGGACGATGTCGTGCGCACGAATCGGGACGTCGCCGACGATCCGCGGCAAGCCGACTTCGCTGCCGCGGCCGACCGGCAGGACCAGCATGACGAACAGCCCCGCCGGGAGTGGGCCGAGCTTGCGATCGAAGGACAGCAGCAGGGTGGCGCCGCCAGCGAGGATGACCGGAAGCCAGCCGTTCGGGAAGAACAGCACGATGGCCACCGTTCCGAGCAGGAGCAGGTACCCGGCGATGACAGCGAGGACACGAGGGCTGATCATCCGCGCAGGCAGCGGCCTCGGGATGACGTTCCGTGCACTCCGTCGATGCCCCTCCATGGTCGACATGGCGACAGAATACTGCCGACCGCGGTCGTACGGCCCGTCACCGGTCGGGGGGACCCGCGGTCCGTGAGTCGTGGTGCTCCCTATACTCGCCAACCATGCCGACCCCCGTCGCGCCCGTTGCCGTGCTGCTCGGCACCCGCCCCGAGGCGATAAAGCTGGCGCCCGTCGTGATCGCCATGCGCCGCGCCGATCTTCCGCACATCGTCGTGACGACGGGCCAGCACGGCGCCATGGTGCGCGACGTGCTCGAGCTGTTCGCGATCCAGCCGGACGCTGATCTCGGGCTCATGCGACCTGGCCAGACCCTTGATGAACTTCTGGCGCGGGCGGTGCGGCGCGTCGGGGAGCTGCTGGGGGAGCGACGACCGCGCGCCGTCGTCGTGCAGGGAGACACGACCAGCGTGCTCGGCTCGGTCCTCGCCGCCTTCCACCACGGCGCCCCGGTCGGGCACGTCGAGGCGGGCCTGCGCTCCCACGACATGGGACACCCGTTTCCGGAGGAGATGAACCGACGGGTGGCATCGGCGATCGCCACCTGGCACTTCGCACCGACCGAGCGATCCGCCGACAACCTGCGTCGGGAGGGGGTGGCCGCCGGCGTCCACGTCGTGGGCAACACGGTGGTCGACGCGCTGGGTTACATCAATCCCGGTCGATCGGACCTTGGGGAGCCGTTTGCGACGTTCATCGGCGACAAGCCCTACCTGCTTGCCACCGCCCATCGGCGGGAATCATGGGACGGCGGCATCGCCTCCGTGGCGACTGCCCTGCGCGGCGTGCTTGCGGCGAACGAGGACCTGCGCCTGGTGTTCGCAACGCATCCCAACCCGATCGCACGCGGCCCCGTCCAGGCGATCCTCGGGGACGAGCAGCGAGCGATGGTCGTCGACGCCCTGCCGTATCCCACCTTCCTGTCGCTGCTCGCCGGCGCTCGGCTGGCGGTCTCGGACTCCGGCGGGGTGCAGGAGGAGGCACCGACGCTGGGCACGCCGGTTCTCGTCACGAGGACTACCACGGAGCGGCCCGAGGGGGTGGACGCCGGTGCCGTCCGCATCGTCGGAACCGATGCGGAGCTGGTTCGAACGACCGTCACCCGGCTTCTCGACGAGCCGGCGGAGCTCGATGCCATGGCTCGAGCGGGCAGGGACATCTACGGCGACGGACACGCCGCCGACCGAATCGTGGACATCCTCGCCCGGGAGGCGCGCGTCGCGTGAGCCCGTTGGGGCGTCGCCACCGGCCCCTGCGCGTCGCCACGGTGGGCTTCCAGGGCTTCGGAAACATCGGTGACGAGGCGATTCTCACCGGGATCGAGGCGCTGCTCCGTGAACGAGACGTCGAGGTGACGACCGTCTTCAGCGGGCCATTGCCCGCCACCGTGGCGGCGTTCCCGGATGCCGAACGAGTGGTCGCCAGTCGCCACCTGCCCACGCCGCGTGCATGGCGCGCGCTGCGCCGAGTCGACATGCTGCTCCTCACGGGAGGCGGCATCTTCAACGACCACTGGATCGGAGTCATCCCTCGCTATGTCGGCTGGACACTGGCGGCCAGGTTGGCCGGGGCCAAGGTGGCCTGGATCGGCGTCGGCGTCGGGCCGGTTCGCCGGCGCACGCTCGCCTGGTTGGCGCGCATCGGGGCCCGGTTCGCTCATGTCGTGACGGTGCGTGATTCCGCAAGCGCCAGCGTGCTGGGAAGCAGGTCGCAGTCCCGCGTCGTCCCCGACCCATCGGTCTTCAACGTCCCGCCCGGCCGTCGGGCCGACGGCGGCGTCGGCCTGATCGTCCGCGGTCCCACGCGCGCCGACGCCCCCATAGAGCCCCGCCTGGTCGAGGTCATCCTCGACACCGTCCGGATGCTCGAGGGCGTCGGGCGGTCGCCGGTCCTGCTCACCATGGGCGGGGGCGCGGACGTCGGGTTCACGGAGCGGCTGCGAGCTGCAGCCATGGCGGAGGGGTCGCGTCCGCTCGCGATTGCGGCCCTGGGTCCTACCCCGGCTGACGCGCTGGGGCGACTCGCCAGGCTGTCGGGTGTCATCACCGTGCGACTGCACGGTCTGCTGCTCGCGGCGCTGGCAGGCGTGCCCGTCGTGCCGATTGCCTACGATGAGAAGGTGCGTGCCGCAGCGGAGCAGCTAGGCCTGGGCGACCTGGTGGTCGGCCTCCCCGACATCAGCGCGGCGGTTCTGCTGGAGCGCCTCTCGGAGGCGGCGTCCGAAGGGCGTCGGTCCGAGGTCGGTCGTCGCCTGGCCGCCATGCGTGAGCAGAGAGACTCCCTCGCCACGGCGATCCTCACTGCGGGGACGGGGCAATGAGCGGAGCTCGCGTCGACTTCCTGCTCGCCAAGGCCTATGACCCCGATCTGCGGGTCAGGCGAACGGGCTACGCGCTCGCGGAGGCGGGATATCGGCCACGGGTCCTCGCCTGGGACCGGAGCGGGGAGCGGCCCGAGGAGGCGGAGGACGGGCCGATTCACGTCCATCGCATCCGCGTGCTCAGCCGTCCCAGCCGGGGCTGGACCCAGATCTTCTTCCTGTTCCGCGTCGCGCGGGAATTCCTTCGTCTCATGCGGTCGGACCCGCCGCGCGTCATCCACGCGGTCGACCTGCCCATGCTCATCGTGGCACTGGCACTGGCACCCATGCTTCCGGGGCGGCGGCCGGCAATCGTCTACGACGCATTCGAGATCCACGCGCTCATGGGCGTTCACCGCTACCCGCGTTGGCTCGTCGCCGTCATCCGCGTCACCGAGCGCTACCTGCCGCGGTTCGCGGATCTCGTCATCACGCCGGGCGAGGACCGCCGGGCGTACTTCGAGGCTCGAGGAATCCGCTCCGTGGCGGTCCCCAACTGGGTGGATGCCCCACGGAGAACCGTTGATCGCGAACGCGCCCGGGCGTCGCTCGAGTTGGGCGGCCAGTTCTGTGTCGTCTACGCGGGCGGCCTCATCGGCTCGCGCGATCTCGACCCCCTCATCCGGCACGCCAGGCGTCATCCGGAGGACATCGTTCTCATCGCGGGTTCTGGCGATGCAGAGGCAGCGCTTCGCGAGGCCACCGCACGCATCCCGAACGTGCGTCTGCTCGGCTGGGTCGCTGACACGACCGAGCTGTTCGCCGCGGCTGATGCGCTGTACTACGCCCTCAAGCCCGACCATCCCTATGCCGCTCACGCCGCGCCGAACAACCTGTACATCGCGATCTCGAACAGCGTGCCGCTCGTCTTCCGTGCCCAGGGCGAGTTGTCCGCGGTCAGTGCTCGTCACCGGATCGGAGAAGTGTTCGTCGACGACGACTCCCTGGACGAGGGAATCGCGCGGCTGCGTGACCCGAAGCACAACGCGGCCGTGCGCGCCGATCTACGCTCGCTGCAGGATCGGTTTCGGTGGGCGGATGCCGCGCGGCGCCTCGTCCGAGCCTATCCCGGCCGGGCCTCCGAATATCCCCAGATCGCATTGGTCACGCGCCTTTGGCCCACCACCGAACGGCCCGGCGTCGGCACGTTCGTCCGCGAACGCACACTCGGCGTGGCCGGGATGCGCGTGGTGAAGCCGCGTCGCGAGGGGATGCCGCGGCCGTTGCTCTATGCGGTCCTGCTCTGGGATGCGCTGCGTCGGTCAGCCGGGATCGACGGCGTCGAGGCGCACATGATCCTCCCGACCGGCCTCGTCGGACTCATCGCCGCGCGAGCCCGTCGGGTGCCGCTGGTCGTGTACTCACACGGCCGGGACGTGCGCAGCTATGTCGAACAGTCGGCGGTCCTGCGCTCGCTATCCCGCCTCGTGGTGCAGTCCAGCGCCGCTGTCATCACCAACTCGGAGCACACAGCCGACCTGCTGCGGCCCATCGGCGTCGCGCCGCACGTGATCGTTCCGGGTACCGACCTCTCTCGCTTTCGGCCGACCGCCCGGCCGACTGAGCGACGGGTCCTGTACATGGGCGGGAATGTCTCCCACAAGGGATACCAGGCAGCCCGCGACCTGGCCGACACCCTGATCGGTCCGGGCCTGCGCGAGGTCGAGTACGCGGACGTGCCCGCGCTCATGGCAGCCCACGACGTCGTGTTGGTTCCATCGCTGACCGAGGCCTTCGGGCTGGTGGCGGTCGAAGCCATCGCCAGCGGTCGCTGGGTCGTGGCGAACTCGGTCGGGGGCCTCGTCGAGATCGTCCAGGATGGCGTGAACGGCACGCTGGTTTCGGATGGCGACTTCGCCGGTGCCCTCGCCCGAGTCCCGGACTACGACCCCGTCGAGATATCGCACACGGTCGAGCGGTTCAGCCTGGAGCGCTGGCAGGCTGACATGGCCGAGACGTGGGCGGCGGTCCTCGCGGGCGCCTCGGGACGGTCGGATGGCTGAGGCTCGGGCGGTGCACGTCGTGATGCTGGTCCGCAACCCGTACACCCACGACTCCCGGGTCGAGAAGGAGGCCGCCACGTTGCGCGACGCCGGGTACCGGGTCACCGTCGTGGCAGATGCGGGCCGGGGGCTCCCGCTTGTGGAGGAGCGCAGCGGCACCAGCGTGCGCCGGGTCGAGCGCCGAGGGCCTCGCATCCCGGGCATCTCGTTCGTGGCGCATGAGGTTCGGCTGGCGCGCATCCTTCGCAGCCTCCGCCCGGATCTGCTCCATGCTCATGACTCGAACGCGCTCGTCCCGGTCGCGCTTGCCTCTCGTTGGACGGGTGCTCCATTCGTGTATGACGCGCACGATTTGTGGCTGCATCGCCCGAGACGACAGCGCTCGGAGCTCTATCACCGCGCACAGAACGGGTACTACGGGGTGATCGAGCGGATTGCCGTGCCACGCGCGCGGGCCACACTGACCGTGAGTCGTCCCATCGCGGAGCACCTGGCCGTGACGTACCGCCTCCCCGTGGTGCACCTCGTCCCGAACTATCCGGACCAGCCAGGCGACGACAGGCGGTTCGAGCTCCGCGGGCGTCCCGGCCTCGAGACATTGCCGGCGGACAGGCCCATCGTGCTGTACCTGGGCGGCTTGATGGGCGGGCGAGGGATCGAGTTCCTGGTGCGTGCCATGGCATCGATCGATGGCGCCCATCTCGTGTTGCTCGGTGCGGGGCATCTCGCCGACGACCTCCTCGCGCTGGCGGAGGCCACCGGGAGCGCCGACCGGGTCCACATCGTCGGCCCCGTGCCACCGGACGAGGTGGTGGGGTACGCGAGGTCGGCGGACATCGGCGTCTCCCCGATCGTCCCGTCCTGCCTGAACTACCGCTACTCCCTGCCGAACAAGCTGTTTCAGTACATGGCGGCCGCAATCCCGGTGGTCGCCAGCGATTTCCCGCAGGTCCGAGACGTGGTCGTGGGGTCGGGCGCGGGGGTCGTGGTCGACACCGCGAACCCGGCGGAGATCGCGAGTGCCGTTCGTCGCCTTCTCGACGATCCCGCGACCGCGGGCGCGATGGGACTGAAAGGGCGGCGTGCCGTCGAGCGCGAGTACAACTGGTCGACTTCAGCGGCAGCGCTGCTGGAGGCGTATGGTCGGATCGTACGGGTGCCCGGGACCCAGTGAGCTGGTCGGAGCCGTACCGCCGATGCGCCGGTACGGCGTCGGACGATGCGATACGGCGCACAATGCGCTGGTCACAGCACCACGCGGGCGAGGAGACATGATGCGGAAGCTCACTGCGATGATCGGGACGCTGGTCCTGGTCCTCACCACGACGGCTCCAGCGGCAGCTCTGCCGACGACCCCCGCGCCCCAGGCTTCCCGCGCGGGCGAGGCTGCGTTCACGGGCGGGCAGGTCGATATCCAGCTGACGGTGTCCGGGCTCGTGCAGCCGATCGGCGTCACGAACGCGGGCGACGGAACGAACCGCCTATTCGTGGTGGAGCAGGGCGGGACCGTCCGGGTCGTCCAGAACAATCGCCTCCTGGCGGGCAATTTCCTGGACATCCGCAGCGTATCGGCTGGCCTGTCCACCGGCGGGGAACGGGGATTGCTCGGACTGGCATTCCACCCCGCTTTCGAGTCGAACCGCAAGGTATTCGCCTATTTCACGAACGGCGGCGGCGACCTCGTGATCGCCGAATTCACGGCAAATGGCGCCGGTACCAGCGCGTCGGTGTCCACGTACGATCCCATCCTGGTCATCGAGCACAGCGCCCGCTCGAACCACAACGGCGGCCAACTGCTCTTCGGCCCGGATGGCTACCTGTACATCTTCACCGGCGACGGCGGCGGCGGTGGCGATCCCGATGAGAACGGGCAGGATCCGGACATCACCCTCGGCAAGGTGCTGCGGATCGCACCGAACCTGAACGGCGGCTATACGACACCCGGCAACCCCCTGGGCGGCCTGGTCTGGGACATGGGCCTGCGGAACCCGTGGCGTGCCAGCTTCGACCGTTCCACCGGACACCTGTGGATCGCGGATGTCGGTCAGGGCAACTGGGAAGAGATCAACCGGGAACCCCCGGCCAGCGGCGGGCGCAACTACGGCTGGGACTGTCGCGAGGGCACGCATCCGTTCACTGACCCATCGCCTGGAATTTCATGCAGTGGCAAGGTATTCACCGATCCCATCGCCGAGTACGGCACCCACACTGACGGCAACTGTGCCGTGACTGGTGGCTACGTGTACCGCGGCTCCATCCAGGAGGACTTCGTCGGGCACTACGTGCTCGGTGACTACTGCTCGGGGCGGATCTGGACCATCGCAGCCGGTGGAAGCTCGCTTCTCTTCCACCGAGATACCAGTGCGAACATCACGTCCTTCGGCGAGGCCGAGAACGGCGAGGTGTACATGACCGATCACGGCGGGCGCCTGTATCGGGTCGTTGCACCCCCGTTCACCGACATCACGAACAGCAGCTTCTACAACGAGATCCTGTGGCTGTACTACGCGGGCATCACGGGCGGCTGCGGTGGCGGCAAGTTCTGTCCCACCGGGACGGTCACCCGAGAGCAGATGGCCAGCTTCCTGGCCCGTGCGCTGAAGCTGCCGGGCACCACGCGGGACTTCTTCACCGATGACGACTCCTCCCCGCACGAGGGCGACATCAACCGGCTCGCCGCGGCGGGCGTCACGGGAGGCTGTGACACCGCTCGCTTCTGTCCTCGAGCGAACGTCACCCGTGCACAGATGGCCAGCTTCCTGGTACGGGCCCTGAAGCTGTCGTCGACGACCACCGACTACTTCACCGACGATGAGGGCAACCTCCACGAGAACTCCATCAACGCGTTGGCGAAGTCGGGGATCACCGGTGGCTGCGGCACAGACCGGTACTGCCCGAGCGCGCTGGTCACTCGCGGTCAGATGGCCGCCTTTTTGAAGCGCGGGCTCGACTGATGCGACCCGGGCGGCCACGCCGCGGAGCTTCCCCGAGGCGTGGCGTCCCCGTTCTTGTCCTTGTCTACCTCCTCGGCGTGATGGTCGCGGGCGGGGCCAGCTTCGCTACCGCGTCTCCGGCTCAGGCGAGCGCTGGCCTGCAGCCTGACCTCGCCATGTCCCCGCTCCGGGACTTCAGGATCGAGGTCGTCAACGGTCGCCGGTTACTCCGCTTCACGGCCATGATGGTCAACGTGGGGCAGGGGCACTTCGAGCTTCGCGGGAGCCGACCCGACACCTCGTCGCCCATGCAGATGACGCAGGTCTTCTACGACAGCACGTCGCGCACGGCACCGGTCGTTCACCAGGCGCTGACCGATGCGGTCGCATCGTACGCCGGTGACGGGCACGACCACTGGCACGTCAACGAGATGATGCGATACGACATGTGGGGGAGCAGTGGCACCTTCCGCGGTGCGAAGGTCGGCTTCTGCTTCCTCGACTCGCACCCGTGGGCCACATCGCTCCCCGGCTACAACGGGTCGTACTACCGCGGCACGATGTGCGGGACGAGTTCTGGCGCGCTCAGCAACCGGATGGGGATCAGCGTGGGATGGGGCGACCAGTACGAGTACTACCTGGCGTGGCAGTGGGTCGACATCACCAACGTGCCGGCGGGCACGTACTACGTTCGTGCCACCGTGGATCCGTACGGATTCTTCTCGGAATCGGACGACACCAACCAGTGCGCCTGGGCCCGGGTGCGCATCGGATCGTCGTCGGCGGTGACCGTGGAGGGCAACGGCCGCACCTGTATCAACGACATCGAGTCCTCGATCTTCAGGAGCGACATTGCCTGGGCGTACCAGGAGGGCATCACCGTCGGCTGCGCTCCGAACCTGTTCTGCACGAGCAACCCGGTCACGCGCGAACAGATGGCCAGCTTCCTTGCCCGCGCGCTGCGGCTTCCGGCAGCTACGGGGGACTACTTCAGTGATGACAGCGGATCGTCGCACCAGGGTGACATCAACCGCGTTGCGGAGGCCGGCATCAGCGCCGGCTGCGGCCCGGGTCGCTTCTGCCCACGCGGGATGGTGACGCGCGAACAGATGGCCAGCTTCCTGGCCCGAGCGCTTGATCTGCCCCCCGAGGCGAGGGACTTCTTCAGCGATGACGACGCGTCGGCGCATGAGGCCGACATCAACCGCATCGCGGCGGCGGGCGTGACGGCCGGATGCGCGAGCGACCGGTTCTGTCCGCGGGCGCCGGTCACACGCGGCCAGATGACGGCGTTCCTGCATCGCGGCCTCCAGTGACCGCCGGGCAGCTCAGCGCCAGGTGCCGGGCTGCGCAATGGGCGGTTCACCACCCGCAATGATCGCCGCCTGGATGATCCGCCAGGCGTCGTCGATGCCGAGCCATCCCTCCACGCGGCTCAGGCGGCCCTCGAGCGTCTTGTAGGTCTCGAAGAAGTTCTCGATCTCGCGAAGTCGATGCGGCGCGAGGTCCTCCATGCTCCACACGCGCTCCCAACGCGGGTCGTCGTGGGCGACGGAGAGGATCTTGTAGTCGTGTCCCTTGTCATCGGTCATGTCCAGCACGCCGATGGGTCTGGCGCGCACGACGCATCCGGGGAAGGTCGGCTCGGCAATCAGAACCAGCACGTCGAGAGGGTCACCATCCTCGGCCATCGACCCCTCGATGAAACCGTAGTCGGCTGGGTAGTGCACGCTCGAGTAGAGGATCCGGTCGAGCACGAACCGGTGCCGCGCGTGGTCGTACTCGTACTTGTTGCGGCTCCCCGAGGGAATCTCAACGACGACCTCGATTGGCGCACGTACGGCGGGGTCCACGCCGACAGTATGCTCGACGGGTCGCGAGTCCACCGGCGGGTAGACTCGGGCGCATGTCACGCATCCTGATCGCGGAACCGGTGGCGGCTGCCGCCATCGACATGCTCTCCACAGCGCACGAGACGGAGCTGCGGCCGGGGTTGACGCGTGAAGCGCTGCTCGGATTGCTGGCCGAGGGCAACGGGTGGGACGCCATCGTCGTCCGCTCGCAGACTCGCGTCGACGCCGAGCTACTGGCTGCCGCGGAGCCGAGGCTGAGCGTCGTCGGAGTGGCAAGCGTCGGCATCGACCGAATCGACGTGGAGGCGGCCACCCGCGCGGGGGTGATGATCGTGAATGCTCCGACAGGCAACACGATCGCCGCGGCGGAGCACACCATGGCGCTGATGCTGGCGCTTCTCCGCCACGTCCCCGAAGCAAACGACTCGGTACGGCGCGGCGACTGGGAACGCGCCGCCTTCACCGGACGCGAGCTGCGCGGCAAGACGCTGGGAATCATCGGCCTTGGAAAGATCGGCAAGGCGGTGGCACGTCGTGCAGCCGGCTTCGAGATGCGCATCCTGACGAATGACCCGTACCTCACCGAGGAGCAGGCGGCCGAGCATGGGGCGAAGCTCGTCGGCTTGGCCGAGGTGCTTCACCGGGCGGACGTGATCACCATCCACACGCCGCTCACGCCGCAAACCCGCGGAATGCTTGGACGGGCGCAGCTGGATGCGACCAAGCCCGGCGCCTTCATCCTCAACGTTGCCCGCGGCGGGCTGGTCGATGAGCGGGCCATGGCTGATGCGCTCCGGGCGGGCCACCTGGCGGGCGCCGCGATCGATGTCTTTTCGTCGGAGCCGATGGCGCACGACAACCCGCTCCGAACGGCCCCAAACGTGGTCCTCACGCCCCACCTGGGAGCCTCGACCGCCGAGGCCCAGGACCGGGTCGGCATCGAGATGGCCGAGCAGGTCGTCATGGCCCTCGGCGGCGTCACTCCGCCCTACGCAGTGAACGCCCCGGCGATCGCGACCGACACGGCGCCGCGGCTGCGCCCGTACGTGGAGCTCGGGCGCCGGCTCGCCATCCTTGCGAGGCAGCTGGCGCCGTCCGCCTTCGACACGATTGCGCTCACGTACGCCGGAGAGATCGCCGCGGAGGAGTGCGCGCCGATCCGCACTGCAGCTCTGGCGGGCATCCTGGAAGCGGTCACGGACCAGCGGGTAAATGCGGTGAACGCCGATGTCGTGGCCGGTGACCGCGGCCTCCTCGTCCGCGAGGAGCGGACGCCTTCGTCGGAGCCGTGGGCTTCATTGGTCAAGCTCAGCATCGGCGCAGCCGACGAGCGTGGGGTTCTGCGCCTCGCGGGGTCCACCGCACACGGCCGACCCCATCTCGCCGAGGTGGACGGCTTCACGATCGATGCGGAGTTGACGGGCCTCATGCTGGTGACACGCCACCACGACCGTCCCGGCGTCGTCGGCGCGGTGGGGACGATCCTTGCGGATGCCGACATCAACATCAGTTCGCTGGAGCTGTCACGTCTTTCCGAGCGCGGTGAGGCAATGATGTTCGTCTCGGTGGATGACCCGGTCGGTCCATCGGTGCTCGGGCGCCTTCAGGGGGTTGCCGGCATTCTCGACGCTCGGGTGGTCGATCTGCCGGTGCCGTGACGCTGGCACCGCGCCGGGCACTCCGCGACCTCGTGCCGCCCCCGCGAACACTCCGATCCTCGGCGTGAGACTGTCAGTGCCCGTTGCAGCGCCGGGCAACTCGTCGGACCGTCAGCGCCGCGGCCAGGATGCCGGCGGCCGCGTACAGGCCGACGCCGCCCGGCGGCCCGGGCTTGTTCGGTGGTTGCATCGCGACATCGGGGAGGGCGCCCGATGATGGCGCGGGAGAGGCAGCAGGCGGGGCCGTCGGGACGGTTGCCGGGAGCACGACGACCTCACCGGTCATCGCCGGGTGAGGCGTGCACAGATAGGCGTAGGTTCCGGGCATTGAGAAGGTGAAGCTGTACGACTGGCCCTGCTCCAGGGCTCCGGAATCGAAGACGCCAGACGTACTCGTTGCCGTGTGTGCCACCGCATCGGCATTCGTCCAGGTCACCGTGTCTCCTGCCGTGATCGTGATCGATGGCGGGTGAAAGGCGAAATCGACGATCTCGACCTGGTGGGTCGTGCCGCCGCGGATGGCGGATGGCGGGGGGACGACACTGCCAACGATCGCGAGCGACAGGCAGGTGGCGAGCAGGACGATGCGTCGGCTGGGTCCCATGAGCTCCTCGGGGCGCAGAAACGGACCCAATCGTACCGAATCGAAGCCCTGTGGATCACGCCGAAAAACCATGACCGTAAGCGTGCCATTTCCCGGGTACCATCTGGGCATGCCGAAGCCGTTCGCCTCATCGGCGGATCTCGAGGAGAAGCAGGCGACCATCGAGCAGCTGGCCGAGGGGGTGTTCGCGTTCACGGCGGAGGGCGACCCGAACGTCGGGTGCATCGTCGGGACCGATGCGGTCCTCGCCATCGAGGCCCGCGCGACGCCGTTCATGGCGCAGAAGTGGATCGACGTGATCCGTGCGCGGATCAGCGGCCTGCCCTTCGGCGACCTGGTGCTCACCCACTATCACGCCGTCCGGACACTGGGTGCAAGTGCCTTTCGCGCGCGCCGCGTGATCGCGCACGCAAACACGAAGGCCCTCATCCAAGAGCGCGGGCAACAGGACTGGACCAGCGAACAAGGCCGCATGCCGCGCCTGTTCGCCGGTGCCGAGACGATCCCCGGCCTGACGCATCCGACGTACACGTTCGACGAGGTGATGCGCCTCGAGCTTGGTGATCGGACGGTCGAGCTGCGGTACCTCGGGCGCGGGCACACCAGCGGGGACATCGTGGTGTGGCTGCCGGAGGAGCGCATCCTGTTCGCCGGCGACCTGGTGGAGGCGCAGGCCGCCCCCTACATGGGCGACTCGTATCCGGCGGAGTGGTCCACGTCGACCCTGGATGCCGTGGCGGCGCTGGATGCCGATCAGCTCGTCGGCGGTCGCGGGCCGGTGGTGCGCGGCGACGCCGTCGGAACGGCCATCGACGATACCCGGGCATTCGTCCGCACCACCCTCGCCGGCACGCGCTCGGTCCGAGACGCTGGCGGCACGCTGCGCGAGGCGTTCGAGGGGGTCCACGGGCAGCTCGCCCCGCGCTACGCGGGCTTCCCGATCTTCGAACACACCATGCCGTTCAACGTGCAGCGCGCCTGGGACGAGCTCGACGGCATCGAGCATCCCCGCATCTGGACGGCCGAACGGGACCGTGAGGTCTGGGACGCACTCACGGACTGAGCCGCGGGTCGCGGTCATCGGCGCGGGAGCGGTCGGCCTGACGCTCGCCGCGCGGCTGGCACAGCACGGCGTCGGCGTGGCGGTCTTCGAGGCGGAAGTGGAGCCGCGGCGCATCGGCTCAAAGGCGATCTGCATGCAGCGCGAAACGCTGGAGATCTGGGCGCGCATCGGCGTGGGGGATCGCATCGCGGAGCGTGGCGTTCGGTGGCAGGTGGGCCGCACGTGGTACCGCGGACGAGAGCTCTTCGAAGTCCGGCTGTCGACCAGCGACGAGCACTTCCCGCCATTCGTGAACATCAGCCAGTCGGAGGTGGAGGAGGTGCTCGAAGGCCGGCTGGAGGAGCTCGGCGTGCGGGTTCGCAGGGGGCACGGGCTCACCGGCCTGCGCCAGGACGACGGTGGCGTCGATATCACGCTCGCCACCCCCGACGGCGTCCTCGAGGAGCGGTTCGCGTGGGTGGTCGGTGCCGACGGCGCGCACTCCGTGACGCGCCACGCGACCGGCACCGGCTTTCCGGGCTCGACGTTCGACGACCGGTTCCTGATCGCCGACGTGCGAGCCGACCTGGCGTTCACGAACGAGCGGCACTTCCACTTCGATCCGCCCTGGAACCCCGGGCGCCAGGTGCTGATCCACCCTCAGCCGGATGGCGTGTGGCGCATCGACTGGCAGGTCCCGCCCCACACCGATGTCGACGCCGAGCGCTCGAACGGGCGGCTCGACCGCCGCATCCGCCAGGTCGTGGGGGAGACCACGCCATACGAGCTGGTGTGGCTGACGGCCTATCGCTTCAGCCAGCGGGTCGCGGACCGATTCAGGCAGGGCCGGGTGTTCCTGGCCGGGGACGCCGCGCACGTCATGTCGCCGTTCGGGGCGCGTGGGCTGAACTCAGGCGTGGCCGATGCCGAGAACCTCGCCTGGCGGTTGGCGTGGGTCGTGAAGCACGGCGCGCCGGCCCGGCTCCTGGAGGGCTACGAGGTGGAACGCCGCGCCGCCGCCCTGGACAACCTGGCTGCCACCGCGGCCACCATGCGGTTCATGGCGCCCCATGGGCTCATCCGGCGTGCATGGCGCGACGTCGTCCTCCGCCTGGCGCCCTGGTCGGCGTGGTTCCGGCGCCGCGTGAACTCCGGCCGGCTGGCTGAACCGGCGCGCTACCCCGCGGCCGGTCCGGACGACGCCCGGCTGCCCCGCCACGGGACGGTGGCGCCGGACGTGAGTCTCGGCTCCAAGGGCCGTCTGCGCGAGCGCCTTGGGGCCGGCTTCGTCGTGGTGGCCCCGGTGCCGGTCGAGGCCGTCCTCCCCGTGGTCGTCATCGGCACGGGCTCCGTCTACGGGAACGACCGGGCATGGCTCGTCCGCCCGGACGGATACCTGGCGACGAGCGTCCCGGTCGCGGACGTCGATGGAGCCTGGCTCCGGGCGGCACGCCACGCGGTCACCGAGGTGGTCGACGACCGCAGTCGCCGGTGAACGCCGTAGCGATCATCCCCGCCACCCGCCATGCCGCGCCTGGCGTGATGGGACGGTTCGGAGGCTGCGCGGCGCGTGGACGGCAACAGGCCCACGGCCCAACCCATGGGATGGACGCTCGTAGAGCGCCCCCCGTCCCGGAAAGGTTTCAAGGGGCACGCGCCGGCCATGTGGGATGGGGACAGGACGTGGATAACCCGGTGCGCCGATCCCGAAGTTGTGGACAGGACGGCTTGCGCATGCCGGTCCCCGGAACGATGATGAGGAGGTCCTGAAGGGGCAGCTGGTCGGTCCGAGATCGCCTCAACGATCGCCGCGGTTCCTTCAGGACATTTGCATGCCCGGAGCGCTCAGAACGCCCAGCGCCCCGCCCCGAACCGCCAGGTGAAGTACACCATCGCGGCGAGTGACCCGGCCGCCAACAGCCAGCCGACGACTCTCCACCGCTCGGCCGCCAGCCCGGCCCATGCCATCACGCCGAACAGGACCAGGCTGTAGCGAGGCACGCTCATCACGAAGCCGGTGCCCACGATCAGCAGCCAGTTCCCCGCCATCCACGCCGCCCAGGTCGGCCGGAGCCAGATCGCGGTCGCGACCGTGGCCAGCAGCCCCATCAGGGTGAACAGCAGCTCCATCCAGCCGAGCATGAGGGCGGTATCCGGGTCCTCGTTTCGCGTCCAGCCGAGCATGCCCTCGATGCCCTCCCACGGAGGCGAGAGATCCTTGAACCAGTGCGAGCGCTGGATCTCGCTGAAGGCGAGCGGGTCGCCGTACACCGCGACGTTGACGCCCAGGTAGATCCCGAAGCCAATCGCGACGGCCGCGAGCGCGACCGGCCAGCGCACGTCGAACCGGCGTGTGAGGCGCCACTGCAGGTAGGCCTCCACGGCGAGCGCCGGGATCAAGACGAGACCGTTGGCGCGGGTCAGCGCCGCGAGCCCGCCCAACAACCCCGCCGCCCACCACCGGTCGGTCCTTGCCAGCCAGAGCGAACCGAACGCCAGCGCCAGGAACAGCGACTCCGTGTAGCCGATGTGGAGGAAGTACGCCGTCGGAAAGATCAGGAGGAAGCCGGCCGCCCAGAGCCCCGCGCGAGGACCGAGGTCCACGGATACCAGGCGGTAGAGGAGTGGCGCGACGAACAGTGACGCCAGCGTGCTGACCACGAATGCCGACACAACCGGAAGGCCCAGAACCGCATTCACGGCACCGACGAGCCACGGGTAGAGCGGGAAGAAGACGATGTAGAGGTCGAGGTCACCCGGGAAATCCTGCCGATACCCCGGGTAGGTCAATGTGCCCGGATCGTGGGCCATGTAGCCCCAGATCGCGATGTCGGTGTAGTGCGGTGCATCCCACCGGTGCCACGGGTCAAGCGGGCCGGGGATGCCCGCGGTGGCCGCCCACAGGGCCATGAAGCCGACGAAGAGGACCGCCGCCTTCGCGAGCATGGTCCACCCCAGGAGCAGTTCGTCATGCTGGCCGATCGGAAGCGTTCGCATGTCGCGCGGATCATAGGCGGCCGGTTGCCGTTGGACCGATGCTCGCGCCGCCTGTTACGATGCCGCCCTTCGGTCGGGGCGTGGCGCAGCTTGGTAGCGCGCGTCGTTCGGGACG
>JASLBU010000231.1 GCA_030146365.1 Candidatus Limnocylindria bacterium | reverse complement strand
GGTCCCGAAGGATCAGGCTGGCCGTCCCGAACAGGCGGTCGAGTCGCGGCCCCGCCAGCGCGGCGAACGCATCCCGGTCGCCGTCCGCGGCGGCTCTCACCAGTTGCTCGTCGGTCACGGCCCCTCCTGCATGCACCCGGTGGGTGCCTTCTGCATCGTATGGCGCATCGGCCACCGAATCGGTTCAATGGGGTTGGTCGGGTAGGATCGGCCGATGAGCGTCGTGGCCGATGCGGCCCACCACGTCGATCGGCTCTGGCCGGACCCGGCAGCGCGTCTCTCGCTCGACGATGCGATGGCCGGCTTCGCGCCGGCACCGGCACCGGGAAGGCCGACCGTCGCGATCAACATGGTCACCAGCGTGGACGGCCGTGCACAGCTCGAGGGCACCGCGGAGGGGCTTGGCAGCCGCGCCGACCGGAGGCTGATGCGCCTGTATCGCGCCGCCTTCGACGCGGTCGGCAGCGGGGCCGGGACGTTGCGGGCCACCGGGGTCTGGCTGCGCGTCGGCACCGACCTCGCGGAGCGGCGGGAGGCCCTCGGGAGCCGTCCCAACCCGACTGGCGTCATCATCGCCGGGGGCGATCCCGTGCCGCTCGAGGCGCGATGGTTCGAAGGCGATGAGGCCCGGCTCCTGATCGTCGGCTCAGGCAACCCGACGCGCGAGGTCCCGGCGGGCACGGAGCTCATCCGAGCGCCGAGCCCGAGGCCGAGCCCCCGATGGGTGCTCGAGCGGCTCGGCGAGCGGGGGATCCGCTCCTTCCTGCTCGAGGGCGGTCCGACGGTGAACGCCGCCTTCCTGGCGGAGGGGGTCATCGACGAGGTGTACTGGACCGTCGGCGCTCATCTGCTCGGCACCGACGCGCTGCCGATGATCACGCCGATCGTGGGTGGGTCCCCGTTCGCCGCCGCGCCGCGCCGCGGCTCGCTTACGAGCGTCCTCCGCCACGAGGACGAGCTCTTCCTTCGCTACCGATTCCACGCCGGCGGGTAGCATCGGGGCGATGACCGCTCCCGCGCTCGGACGCCTTGGCGTCTGGGGCCATCTCGACTCGCTCTCCGCTGCTGACGCACGCGCCTATGCCTGCCGCGTTGCCGAGCTCGGGTACGGTGCGCTGTGGGTACCCGAGACCGTCGGCCGCGACCCCTTTGCGCTGCTCGCCCTCATCGCCGCGGATCGGCCGAACCTTGTGCTCGGTACGAGCATTGCCTCGATCTGGGCCCGCGACGCACAGGCGACGCGCATGGCCTCGATGACGCTCGCCGAGGCCACGGGCAACCGCTTCGTGCTGGGCCTTGGCGTCAGCCATCCGCACCTCGCCGAAAAGCTTCGGGGTCATCGCTTCGACCGCCCGCTGGCGCGCATGCGCGAGTATCTGGCTGCCTACCGGCGGGCGGTCTATCGCGGCCCCAAGAGCGCTCCGGCGCCAAACCCCGCCGTACTCGTGGCGGCCCTGCGGGAACGGATGACGGACCTCGCCGCGACCGACGCGGACGGCGCCTTCCCGTACCTCGTCACGCCAGAGCGCGTGGCCTGGATGCGGGCCCGCCTCGACGCGGCCGGCGGGCGTACACGGCCGATGCTGGCAGTCACGCTGCCGGTCGTCATCGGCGATCCAGGCGATCGGGCCGCGGGGCGTGCGTATCTGGCCCCCTATCTGCGCACGCCGACCTATAAGGCCTCCTGGGAGCTCCAGGGCTTCGGCGAGGCTGACTGGGATGCGCCGGGGAGCGACGACCTCGTGGACCGCATGGTCGCGATCGGGGATGGCGAGGCGATCCGCGATCGGATCACCCGCATGATCGAGCAGGGTGCCGACCACGTCGCGCTCATCCCGCTGGCGGCCGACGGGACCACGGAGCACCTGCCGACCCTGGAGGGCCTGGCCTCATGAGCCGGTTGCGACGGTGGACCGCCCTGCTGGCGCTGGTCGTCGCGGGCTGCGGACCGGTGGAGACCGAGCGTCCGTCCGACATGTCCGCTGCCTCCGGCCGCCCGCCTCCGGCGGCGGTGGCGACGGACGGAAGGCCCGCGCCCGTGGGAGCCGAGGTGGTGGCCGGCGAGCCCCCCCTCGCCCGCCCCGACCAGCCGAGGTCGACCGCCCGCTTTCGTTCCGCGCTGGTCGACGACCACTGCGTCGACCGCGACCTGCCGGCTCCGCCAACCGCCGATCCGGCCCTCACCGTGCTCGACCGTTCGTACGGGCTGCCTGCGACGTACGCCCCCACGGACCTCGTCGCCGCGTCCGCGGCCGGCCTGACCGGCGCTTCGGGCACGAAGCTCGTGCGCGCGGTCCTCCTCGACGACCTCGCCGCCATGCACGCCGCCTGGCAGTCGGCCGGCCTCGCGGTGACCGTGGGGTCGGCGTACCGGTCGTACCAGACGCAGGCCAGCACCTTCGACTCCTGGGTCTCGCGCCTCGGCTTCGATGCGGCGCTCATCCGCAGCGCACGTCCGGGGCATTCGGAGCACCAGCTCGGCACCGCCATCGACGTGAGCTCGCCCGGCTGGGATGGCCGCTTCGGCGACTGGGCGGCCGAGACGGCAGAGGGCCGCTGGATGGCCGAGCACGCGTGGGAGTACGGCTTCGTGATGAGCTACCCCGCGGGCTCGCAGGCGGTCACCTGCTTCAGCTACGAGCCGTGGCACTACCGCTGGATCGGGCGCGAGGCCGCTGCCGCCCACCGAGCGAGCGGCCTCACGCTGCGCGAGTACCTGGCCTCCCTGCCCGGTGGCTGAGCTGCAGCCGGCCCTCGCCCGGGCCCGCATCACCGCCGACGCCCTCGACCCGGCCGCCGTGGAGGGCCTTCGCCGCCGCATGCGGTGGACGTTGTTCGCCATCTCGGCGCTGGGCAGCACCGGATATATCGCCGCCATCACGGTCGGAACGCTCGTCGCGGCGGAGATCCATGGCGACGCGACCCTCGGCGGCGTCCCGACCGCGGCTGCCACGATCGGCACCGCGACGGCGGCGACCGTGCTGTCCGGCCTGATGCTGCGCGTCGGGCGTCGCGCCGGCCTGCTGGGCGGGCTGGTGGTCGGCACGCTCGGCGCCCTGCTCGCGGTGGCGGCCGTTCCCGCCGGTTCGATCCCGCTGCTGCTGGTGGCGAGCGCGATGATGGGATTCGCCAATGGCGTCAGCAACCTGGGCCGCTACGTGGCCGCGGACCTCGTGGCGGTGGACCGCCGGGCGTCGGCCATCGGGATCGTGGTGTGGGGGTCGACCATCGGCGCCGTGAGCGGCCCGAACCTCGTCGAACGTGCCGGCTCCGTCGCGACCGCGGTTGGCCTGCCGGCCCTCGCCGGCGCCTACATGCTGACGGTGGGCTTCCTCGGCCTTGCGTCCCTGCTCGCGTTCGTCCTGCTGCGGCCCGAGCCGTATGCGCTCGCCGACCCGTCGGCGCTCGTCCAGCGGCCCGACGGGGAGGCGGCGCCGTCGATCGGCACCCTGCTGGCGCGGCCGTCGGTGCTCGTGGGCCTCGTCAGCCTGCTGGCAGGCCAGGTCGTCATGGTGCTGATCATGACGATGACGCCGATTCACCTCGTCGACCACGGCCACGGGCTCGGCACCGTCGGTCTCGTCCTGTCGGCCCACCTGTTCGGCATGTTCGCCCTGTCGCCGATCTCGGGACGGCTCACCGATCGCTTCGGAAGCCCGACGATCATCGGCGCGGGGCTTGCGACGCTGGCGACGGCGGCCCTGCTCGCGGCGCTCGCGCCGCCCGACGGCGGTCTGCTGCTGACCCTCGCGCTCTTCCTGCTCGGCTACGGCTGGAACCTCGGGTTCGTCGCCGGGTCCGCGATGCTGACCGGCGGCCTGGCCCTGGCCGAACGTACCCGCGTCCAGGGCCTCGCCGACGGGATGGTGTGGTCGTCGGCCGCGCTGGCCAGCCTGTCGTCGGGGGTCGTGGTCGCCGGCACCTCGTACACGGCCCTCGGCTTCCTCGGGCTGGGGCTGCTGGTGATCCCGGTGGCCGTGCTCGCATGGCGCGGGCGCGCCACCGCCGCTCCGCCGACATCAGCCGCGTGAACGGGTAGGTCTCCGGCGTCGTGGTAACCGGGTGTACGGGTAGAACAAACGTTCTATCATGGGTCGTCCGATGGGCACGCCGGACGACTACTGTGAGCTGCATGCGCACACCAACTTCAGCTTCCTCGACGGGGGCAGCCACCCCGAGGAGCTGATCGCGCGGGCCGCCCAGCTCGGCCTGCCGGCGCTCGCGATCACGGACCACGCGGGCATGTATGCCGCGGTCCGCGCGTGGAAGGCGGCGCAGGAGACGGAGACCGAGGCCGCCCGCGAGGCCAGGCTGCAGCCCGTCCGCCCGATCATCGGCCTCGAGATCACCATTCCACGTGACGACGACGAGCTGCGCCTGTCGCGTCGTGGCCGCAAGCTCAACGACCCGCACCGCGGCCAGAAG
>JASLBU010000222.1 GCA_030146365.1 Candidatus Limnocylindria bacterium | reverse complement strand
CCGGGCGGCGCGGGTCGCGCGCACCGTCGCCGACCTGGAGGGCAGCGACACGGTCCTCCCGGTCCACCTGGACGAGGCGCTCCAGCACCGCCCCAGGGAGCTCGCGGCGTGATCGGGGTCCAGGCGGCGCTTCCGGAGGAGCGCCCGAGAATGGGTGGCCGTGCGTCGGAGCGGGACCACTGGATTGCGCTGTCGCTGGTCGACGGTGTCGGACCAGCCGGGTTCGCCACGCTTCTCGACCGGTACGGAACGGCGGCCGCAGCGTGGTCGGCCGGCGACTCGGCCCTGCACGGCCTGCCGCGCATGAGCTCGGCGACCCTGGCCGCTTCCCGGGAGCTTCGGCGGTCGGACCCCCGGGAGGTCGCACGCCGCATCGGTGCGCGGACTCGAGCGGTCGGTGGCCGCGTCGTCACGACGCACGATGCCGCCTACCCGCGCGCGCTGCTGACGCTCGACCCGCGGCCACCGGTGCTCTACGTCAGCGGCTCTGATGCCGCCTTCGAGGAGCGGGCCGTGGCGATCGTGGGCACGCGTCGCGCCTCCGGCTATGGGCTGTCATCGGCGACCGAGATCGCGACGGAGCTTGCGCTGGCTGGCACGGTGGTCGTGTCCGGTCTGGCGCTGGGGATCGATGGCGCTGCCCACCGTGCCGCAGTCACCGCCGGACGGCCGACGATCGCCGTCCTTCCCTCGGCGCTCGACCGGGTCTATCCGCCCCGGCATGGGGGACTGGCGCGTGAGATCGTCGCTTGCGGCGGCGCATTGGTCACCGAGGTGCCCGTCGGGATGCCCATCGGCCGCCCTGACTTCGCGAGGCGGAACCGGATCATCGCCGGGCTGGCGGAGGCCGTCGTGGTGGTCGAGGCCCCCGACCGGTCGGGGGCGCTGATGACCGCCTCGGCGGGGGCGTCCATCGGCCGCGAGCTGTACGCCGTCCCGGGTCCGATCGACGCTGCGTCCTCCCGGGGCTGCAACCGGCTGATCGCGGATCAGCAGGCGACAATCGTGACCTCCGCCGGCGCGCTGCTGCGCCAGATCGGCCTGTCCCGGGACACGCCGCCGCCCGCCGTGGCAGCGCTCTCCGAGGTGGAGGGCCAGCTGCTGCGCCGGCTCCTGGAACGCCCTGGATCGCTGGAGGAGCTGGTCGGCCGGTGCCGCCAGCCGCCCGCGGCGATCGCCTCCGGACTGTCGCTCCTGGAGGCTCGCGGGCTCGTCAACGCGTTCGGCGGAGCGACATTCCATCCCACCCTGGCAGCCAAACGTCTTGCCGGGCTGGTATGACAAACGTCCTGGTCATGGGCTATGCTTCCGCCGCCACTCCGCCGTCTGCGTGCCCACAGGGACGGCCCCGTTCCACTGGAGTCCTGTCTATTGCGTCCGATCCGAATTGTGCCGGCGGACCTATCCGCCACGTTTGCTTCGCTCCGCAGCATGCTGGGCAGTCATCGAGCCCTCGCCAGGGTCTCGCTCGCAGCACTCTCGTTCACCTTCGTCGTCGCCATGAGCCAGCAGGCGGCCCCCACCATTCAGGCGGGCCCCGAGCAGGCACCCCAGATCCCTGAATCTCTCCTGCCGCAGACTGTCGGCATCGGGATCCCCAGCGACGAGCCCATCACCATCCCCTTCGGCGCTGCCATGGACGTCGACTCGGTGGAGTCGAGCCTGCAGATCGTCCCCAGCCAGCGGTACGACCTTGCCTGGAACGACGACCGTACCGTCCTCTCCATCAAGCCGGATCGCCTGTGGCGCACGGGCGAGCGCTATCTGGTGGTCGTCGCCGCCTCCGCCCGCGACGCGGATGGCGAGTCACTGACGAGCGCGCGCCAGTACACCTTCAGCACCCAGACCGCGCCGGCCGTGAGCGACTTCCAGGTGCGGCTGGCCGACCCGCCGGCCGAGCCCGCTGAGGAGACGGAGGCGCCGATCGGGACCCTCGCGATCGACCCGGTCGCGCCCTCGGGCGATCCGGGCGCGCAGCCGCCGACGGAGACCGCGGTCGACGTCAGCGCCAGCAGCGCGATCACCATCAGCTTCAGCCGTCCGATGGACCGGGCGGATGTGGAGTCGCACTTCTCCATTGCCCCACAGGCGGGCGGAGCGCTGAGCTGGACCGACGCCGGTGACCTCGTCTTCTCGCCCGATGAGCGCCTCGAGCCCGGGTCCCGATACACCATCAGCCTGATCGGCGCGCACGACGCGGCCGGCAACGTGCTCGGCGGGAAGGCGAACTTCTCCTTCATCGTCCAATCCGGGGCCCAGGTGACGAAGACGCAGCCGGACAGCAATGCGGCCGATGTCAAGCCCTCCAGCGTCGAGATCTGGTTCAGTCAGCCGATGGATGCCGACGCCACGAACGCGGCGTTCGCCCTGAAGGACACCTCGAACGGTGCCCTGGTGGGCGGCGTCCTGAACTGGAACGGGGCATCGACACAGCTCGTCTACACCCCCGACACCGCGTTCGCGGCAGGCAGGGCATTCCAGGTCAGCATCGGCAAGGGGGCCCGCGACGCTGACGGCAACGCCGTCACGACCAGCTTCACGTTCACCACCAAGGCCGCACCGGTGGCAGCGCCGGTCGCCGCGGCGGCCGCGACTCGGTCCGCACCGGTCACGCCCGCTGCCCCCATCGCGCCCGTTGCGCCGGTGGCTCCAGCGCCGGTCGCTCCAGCGCCGCCTCCGCCGCCTCCGCCGCCTCCGGCGCCAGCGCCGGTGGTTCCGCCGCCTGCTCCGGCGACCTCATTGGCGGGCCATGCGCTCAACCAGGTCAACGCGGCCCGGGCTGCGTATGGATTCCCACCGGTCGTGCTGGACGGCAGCATCTCGGCCGTCGCGTCGGCCCACGCCTGGGACCAGGCGCGCAACAACTACTTCAGCCACTTCTCGCTCGACGGCCGCAGCCGCGAGGACCGGCTCCGCGCCGGAGGCGTCAGCTTCAGCTGGTCGGGCGAGAACCAGTGCTACCACTTCGGCATGAGCCAGCAGGCGACACTCGATTGGTGTCACGCGCAGTTCATGGCTGAGCCCTATCCCGGGCAGTGGAACCACATCGCCAACATCCTTAATCCGAATGCCCGTCGCATGGGCGTCGGGATTGCGACCGTCGGTAGCAAGACGATCATCACCTGGAACTTCGCTAACTGATCAGCGCCCGGTCACGAGCCGCTCGCTCGTGCCCGGGAGCCGCGTCCGGTGCCGGCCCTGCGCCTCGCCTCAAAGGGGGGATCACGCAGGGCCGGTGCTACACTCGCTGACCGTATGCCGCAGCCGACGCACGCCGCCTTTCCCGACCATCCGCGGCTGCTGCCGCCGCTGATCGGTGTCCCGCCGGCGCCTGCGGCGGTCACCTCTTGATGGCCAAGCCGCTCGTCATCGTCGAGTCACCGGCCAAGGCGCGCACGCTGAGCCGCCTGCTGGGCGACCGATATCGCGTCGAGGCCAGCGTGGGGCACGTGCGCGACCTCCCGGAGAATGCGAGTGAGGTCCCCGCGGCGATCAAGGACAAGTCATGGGGACGTATGGGCGTCGACGTCGAGGACGGCTTCCGCCCGTATTACGTCGTGCCACGCGACAAGGCGGGCCGCATTCGTGACCTGCGCGCGGCGCTCAAGGACGTCCCCGAGGTTCTCCTGGCGACGGACCCCGACCGGGAAGGCGAGTCGATCAGCTGGCACCTGCGAGAGGTGCTCAAGCCGAAGGTCCCGGTTCGGCGGATCGAGTTCCACGAGATCACCGAGGAGGCCGTCGTCCGGGCGATCTCCGAGGCGCGGGAGATCGACCTGCAACTCGTGGACGCGCAAGAGAGCCGCCGCATCGTGGACCGTTTGTACGGCTACATGGTCTCGCCGGTCCTCTGGAAGAAGGTCCAGACCGGGCTCAGTGCCGGCCGCGTGCAGAGCGTGGCCGTTCGCCTGGTCGTCGAGCGGGAGGAGGCCCGCCGCCTCTTCCGGAGCAGCGCGTACTGGAACCTCGAGGCCCGCATCTCGGGTGGGGGCACGTCCTTCGGGGCGACCCTCAGTCGCATCGGCACGCGCCGCGTCGCGTCGGGGCGTGACTTCGACGCGTCGACCGGCGCGCTCAAGGGTAGCGACGTCCACCTGCTCCAGGAGGAATCGGCCACCGCGCTGCGTGATGCGCTCCGAGAGCGGCTGCCGTGGAGGGTCACCTCGGTCGACGAGCGACCCGCCACCCAGGCTCCGTCCGCCCCGTTCACGACCTCGACGCTGCAGCAGGAGGCGAACCGCAAGCTCGGGTTCTCGGCTGACCGGACGATGAACGCCGCGCAGCGCCTCTTCCAGGAAGGGATCATCTCGTACCACCGCACCGACTCCACGATGCTCAGCGAGCGCGCGCTCGGGGAGGCGGCGGCCGCGATCCGATCGCTGTACGGGCCCGACTACTACCGCGGCGCCCGCCAGTACCGGACCAAGGTCAAGAACGCCCAGGAGGCGCACGAGGCGATCCGGCCGACCGACTTCGGGCGCACTCCCGACCGCGTCGGCCAGGCCGCGGGTCGCGACGAGGCTCGACTGTACGAGCTCATCTGGAAGCGCGCGGTGGCGTCGCAGATGTCCGATGCACGGCTGCTGCGCACGTCGCTCGAGATCACCGCGGACGGCCCTCATGGTCCGTGTGTCTTCACTGCCTCCGGCAAGGCGGTCCAGTTCGCGGGCTTCCTGCGCGCCTACGTGGAGGGCTCCGACGACCCCGCCGCCGAGCTCGGCGACCAGGAGATGGTCTTGCCGAAGCTGGCCGAAGGCGACCAGGTGACCGCCGACGGGGCGCTCCTCCTCGAGGCGCTCGACGCGAAGGGTCATGAGACGACGCCGCCGCCGCGCTATACAGATGCATCACTCGTGAAGCGGTTGGAGGAAGACGGCATCGGCCGCCCATCGACGTACGCGTCGATCATCTCCACGATCGAGCGCCGGGGGTACGTGTGGCGCGACGGCAAGGCGCTCGTGCCGACGTTCACCGCCTTCGCCGTGACCCACCTGCTGAAGGAGCACTTCGCCGCGCTGGTGGAGCTGGGGTTCACCGGGCAGATCGAGGAGAACCTGGACGAGATCGCAAAGGGCGAGCGCCAGCGCGGGGAGTTCCTGACCACCTTCTACAACGGCGACGGCGGTGCCGAGTGGCCTGGCCTGCGGGTCCTGGTGGAGAACGAATCGCACATCGAGTATCCGGCCATCAGGCTCGGGCAGCATCCGGACACCGGTGCGCCGGTGGTGATCCGCATCGGCCGCTTCGGCCCGTACGTGCAGATCGGCGAGGGCGACGACGCCGCGAACGCGTCCGTGCCGGATGAGATGCCTCCGGCCGACTTCACGCTCGGGCGTGCCATCGAGCTCGTCGAGGCACGGGCCAAGGGCCCGGCGAGCCTGGGCACCGATCCCGAGACCGGGCTCCCGATCTTCGTGATGACCGGCCGGTACGGGCCGTACGTGCAGGTGGGCGAGACACCGGAAAAGGGAAGCAAGGAGAAACCGCGCCGCGCCTCGCTGACCCGGGACGACAGCGAGGCGTCGATGACGCTCGACCGTGCGCTGCAGCTGCTGTCGCTCCCGCGTGTCGTCGGCCAGGACCCCGAGTCGGGGGAAGAGGTCACCTCCAACTTCGGCAGGTTCGGTCCGTACGTGAAGCGCGCGGACCAGTTCCGGTCACTCGCGTCCGACGATGCCGTCTTCACGGTGACCCTCGACGAGGCATTGGAGCTGCTTCGGCAGGAGAAGCAGCCGCGCCGTGGGGCCAGCCGGAAGGTCCTGAGGGAGCTCGGCGCCCACCCCGCATCCGGTGCGGCCATCCAGCTCATGGAGGGTCGCTACGGGCCGTACGTCACCGACGGCACCACGAATGCGTCGCTGCCGAAGGACATGAGCGCCGACGAGCTCGCCCTCGATGGCGCGATCACCCTTCTGGCCGCGCGGGAGGGAAGCGGCACCAAGAGCCGATCGCGGAAGCCCGCGGCGCGACGTGGGGGATCCGGCGGGCGCGGGGCGTCGCGCCGCCCGGCTGCCAAGAAGCGTCAGGCATGATGGGTCCGTTCACCGCGACCGCAATCGAGGCGTGACAGAGGTATCAGCGACCGGAGCGCTGCCGGCGGGGTCGGCCAGGGCCCTCGCCGCCTTCCTGGCGAGCCTCGAGGGCCGCAACGCGTCGCCCGGGACCGTCACCGAGTATCGACGCAACGCAGGCGAGTTCCTCGCGTTTCTGGCGCATCGCGGCATCGACTGGAAAGCCCCGGACCGCGGCACGGTGCGCGCCTACCTGGCGGGCCTGGCTGATCGTGGCCTCGCAGCCAGCTCAGTGGCGGGCAGGCTTGCGGCCGTGCGCTCCCTCTACCGCCACGCGCTCCGCCTGGGAAGCATCGAGACGGATCCGCTAGCCGGAGTGCGCGCGCCGCGGCGTCCCTCGCGGCTGCCGCGCGTGCTCTCGGTCGACGAGGCCGAGACGCTCGTCACCGCCCCCGCCCGTGCTGAGGGCCGCGATGAGGCGCTCGCGCGCCGCGACGGGGCCATGCTCGAGCTGCTGTACGCCACCGGCATGCGCATCAGCGAGCTCGCTGGTCTCACCCTCGACCGGGTGGATGTCGAGCGACGCCGGCTGCGAGTGGTGGGCAAGGGCAACAAGGAGCGGTGGCTGCTGTTCGGCGCTCCCGCCGGAGCCGCGCTGCGGCGCTACCTCCAGGTGGCGCGACCGGTGCTGGCCGCGCGGGGAACGCCCAGCAGCGCGGTGTTCCTGAACGCGGCGGGCCGGCCGCTCACCGCACGTGGAGCGAGGATGGTGATCGGGCGCTGGGTCAACGCGTCGGGCAGCCCCACCCGGACGAGCCCGCACACCCTGCGCCACTCGTTCGCCACGCACCTGCTGGAGGGTGGGGCCGACCTTCGCGTCGTGCAGGAGCTCCTGGGGCACGCCAATCTGCAGACGACGCAGGTGTACACGCACCTGTCTGACGCCGCCCTCCGCAGCGCGTACCGCGGCGCGCACCCGCGCTCGGGCCGCGGCAGCGGCCGAACCGGGCGGTGACGGGCCCGGAACACAGACCGGTCTCGCCCGACGGCCGGCAGGAGCCCGCGCGCATGGGCCCTTCCGGCGCGTCGATCGGTCGCGTCCTGGTGACCGCCAGCCTGATCCTCACCGTCGCCGCACTCGCCAGCCGCCTGCTGGGCTGGATCCGGCTGCTGGTCATCGGCTCGCAGTTCGGCGCGAGCCGGGAGCTTGACGCATATTTCGCCGCGTTCCGCATCCCGGACGCGATCTTCCAGCTGGTCGTGGCCGGCGCGCTGAGCGCGGCCCTCATCCCGGTCTTCTCCAGCTACCGGGCTCGCGGGCAGGAGCGCGAAGCGTGGCTGCTGGCCAGCAGCGTCATCAACCTCGTGCTGATCGCGCTTGCGGCTTTCAGCCTCGTGATGGCGATCTTCGCCCCGGTCTTCGTGCCCATCGTCGCTCCCGGATTCGACGCGCCGACCACCGAGCTCACCGTGCGCATGACGCGGGTCATGCTCATCAGCCCGGTCCTCATCGGCATGGGCGCGGTGGTGAGCGGGATCCTGAACAGCTACCAGCAGTTCACGATCCCGGCCATTGCCCCGCTGCTCTACAACCTGGCGATCATCGCGGCTGCGATCTTCCTTGCCCCGATCATGGGCGTCGAGGGCCTTGCCGTGGGCGTGGCTGTCGGCTCACTCGGCCACCTGCTCATCCAGGTGCCCAACCTGGCGAGGGTAGGACAGCGGTACGACCTCACCATCGGGCTGGCACATCCGGGCGTGCGCCGCGTCGCCTGGCTGATGGGCCCCAGGACGCTGGGGCTCGCGGCCGGACAGCTGAACTTCCTGGTGTCGACCGTCCTCGCCTCCGGGCTGCCTGAGGGCAGCCTGACCGCGTACAACTACGCCTTCCAGCTCAGCCAGATTCCGGTGGGTGTCGTCGGCGTGAGCATCGCCGTGGCGCTGTTCCCCACGCTGAGCCAGGATGCGGCGCTCGGCCGCATCGGCGCCATCCGGCAGCAGGTCGCGGGTGCGATCCGCGTCCTCATCTTCGTCGCCGCCCCGTTGATGGCCATCATGATCGTGCTGCGGGAGCCGCTCACGTCGGTCTTCTACGAGTACGGCGCCTTCACGGCCTCGGCCAGCGACCGAACGGCAAGCGCGCTGCTCTTCTTCGCGATCGGGCTCGTCGGGCATATCGTCGTCCACGTGCTGGCCCGAACGTTCTACGCGATGCAGGACACGCGCACCCCGGTCACGTGGGCCATCGTGGCGGTTGCCATCAACGTGCCGCTGATGGCGTGGCTCGTGGGGCCGATGGGTGTCGAGGGCCTGGCGCTCGCCCTGTCCATCAGCGCCGTGCTGGAGGTGCTCGGCCTGCTGTGGAGCCTGCGCCGCCGGATCGAGTCCGTCGAAGAGGGATCGATCGGTCGAGCGCTTGGCCGCGCCGCGGTCGGGGGCCTCGTCGCGGGGCTGGTGATGTTCGGAGCGCTGACGATCGCGGAAGGCTCGCTCGGCGGCCTCCTCGACAACGCGGTGGGTCGGCTGCTGGCACTGCTCCTGCTCTCCGCGGCGGGGGGCGCCATCTACCTCGTCGTCACCGCCGCCCTGCATGCGCCGGAGCTCGGCCAGCTGCGCGCAATCGTTCGTCGACGCCGGAATCGGAGCCAGACCTGATGCGCTGTCGCCCAGCTACCGACGCCGATGCCGACGCCTGGCAGTCCTTCGTCGCGGCCACCGCATCCGGCGACTTCCTCCACGACTGGGCCTGGGCCGACGTGGCCGCCTTCGACGGCCAGCCTCAGCGCCGGTACGTCCTGGAGGAGGGTGGCACGATTGCCGCCGTCGCGGCCGCCCAGGAGCGGAGACTGCAGGGTGGCCGCACCTTCTGGTACGTGCCGCACGGCCCGGTCCTCGACTATGCCGCACCGGAGGCGTCGGAGCGGCTGCGAGCAATGACCCGGGGCCTGCGCGAGATGGCGGCTACGCGGCGGGCCATCGCCGTGAAGCTGGAGCCCCGGCTCGCCTCTGGTGATCCGGCCACCGCGCTGCTCGATCGGCCTCGCCTTCGCCGCCTCCCCGAGACGCTCCAGGTCGGGCAGACCCGCATCGTGGAGCTCGTCGATGACGAGGCCCTGCTCGCGGGCTTCGACAAGGACACGCGCTACTCGGTGCGACGTGCCGAACGCGAGGGCGTGGTGGTGCGGACGACCACCGCTCCGGATGACACCGTGGCGATCGATGCCCTGCACGGCCTGGTGGGCGAGACGCAGCGGCGCGCGGGCTTCCCGATGCCGCCGCTGGAGCGTTACCGCGTCGCATGGCGCAGCCTGGCCGTACCCGGCCGTGCGGTGATCCTGGAGGCCCGGCACCAGGATGACCTTCTCGCGTCGGGCATGGTGGTGATGGAGGGGGACCGCTCCTTCTACCTGTTCAGCGGGTCGCGCCGCGAGGAGCGCGGAGAGCCGAAGCGCTACGCGAGCTACGCACTGCAGTGGGCGATGATGCGGCTGGCCCGCGACCGCGGCATCCGCACGCACGACCTGTGGGGCGTCGCGCCACCGGGCGCCGGGTCGGATCACCCATGGCACGGTGTCGGTCTGTTCAAGAAGGGATTCGGCGGACGGGAGGTGATCTGGGCCGGCAGCTGGGACCTCGTCGTGGACCCGACCCTCTACCGGCTGCGCGCCGCGACCGGGATCATGCGCGGCTGGCTCAGGCGCGTGCGCAGATGACGTCGGAGCGGCGAATGGGGCTCGGTGCGCTGACCGATGTCGTTGCCCCGGAGCGTGTGGTCGGCATCCCGGTCGGCGAGGTGCGGTCCCTCGCGTACGACTCGCGCGGGGTCGGGCCGGGTACCCTCTTCTTCGCGGTGCCGGGTGTGCACGTGGACGGCCACGACTTCGCCGCCAACGCGGCCGCCGCCGGGGCGGTGGGCGTGGTCGTGGAGCGGGAGCTTCCTGGCCTGCCCGTCCCGCAGCTCGTCGTCGACCGTGCGCGGCGTGCCCTGGCCGATGCGGCGGACGCCTGGCACGGTCGGCCGTCGGAACGGCTGACGGTTGTCGGCGTGACCGGCACGGATGGCAAATCCACCGTGACCGCGCTGACGGCGGAATTACTGCGTGCCTGCGGTCGACGGCCCGGTCAGATCGGGACCGTCAGCATCGGCATCGGCGACGACGTCCAACCGAACCTGGCTCGAAGCACGACGCCGGAGGCGCTGGAGCTCCAGGCGCTGCTCACGCGCATGGTCGATGCCGGCAACGACTCGGTGGTGATGGAGGCGACGTCGCACGGGCTCGCGCTCGAGCGGACGCGCAACTGCCGGTTCGACGTCGGCGTGGTGACCAACCTCACGAGCGAGCACCTGGAGTTCCACGGGACGCTCGACGCGTACCGTGGGGCGAAGGCGCGGCTCGTCGAGGAGGCGCCGATCGCGGTCCTCAACGCCGACGACCCGAGCCTCGACTTCTTCCGAGAGAGGGCCTGCGGACGGGTGATCACGTTCGGCATCGACGCGGACGCCGACCTCCGCGCCACGGACCTGCTGGCGGACGCGCACGGCACGCGGTTCCGCGTTCAGGCGCCGCGATGGACCGGTGAGGTCAGTGTTGGCGTGCCGGGACGGTTCAGCGTCTCCAACGCGCTTGCCGCGCTGAGCGTGGCCGCGGCGCTCGAGCTTGACCTCGCCCGGGCCGCATCGGCGATCGAGCGGTCCCCGGGCGTGCCCGGCCGCATGGAGCGGATCGATGCCGGCCAGCCGTTCGCCGTGATCGTCGACTACGCGCATACCGAAGACGCCCTGGGCAAGGTGCTCGACGTCCTGCGCCCGTTGACGAGCGGACGGCTCATCGTCGTCTTCGGGTCGGCGGGTGAGCGTGACCCGACGAAGCGGGCGCCGATGGGGCGCGTCGCGGCCGAGAGGGCGGATCTCGTCGTCGTCACGGACGAGGACCCGCGCTTCGAGGACTCGCGCTCGATCAACGAGCAGATCGCCGCCGGCGCCCGGGAGCGCGGTGCCCGCGACGGGGCAACGCTATGGGTTCGCGCGGATCGCCGAGAGGCGATCGGGCTGGCGATCGGGCTGGCGCGGGAGGGAGACACCGTCCTTCTTGCCGGCAAGGGCCACGAGCAGAGCATGGTGTACGGCGCGGAGAAGCGGCCCTGGGACGACCGCGCGGCGGTGCGCGATGCGCTGGACGCGGCAGGATGGCAGCGCATATGAGCTCGACCGGCCTGCGCGCCTGGCGCGTCACCGATCCGGCCACCTGGAACGGCTTCGTCGAGGCGGCGCCCTACCACGCGTTCCCGCAGCTGTGGGAGTGGGGTGAGGTCCGCGCAATGGCTGGCTGGCGGCCGGTGCGACTGGCGATCGGCCCCGGCCACGACCAGCCGATGGCCGGTGCGCAGCTGCTGCTGCGCCGGATGCCGGTCATTGGCTGGCACCTCGCCTACGTGCCGCGCGGTCCGGTGGGACGCCTGGACGACCCGGCGGTCCGGGACGCGCTCGTGGACGCGCTCCGCGCGCTGGGGCGGGCCGAGCGAATCGCCACCGTGCGTGCGGACCCCGAGGCGCGGACGGGCACGGACTACGGGCGGGGCCTGCTCCAGCCGCCGTGGCGCGCCGCGCCGAAGGTGCAGCCACCGACGACCCGAATCATTGACCTGTCGCCCGGCGAGGAGCAGCTTCGCGCGGCGATGAAGCGAAAGCACCGTCAGTACGTGAACAAGGCGGAGCGAGGCGGCATCGAGATCCAGCGTTTTGACGGGTCTGCGTCCCGCGAGGCGATCCAGCATGCGCTCGGGGATTTCAACCGGATCTACCGCCTCACGGCGCGACGGGCGGGCTTCGTCGCTCGCGAGCCCTCCTACTACGAACGTGTCTGGAGCCTGTTCGCGCCCGGGCGCCGCGTGCGTCTGAGCTTCGCCGTGCGTGATGGTGAGCGTCTGGCGACGCTCTTCCACTTCACATGCGGGGAGCGGGCGGTCGAGGCGTACGGCGGCATGACGGACGCCGGCGCAGAGGCCCGGGCCAACTACCTGTTGAAGTGGGCGGCGATCGCGGACTTCGCGCGAGAAGGATTCGTGGTCTACGACATGTGGGGTCTGGCGACCGGTGGCATCCGCCAGTTCAAGGAGGGCTTCGGTGGCGAGGAGATCGAGTACGTCGGTGCCCGCGACCTCCCGCTCCGAGCGCCGGCCGATGCCCTGGTGCGGCTCGCGGTGCCGGCCTACGGCCTCGTTCAGCGGGCGCGTCTCAGCCTGACGGGGCGCGGTGCGGTTCAGGAAGTCGAGGCGACCTGAAGGCGAGGATCCACGCCCAGGCGGCCGCCGAGGCAATGAGCACGATTCCGATGGTCCAGACGCCGAGCGCGCTGATGATCGCGCCGGCGATCGGCTCCGGCAGGCTGAACGGGGTCGTCGTCACCAGCGCGTACAGCAGTGATGCAGAGAAGCCGGCCGTGATGCCGGCATAGGCGAGCAGCTCCCGGCGGCCGGCCAGCGCCAATGGAGCCAGGACCGCGATTGCCGGGAAGAGGTATCGCTCGTGCACCCTGGTCGGCAGAAAGTAGAACGCGAGCACCAGCAAGCCCCCCACCGTCAGGATCGTCACGAGGTGCAGCCGACGCCGGAGCACGGTGAGCGACCCGATGCACCCGGCGAGCAGGAGGAGCGTCCCGATCAGCACGTATGGATCGTCCGGGACCTCGAAGCCGACGAGCAGCCCCCATGGGTTGAACGCGTTCAGCGACGTGAACGGCTGCCGCGTGGCGGTGTCCGACAGGATCTGGAGGTAGCGGAACGGGTGAAGCGCAAGGGGTGCCGCGACCACCACGTACGTCACGGCCATTCCGACGACCGCGTGCAGCACCGGGCGTGGCGCGCCCGCCTCTTTCGATCGGAGGGCGGCGACGGCCAGCACCGGCAGCAGCACGAGGCCGAACTGCGGCTTCACCATGAAGGCGATCACGCCCAGGCCGCCCGAAAGCGCGTGCCGCCCGGCGGCAAGCGCCGCCAGCGACGCAATGAACGGCAGGGTGCCGGCGCTGTCCACCTGGCCCCACACCGGTCCCGCGAGGATCGCCGCCGGGTTGAGGAGGTACAGCGCGGCTGCCGTGACCGCCTCTGGGGCGCCGCTGCGCCGCCACAGGATGGATGCGAGCAGCACGCCGATGGCCACGTCGAACGGGATGGAAAGCGCCTTGACGGCGAGGTCGAGCGCCGGCCCGTCGAGCATCAGCCCCAGCGCCCAGAGGGGGTAGAGCAGGGCCGGGTAGACGGAGCCGGATCCCTCGTAGAACCGCCACGGGCCGACCTCGGCCATCCGCTCGGCCCATCGGGTCATCACGAGCACATCGCCGTTGTGCCCTTCGACGCCGAGCATCGACAGGCGCCATGCCACGCCGAGCACGACGATCGCCGCCAGGACCACCGCATTGCCCCGGTTGCTCACCCGTTCGATCCCTCCGCTCGGGCCGTGATGGCCGCTGCTAGCATCCGCAACCGTGACCGGCGGCGACGACCTGCTCCATGCCTCGACGCGTGACGCGCTCCTGCGGTTCGGCGTTGACCACGACGTGCTGCCCTGCGATGCGGCGCTCGCGGACACCGCCGCCTTCGTCGAGGCGTATGGCGTCCCCCTCGAGCACAGCGCCAACACGATTGTCGTCGTGTCGAAAGGCGTCGAGCCACGATACGCGGCCTGCGTGCTGCTGGCCACGACCTCGCTGGACGTCAACAACGTCGTCCGCCGAGAGATGGGCGTGCGCAAAGCGTCGTTCGCCGGAGGTGAGCCCGTTCGGGCGTTGACGGGCATGGAGATCGGCGGCGTCACGCCGTTCGGCCTCCCGGACGAGCTGCCCGTGCTCGTGGACAGCCGCGTCATGGGTGCCGGCTGGATCATCCTCGGCGGTGGGAACCGGACCTCCAAGCTCAGATTGAGTCCCTCGGGTCTCCGCAGTCTGCCGACGTTGCGGATCGTGGAGGGCCTGGCGAACGAGCGCGCCCCGTAGCGAGCCTGCCGGCCAGGATGGCGCGGGCGTGGGCAACATCGGAGGCCGGACAGGGGCAACGAACCGGCTCCCACCCGTGAGGGCCCGGCGGGTACCGCGTGCTAGCATCGTGAGTCCCATGGCCCAACTGGCACGATTCTCACCGGCCGCCGTCGTGCAACGGATCACGCGCGGCGGCGAGGTCTCCGGCGAGCCCGCTCCCACGATCGACGAGATCGTCGCGGAGGCTAACCGACACCGCTCGAACGTCAACGAGGCGCTGATCCGTCGCGCCCACGAGACGGCCGTCGCGGCACACGAAGGGCAGCTTCGGAGCTCGGGGGAGGAGTACATCACCCACCCGGTGGCCGTGACGCACTACCTGGCGACGCTCCAGATGGACGCCGAGACGCTGGCCGCGGCGCTGCTCCACGACGTCCCCGAGGACACCGATTACACGCTGGCCGACATCGAGAAGCGCTTCGGCAGGGAGGTCACGAGGCTCGTCGACGGGGTCACCAAGCTCTCGAAGTTCGGCTCGGCCCGGACCATGGAGGAGCAGCAGGCGGAGAACATCCGAAAGATGTTCATGGCCATGGCCGAGGACGTCCGGGTCGTGATCATCAAGCTGGCGGACCGGCTGCACAACATGCGGACGCTCCAGCACCTGCCCGTCGACAAGCAGCAGCGGATCGCACGGCAGACGATGGAGATCTACGCGCCGCTCGCGCATCGGCTCGGCATGTGGCAGATCAAATGGGAGCTCGAGGACCTCGCCTTCAAGTACCTCGAGCCCGAGAAGTACCGGCAGCTGGTCGAGATGCTCACCGATCGGCGCCGGGCACGCGAGAGCTTCGTCAACAAGAGCATCGGCATCCTGCGCAAGGAGCTCGGGAAGGTTGGTATCGCCGCCGAGATCAGCGGCCGCCCCAAGCACCTCTACTCCATCGCCAAGAAGATGGAGCGCAAGGGCGCCGACTTCACGGAGATCTACGACCTCAACGCGGTCCGCGTCCTGGTCGACGACGTGAAGGACTGCTACGCGGCGCTCGGCGTCGTGCACTCCCTGTGGCGCCCCGTGCCGGGCCAGTTCGACGACTACATCGCGATGCCGAAGGCCAACATGTACCAGTCGCTGCACACCGCGGTGATCGGTCCGGAGGCGAAGCCGCTGGAGGTCCAGATCCGCACGTACCAGATGCACGAGGTCTCCGAGGCGGGGATCGCCGCGCACTGGCGGTACAAGGAGGGCAGTCGCGGGGACCGCCGCTACGACGAGAAGCTCGCGTGGGTGCGGCAGCTCATCGACTGGCAGCGCGAGGTCAGCGATGCGACCGAGTTCGTCGAGGGACTCAAGCTCGACCTCTTCCAGGACCAGGTCTTCGTCTTCACCCCGAAGGGCGACGTCAAGGACCTGCCACGCGACGCGACCCCCCTGGACTTCGCTTATCGGATCCACACCGACGTCGGGCACCGGACGATCGGCGCGAAGGTGAACAACCGGCTCGTGCCGCTGGACTACCGGCTTCGCAACGGCGACATCGTCGAGATCGTGACGACCAAGGCGGCACACGGGCCGTCGCGGGACTGGATGAACATCGTCCGCACCAGCCACGCGAAGGAGAAGATCCGCGCCTGGTTCAAGCGCCAGCAGCGCGACGAGAACATCACCCAGGGCAAGGATCTGCTGGACCGCGAGCTGCGCCGCCTGGCCCACGAGACGCTGGCGTCGGTACCCCCGGCCAAGCTCACCGAGATCGCGGCCCAGTACCGCTATCGCGAGCTGGACGACTTCTACGCGGCCATCGGGTATGGCGCGGTCAGCTCGGCGAGCGTGGTGAGCAAGCTCGAGGTCCACGACGACGCCGCCATCATGCTCCCCGAGGAGGCGCCGCCGGCCGCCCCGTCCACGACCGGGGTGAAGGTCAAGGGGGTCGGGGACCTGCTGGTGCGCTTCGCGAAGTGCTGCTCGCCGATCCCGGGCGACGAGATCACCGGCTACGTCACGCGCGGCAAGGGCGTGACCGTCCACCGTGGCTCGTGCCCCTCGGTGCTGAGCGAGCGCGACATCGAGCGGTTGATCGACGTGGAGTGGGAGCTCGCCGGCCAGCAGACGTACCCCATCACGGTCCGCATCACCGCGCTGGACCGGCCGGGGCTGCTCAACGACGTGACGAACGTGGTGGCGGAGTACAAGGTCAACATCGTGGCCGCCGCGGTGGCCACCCACGCCGACTCAACGGCGACGATCACAGCCACCTTCAAGGTGACCTCGCTGCAGCAGCTCGCGCGGGTCCTCACCAAGATCGAGCGGTTGCGGGACGTGACGAGCGTGACGCGAGAGGCCCGCTAGCAACTCGTCCGTACGAGCCCGCGCTCACGGCTCGCGCGTGTGCCGATAGACTCCGTGCGGTGACGAGCAGCATCACGGCACCACGTGGCACGCGCGACCTGCTTCCCGAGGAGACGGCCGCCTGGAGCCGGGTGGAGGCGGTCGCTCGAGACCTCGCACGCCGCTACGCCTTCGACCGCGTCGAGATCCCGCTGTTCGAGCGAGTCGAGCTGTTCGCCCGCGGCCTCGGCGAGTCGTCCGACGCGGTCGAGAAGGAGATGTTCCGGGTCGGCGGTGCCCGAGGCAGCGACGAGGAGCGCGCCGAGTGGGCGCTGCGCCCCGAGCCGACGGCGGGCATCGTCCGTGCCTTCGTCGAGCACGGGATGCACGTGCGCCCCGGACCACTTCGGCTGACGCTCATCGGGCCGATGTTCCGCTATGACCGCCCGCAGGCCGGCCGCTACCGGCAGTTCAGCCAGTGGGACGTCGAGGTCCTGGGCGATCCCGGTCCGGCCGTGGATGCCGAGCTGATCGAGCTCGCCCTCCGGTTCTATGCGGAGGTGGGGCTCACGGGCGTCGTGGCGCACGTGAACTCCATCGGCGATGCCGCCTGCCGCCCAGCGTATCGGGATGCTCTGGTGGCGTACTTCACGCCGCACCTCGAGCGGCTGAGCCCGGAGTCGCGTCGACGGCTCGACGTCAACCCGCTGCGGGTGCTCGATGACAAGCAGCTTGATCTCGAGCTGGCGGCCGGAGCGCCCAGGGGCGCCGACCACCTGTGCGGGCCGTGCCGGGAGCACTTCGACGCGGTCCTGCGACTGCTCGACGCGCAGGGCGTGGCATACGAGCTCGACCATCGGCTGGTCCGTGGCCTCGACTACTACACGCGCACGACCTACGAGTTCTTCGTCGCCGGCCGTGAGGGCCAGCAGCAGGCAATCGGCGCTGGCGGACGGTACGACGGGCTCGTCGAGCTGCTCGGCGGGCGTCCCACGCCCGGGATCGGATTCGGAATCGGGCTCGACCGGACCGTCCTGGAGATGGAGCACCAGGGCGTCGTGCTCCCGGACGCGGGGCCGCTCGTCGCGGTCGTGGGGTTCGGTGACGACCACGCCGATCGCCTCCGTGTCGCCGCCGCGTTGCGGGCCACCGGGCTGGCGGTGCGGCCGGACGGGACGGCGCGCAAGCTCGGGAAGCAGCTGGAGTCCGCCGGCAAGGCGGGCGCCGCCTGGGCCGTCATCATCGGCGAGGAGCTGGCCGAGGGCCGCGTCGGCCTGAAGGACCTGATCAGCGGCCAGCAGCAGGAGGTGCCGCTCTCCGAGGTCGCGGCGCTGCTCGGCGTCAGCGGATGATGGCGCTCGTCAGCATCACCGCTCCGATCGCAACGACCGCGATCAGCGCGACGCTGACGATCACGCCGATGCGGTACGGAAAGGCATAGCGGCGGGGTCGCTGCCCCAGCGATCCGCGGATGGCCGCCAGCGGCCGGATCGCGTCGCCGCCGCTCACGGCCGCGCGACGCGCCTCGGCGGCGCCGACCATCGCGCGCGCCACCAGGAAGCGCTCGGCGTCATCCACCTCTGCCGCGGCGCGGCGCATCTCGGCGATCTGGCTCGGGCCGTCGGTCCACCACAGCACCCATTCGGTGAGTGCGGCGTGCTCGAAGCGCTGCCAGGGCGTGTCGCGCGGCAGGCTCTCCAGTCGCTGCCACGCTTCGTCCGAGTCACCATGTGCGGCCAGCAGCTCGATGCGCAGCGGGCGCAGGCCCATCGTGTCCGGGAGCGATTCGACGAGGCGCGGCGTCATGCGCGGCAGCCCGGGCAGACGGCGGCCGAGCTCCCGCTCCCAGCGTTCCGTCTCCCAGCCGTTCAACCAGGTTAGGACCTCGACCGCGTCGCTCACGTCGCTCCGCTGCACCAGGAGCCACGCCGGGGCGGCGACAGCCGCGAACGCGACCGCGTCGAGGAGCTGGCGCCACGGCGTGTCGACAAGGTCGTAGAGGAGCGCGTCCGCGCCGAACGACGCGGCGAAGCCGGCGGCCATGCTCGCCGCGACCGGCAGGGAGATAGGCCCGATGGACTGGGCCCCTCGGAGCGCGTCGCGGAGGGCGCGCGCGCGGCGCGCACGCGGCATCTGGGTGGTCATGGCGGCGCGCCATCATAGCGACCGGACCCCGCCGGACGATCGGCTACCATGGCGGCTCCCATGAGCACCGCCTTCCGTACGCACACCTGCGGCGAGCTGCGCGCGTCCCACGTCGGCGCACGGGTGACGCTCGCGGGCTGGGTGCACCGGCGCCGGGATCACGGCCATCTGGCCTTCTTCGACCTCCGCGACCGGCACGGCATCACGCAGGTGGTCACGAACAGCGACGAGGCGCCCGGGGCGCACGCAGCGGCCGATCCTGCCCGCAGTGAGTGGGTGGTCCAGGTGTCCGGCGTGGTGCGCGAGCGACCGGCCGGGACGGCCAATCCGGACCTGCCCAGTGGTGAGATCGAGGTGGCGGTGGATGGGTTCACCGTCCTCAACCCCTCGAAGGTGCCGCCGTTCTATATCAACGAGGAGCAGGCGGGCCTGGACGAGTCACTGCGCCTCAAGCATCGCTATCTCGACCTCCGTCGCCCGCCGATGCAGGCCCGCATGCTGCTCCGGGCGCGTCTCGCGTCCGCGATTCGTCGCGCCCTGGAGGACGAGGGCTTCGTCGAGATCGAGACGCCGACCCTGGTGCGCTCCACGCCGGAGGGGGCGCGCGACTTCGTCGTCCCCTCGCGCCTGCGGCCTGGTGAGTTCTACGCCCTGCCGCAGTCGCCGCAGCAGATGAAGCAGCTGCTCATGGTCGCCGGCTACGACCGCTACTACCAGCTGGCCCACGCGTACCGCGACGAGGACATGCGCGGCGACCGGCAGCCCGAGCACACGCAGGTCGACCTCGAGATGAGCTTCGTCACCGAGGAGGACGTGATCTCGACCGTGGAGCGCGTCGTGATCCGGGTCGCGAAGGAGGTGCTGCCGCACCGGCCGATCCTGACCGAGCCGTTCCCACGGCTCTCGTATGCAGAGGCGATGGATCGCTACGGCTCGGACAAGCCGGACATTCGTTTCGGGATGGAGCTGGCCGAGCTGTCCGAGGTCGTGCGGGACGTCGACTTCCGCGTCTTCTCCGAGCCGATCGCGGCCGGTGGCGCGGTCCTCGGTATCACGGCGCCCGGATGCGGCGGCTACACGCGCAAGCAGCTCGACGAGCTCACCGATCTCGCGCGTCGTCACGGTGCGAAGGGGCTCGTGCACCTGGCGGTCCAGGATGGCGGCGCCCTTCACGGTCCGGCGGCAAAGTTCCTGGAGGGGCGGGAGCCGGCGCTGCTGTCGGCGGTGGGCGCGTCGGAGGGCGACCTGGTTCTGATCGTCGCCGATGCCGACCGAACTGCCGCGGCCGAGGCGCTCGGGCATGTGCGGCTGGCGATGGGGGACCGGCTCGGCCTGCGCCGGCCCGGTGTGCTCGGGTATGTATGGGTGCACCGGTTCCCCATGTACACATGGGACGAGGAGGGCAAGCGCTGGGACGCGACCCACAACCCGTTCAGCGCGCCGGTGCCGGAGGACCTCCCGCTCCTCGACACGGATCCCGGTGCCGCGCGGGCGCAGCAGTACGACCTGGCCCTCAACGGCTGGGAGTGCGGCGGCGGGTCCGTCCGGATCCACCAGCGCGACCTCCTGGAGAAGTCGTTCGAGCTGATGGGCCACACCATCCAGGGCATGCGCGAGCAGTTCGGGGCGCTGCTCGACGCCCTGGAGTACGGGGCACCGCCTCACGGTGGGATTGCCATCGGCCTGGACCGATGGGCCGCGCTCTTCGCCGAGGTGGACAACATCCGCGAGGTCATGGCCTTCCCGAAGACCCAGTCCGGGACGGACCTCATGATGGACGCGCCTTCGCCGATCTCGCCCCTACAGCTGGACGAGCTGCGGCTCCGCCTGGTGGAGGAGACCTAGTGGCGCGGTTCGGGCTGCACGGCTCGCTGGTCGCGCAGGCGGGACAGCGCGACGCGCTGCTGGAGCACATGCTCGAGGCCGCTCGGCTCATGCGGACCGCCCCCGGCTGCGAGCTCTACCTCGTCGCCACCGCCGAGGCCGACCCCGACGCCGTCTGGATCACCGAGGTGTGGCGGACCGAGGGAGACCACGATGCCTCCCTGTCCCTTCCCGGCGTCGGGGAGCTGATCGGGCGGGCTCGACCGCTGATCGCGCGCATGGGGGAATCCCAACGCCTGCGGCCCCACTGAGGCGCCGGCCCGTCAGTCCTCGGCGACGGATGGATATCCCCTCACCCGATATACGTGGCGTGCGCCCGCTGCTCAGGCGTCAGCCGGAACGTAGCTGCCGTCCGCGTCGTGGGTCTCCGTGCCGGTCAGGGCGGGATTGAAGACGCACACCAGGCGCAACGGTGCCAGGACGTGGACGGTATGCCGATCATGCTGCGGGGCATAGGCGTCTCCAGGTCCGATGACGTGAGTCACCCCGGTGTCGCGCTCGATGACCTCGGCGCGGCCCTCGACGACGAAGCACGCCTCCTGGTGGTGCTTGTACCAGAGGTCCATGCGGCGTCCCGCCTCCACGGTCGTCTCGGACATGGAGAAGCCCAGGCCGTCCGCGCGGACGAAGTGGCGGCGCGCGCGCCAGCCGTCGCCCCGAACGTCGTGCTCGGTGTCGGTGATCTCGGCCAGCGATCGAACGATCATGGGTGCCTCCGTGGATGCCGTGGGTGGGCGGATGGGGACGCCGCTGCGACGATACGCGCCAGCCGCCGGCCGCGACCACCGCGTCCGAACGGGGCCACGGCTATCATCGGTCCATGGCGATCTACCTCGATCACGCGGCGACGACGCCGATCCGTCCCGAGGTGCTCGAGGCGATGCTGCCGTACCTCACGGAGCACCACGGCAACCCGTCGAGCATCCATACCTCCGGTCGTCGCGCCCGGCAGGGGCTGGACGAATCGCGTGAGGAGATCGCGGCGCTGATCGGCGCCCGGCCGCGGGAGATCGTGTTCACGGCCAGCGGCACGGAAGCCGATAACCTCGCCATCAAGGGAGCCGCCTGGGCGGGGTCCGCCCGCGGCCGGCACATCGTCACGGACGCCGTGGAGCACAAGGCCGTGCTCGCCACGACGGCCATCCTCGAGCGCCAGGGGTTCCAGGTCACCATCGTTGCTGTGGACCGTTACGGCCGAGTCGACCCGGATGAGGTCGCGGCTGCGATCAGCGACCATACGATCCTGGTCAGCGTCCAGGCCGCGAACAACGAGGTCGGCACCATCCAGCCGGTCGCGGAGATCGGTGCCGTGTGCCGCGACCGCCGCATCCCGTTCCACGTGGACGCCGTCCAGTCCGCCGCCTTCGCGCCCCCTGACCCGAACGCCTGGCAGGCCACCATGGTGAGCATCTCGGCACACAAGATGTACGGCCCGAAGGGCGTCGGCGCGCTCTACGTTCGGCAGGGGACCGCGATGCTGCCCCAGGTCAACGGTGGCGCGCAGGAGCGTCAGCGGCGCGCGGGTACCGAGAACGTCGCCGGCGCCGTGGGCTTCGCGGCAGCGATGCGCCACGCGTACGCCGCGCCACCGGATCTCGCACCCCTCAGGGATCGGCTCATTTGCGGTCTGGCGGCGCTCGACGGGGTGCATCTCACGGGCCATCCCGCCTCCCGGTTGCCGAACTCGGCGTCGGTGGTGATCGAAGGCGTGGAGGGCGGGGACCTCGTCGCGGCGCTCGACCTGGAGGGCGTCGAGGCCAGCA
>JASLBU010000213.1 GCA_030146365.1 Candidatus Limnocylindria bacterium | reverse complement strand
CAGATGCCGCGTTCCGCATGCGACCGGTACTCGTCGGGGAAACGGTCCAGGGTGGTGAGAATCGGCGCGGGCGCGAGCCGCTCGAGCTTGCACAGCGCGGTGTCGCTCATCTTGCGCGACAGCTCGCGCAGGAGGTTGACGTCGTTGGGCCGCGGCGTCGCCGCCAGGATGCGGTCCACCGCCTCGACCAGGCGCCGGGTTCCGATCCGGCACGGGACCGCCTTGCCGCAGGCTTCGCGCGCGCTGAAGTCGATGAAGAAGCGGGCAGTGTCGACCATGCAGGTGTCCGCATCGGTCACCAGCACCGAGCCGGAGCCGACGATCGCCCCGGCGCCCTCGAGCGACTCGTAGTCGTACGGCATGTTGAGGGCTCCCGCCTCGATGGCACCGCCGCCCGGACCGCCGACGAACAGGGCCTTCGTGGATCCCGTTCCGCCACCGGCCAGCGTGAGCAGCTCGATGAGCGGCGTCCCGAGCGGTACCTCCACGAGCCCCGGCTGCGCGACGCGGCCCATGACGGTGACCAGCTTCGTGCCGCGGCCGGTCTCGCTGCCGGAGGAACGGAAGGCCTCCGCCGAGTGGGCCAGGATCCAGGCCACGTGCGCGAGCGTCTCCGCGTTCTGCACGACGGTCGGCGCCCCGTCCAGGCCGCGCTCGGCCGGGAACGGGGGGCGGATGGCCGGCATGCCCCGGTCGCCCTCGAGCGCGTTGATGAGCGCCGTTTCCTCGCCGGCCACGTACGCGCCCGAGCCCTCGCGGACGCTCACCTGGATCGACGTGTCAGTCCCGAGCACCAGATAGCCGGCCAGCCGGGCGTCGTTCGCCTCGGCGGCCGCGGCACGCAGCCGGCCGACCGCCTCGGCCCAGTCGCCTCGCACGGCCAGGATCGCCTCGCTGGCGCCCACCGCATAGGCGGCGATCAGCAGGCCCTCCAGCACGAGGTGCGGGTTCCCCTCTGCAAGCGCGCGGTCGCCGAGCGCGCTGGGATCGGCGGCCATCAGATTCGCGACCACGATCCGTCGCTCGGCCGCGGGCACAGCCCGCGCAGCGCGCCACTTCTCGGCGGTGGGGAATCCCGAGCCACCGCGTCCGCGCAGCCCGGCCGACTCGATCTCATGAATGACCTGCTCGGGTGACAGGCCGGTGACCGCGCGCTCGAGCGCGGCGTAGCCTCCGTGCTGGCGATAGCTCGCCAGCGAGGTGGGGTCGACGCGGCCGATCTGCGTGAGCAGGCGCGGCTCGCCTCCCGGCAGGATCCGGATCTGCGGCGACAGGGCGCTCACCATCAGCTGGCGCTCGCGCCGGCCGGCGCAGCCCCGACGCCTCCCTGGGCGGCGCCGGACCTGCGGCGCTCCTCGACGACGTGGAGCGCCTGCTCGACCGTCACAGGCCCGTACACGAGGGTGTCGACGCGGATCGCCGGGCTCATCGCCCCGGCCCCGACATCAGTCCGGGTTTCGAGCGTGACGCTGCCATCGCTCGTGCTCTCGCCCGGGCGGATGCCGAGCGCGTCGACCAGCGCTCGCAGAACGCGGTCGCCGCCGGCGAAGCGGCAGGAGGCGCACTCGCACACCGTGATGACGTGGCCGCTGGTCGGCAGCAGCCGGAACCCGCCCAGGCCGGCGGCACCGAAGACCTGCGCCCAGTGGATGCTCATGCGATCGCTGATCACGCGAAGCGCCCGCTCAGGGAGGTAGCCGTAGCGGTCCTGGACCGTGCGGAAGATCGCGATCAACGCCTCACCGCGTGCGCCGAAGGCATCGACCGTCTCGTTCACGAAGGGGGTGTCGATCTCCTCCTCCCAACGGGCCGGGTTGCGCATCGGCCGCGGCGGCAGACCCGCGCGGCGGTAGGCATTGGGATCGCGGCGCTCGTCGTAGACCTCGGGAACGCCATACCGGATGCGGTTCCCCTGCGAGTCGAAGCCACTCATGTCGATCGCCTCGACCGGGCAAACCTGCGCGCACTGGAAGCAGACCTCGCACTTGTGCTCGCCGAACGGGTCGTAGATCAGGTCCAGCCGGCCGCGCCAACGGTCGGGGATCGGCGGGCGCTCCTCCGGGTACTGGCGGGTGACCTTCGGTGAGAAGAAGTTCCTGAATGTGGTCGCCATTCCCTTGGCGATCCCGATTCCGGGAAAGGCCATCAGCGGTCACCTCCAGCTGGCGCCGTCGGGCGCGCGCGCCGGGTCGCCTTCGCGCTGCACATGCTTCGGTGCCTCACAGCTCCAACACCACGACCGCGATCGCCGTGATGAACAGGTTGACGAGGGCGAGTGGCAGGAGGACCTTCCAGGCCATGCTCATGAGCTGGTCGACGCGGACGCGGGGCAGCGTCCCGCGCAGCCAGACGGCGACGGTCACGAAGATGTAGGTCTTCAGGAAGAACCAGAAGATGCCGTACAGCGTGCCTCCGAATCCGCCGAGCTGCGCCGGGAACGGCCACGGGGCCAGCCAGCCGCCGAAGAAGAGGCTGATGAGGATGCCGCTCATGATGAAGAGGGCCACGTACTCGGCGAAGAAGAAGAAGCCGAAGCGCATCCCCGAGTACTCGGTGAACGGCCCAGCCACCAGCTCCGAATCCGCCTCGACCATGTCGAACGGCGTGCGGTTGATCTCGGCCAGGCTCGCGATGTAGAAGATGCCGAGGCCGACCGGCTGCCAGAGGAACAGCCACCCGTGCTCCCGCTGCCAGCCGATCAGCTCGCTGAAGCTGAGCGTCCCCGCCAGCACGACGGCACCGACGATGGAGAGCGTCAGCGGGATCTCGTAGCTGACCATCTGGGCGGCCGCGCGCAGCCCGCCCAGCAGCGAGTACTTGTTGTAGCTCGCCCATCCCGCCACCAGCAGCCCGACCACCGAGAGCCCGAGCACCGCGAAGAAGTACACGATGCCGATGTTGAAGTCGGCCGCGATCGCACCGGGAGCGAACGGGATGACGAGCATGCTCATGGCGGCCGCCATGTAGACCATCCACGGCGCGAGGGTGAAGGTCGAGTTGTCCGCCTGGTCGGGGATCGTGTCCTCCTTCGCGAGCACCTTGAAGCCGTGGATGGTGCTCTGGAACATGCCGCCCGGGCCGACCCGGTTCGGGCCCTTGCGCAGGTTGATGCCGGCGATCACCTTGAGCTCCATCTGGATGATGATGAACGCGGTGGGCACCGTGAGCAGCAGCAGCAGCGTGGTGGCCAGCAGGAATCGGCCGATTCCGAGCAGCAGCTCCCAATCCATCGCTAGGACTCCATCCCGAAGGCCACCGTCTACTTGTCCACGCCGCCCATGACCGGGTCGAAGCTCGCCATGACCGCCATCGTATCGGCCACCAGGCGGCCCGGCATGAGCTTCGGGATCGCCTGCAGGCTGATAAAGCTGGGGTCGCGCATCCTGAAGCGGTACGGGGTGGGCCCGCCGTCACTGATGGCGTAGACGCTGTAGAGGCCGCGCGGCGACTCCACGGCACCGTAGGCCCGTCCCGGCTTCGGGCGGACGATGCCGGGCACCTGCGCCTGCACCGGGCCGTGGGGCATCTTGTCGATGATCTGGTCGATCAGGTGGATGCTCTGCTTGATCTCGGCGATGCGCTGGAGATAGCGGGCGTACGAGTCGCCGCCCTCCTGGGTGATCACGTCGAACTCGAGCTCGTGGTAGATCGAGTACGGGTGCGCCTTGCGGACGTCGAACGGCACCCCGGAGGCGCGCAGGTTGGGGCCGGTGACGCCCAGGCTGATGGCGTCACGGGCGCTCAGACGGCCCATGTTCATGGTGCGGCCGCGGAAGATCTCGTTGTCGGTGATCATCCGCTCGTTCATCTCGATGTTCTCCTTCACGTGCCGGCGCCACGTGCCGAGACGGCTCAGGAACTCGTCGTTGGTGTCCCAGTTCACGCCGCCGATACGGAAGAAGTTGAACAGCATCCGCTGGCCGCTGATGGCCGACAGCATGTCGACGATCTCGTCACGGTTGATGAAGCTGTAGAGGATGGGGGTCAGGCCGCCGATGTCGAGCGCGAGGAATCCCATCATCAGGCCATGGCTGAAGACGCGGTTCAGCTCCACCACGAGGGCGCGGATGTACTCCGCCCGCGCCGGTGCCTTCACGCCGTACAGCTTCTCGAAGGCGATCGCCGGCGCGTGCTCGTTGTGCATCGAGGACAGGTAGTCCATCGGGTCGACGTACGTCAGGACGGTCGTGTACGTCGCGTTCTCACAGAGCTTCTCGATGCCGCGGTGCAAATAGCCGAGCACAGGGTCGACGTCGACCACGACCTCGCCGCGCACCTTGACCACCAACCGCATCACTCCGTGCGTCGACGGGTGCTGCGGGCCCATGTTCACGAGCATCTCGCCCTCATCGAGCGAGTAGAGCTGCCGCTCTCGCTCGGTCTGTGGGGGACGGTCGGGCATGCCCACCGTCTCGAAGCCGGCGTATTCGCCCGTCGCCTCGGCACGAAGCGACCCCAGACCGGCCGCCCTCCGCAGCCGCTCCTCCTCGAGCCGGTCGAGCTCGATCGGGTCGGGAATGCGGGTCTCGGGATCGGTCGCCGTCATCGCGGCCGGCTCTTGTCGCCGAGCGTTCGGCTGTCCTCGACCTCGCCTGCCGCCGCGTCGTCACGGAGGTCCGATGGCGGGAAGGTGGCGTTCGGCGCATCGCGCAGGCGACTCAGATCCCACGTCTCGGGGCGCTCCAGCGGCTTCACGCCGGCGGCCGCCGTGTCGGCCACGTCGTCGGGCAGGATGAAGTCGCGGCGGTGCGGGAAGGAGCGATAGTCGGGCGACATGTAGATGCGCCGCATGTCGCGGTTGCCGTCGAACACGATGCCCATCATGTCGTACATCTCGCGCTCGTGGAACATCGCGCCCTCCCAGAGGTCCGTGATGGTCGGGAGTCGGGGATCCGCGCGATCGACCCGCGCGCGGAGGCGAACCCACGCGGGATGCTTGTCACTGTAGAGGTGGTAGACGACCTCGAAGTGCTCTCCGGGCCCGTAGTCGACCGCACCGGCATCGGCCAGCATCCAGAAGTCGAGCTCCGGGTCGTCGCGCAGCATGGTGAGGATCTCGACGTTGCGCGGACCGTCCACCTGGAACTCGACGGTGTCCTCGTCGGTCCAGAGGCCGCGAAGATCCTCCCCCAAGCGCTGCTCGAGGAGCCGGATGAGCGCCCCGGCGGTGGCGGGTGCGCTCAGCGGACGTCCCCTTCCCAGCGGGTTCGCTGCGGGCCGCGGTCGACGTACGTCCCCCACTGGCCGCGCCGCTGCTTCACCAGCTCGTGGAGCTTCATCATGCCGTAGATGAGGCCCTCCGGACGCGGCGGGCAGCCAGGGACGTAGACATCCACGGGCATCACGCGGTCGACGCCCTGCACCACGGAGTAGGACCGCTTGAAGCGGCCGCCCGAGGTCGTGCAGGTGCCCATCGCCACGCACCACTTCGGCTCCGGCATCTGCTCCCAGAGGCGGACGAGGGGGCCGGCCATCTTCGTGGTCAACGTCCCGGCGACGATCAGCACGTCCGCCTGGCGCGGGCTGGCGCGGAACGGGAACATGCCGAACCGGTCGATGTCGTTCACGCTGGTCGCCGTGCTCATCATCTCGATCGCGCAGCACGACAGGCCCGAGAGCAGTGGCCAGAGGGAGTTGGCGCGGATCAGGTCCAGCACGTAGTCGGCCTTGGTCGGAATGACCTCCAGCAGCCCGTGGAAGCCGCCCTGCGGGTGCTCCTCCATCTGGAACTCGCGCAGCAGCTGGTCGTCGCCGGCCTGGTCCGGGATGACGATCGGCGCGTGATCGCTCTGGGCCATCGGCTCGATGTCGGTGTTCGGTCGGTCTATTGCCATCGGAGGTCACCCTTCTTCCATGCGTAGAACTCGCCGAACATCAGGATCGCAAGGAAGATGCCGATGAGCACAATCCCCTGGAACTCGAGCGCTCGCACCGTGATTGCCCACAGGTAGACGAAGATGATCTCGACGTCGAAGGCGACGAACAGCAGGGCATACAGGTAGAAGGCGAGGCCGAATCGGCTCCACGTGTCGCCGATGGTGTCGATCCCACATTCGTAGGGCAGGCCCTTCTGCGGGCTCCGTCGCCGATGCGTGATCAGCCAGCTGAACAGGATCGTGCCGAAGACGAAGATCGTCGCGGCGACGGCGAAGCCGATGACGTAGATCAGTCCGGTGTGATCCATCTGGACTCCGGTTGCACGGCAGGTCGTGCTTGCGTCAGGCCGCTCGGCCCGACAGGTTCAAAGCGGTTTGGCGAGGCGGGCATCGACGTCGCCCGGGCTCGAAATCAGTCTAGCAGGGGCGCTCCCGAGCGTCCGCGCGTCCCTCAGCGGCCCTGCCACGCCGAGGCGATGATCAGCCGCAGCCCATCGCTCACGAGCGCATGCCCGCCGAAGACCACGGGCATGGGCGCGGTGGCCGCCGCCTCGGTGAGCTCGCGCAGCCAGGGCGTCGCGACCCGCGACGCGTCGCCGAAGTCGGACGCGAAGCGCTCCTCGACCGGAGGCCACGAGGCGCCGTCCGCCGATCCGGCGACGGCCGCCATGAGCACGCGCGTGTCGAGCACCACGGCGTCCCCCAGCGTGGCGAGCTCGGCGATGAGCTGCCGCGGTGAGGTGCCGGCCATGAACGATGCCAGCAGGGATCGCGGCCTGCCGCCATCGCCACGGGCCGAGCGCATCCCCCGCTCCTCCACGAACAAGCGCACGCGGCACGCGGTCTCGGTCTCCAGCTCACGAACCGTAGCGCCCGGCACACGTCCCGCCACCACCAGCTGCGCGGTCCGGTCGCGGAGGACCTCCCCGAGGCGTCGCAGGTGCGGGATCTCGAGGGCCGCTCCGCCGGGCAACCGTGCCATCTCCAGGAACCCGCGCACGGAGCTGTCGAGCGGCCTCGTCCCGCCCAGCCGAGTGGCAAGCCGGAGCACTGCGAGATCCAGCGTCGTGTCGACGTCGAATCGGACCCACGCCGCGTCGCCGAGGTCGCGCCAGGCGAAGCCCGCCTCCTGGAGACGTCGTGGGGCGGCGTTGTCGTTGTCGCAGCGCTCGAGCACCCGCATGGCGAGGTCCAGGTCGCCGGCGACGACGAAGGCATCGGCGCTGAAGCGGTTGTTGGCCACGACCTCGCCCGCGATCGGCGAGAGCAGCGCGTCCAGCTCCGCGTCTCCGGCCAGGCTCATGGCGCTGCCTCCGGCGTAGCCGATCGCGTCGACCGCTCCGCCCGCACGCTCCAGCTCCGCCCTCGCGGCCGCGGTGAACCAGCGGCCCCAGTGAAACTCGCCGCCGGCCTTGGCGGGCAGCGGCACGACCGCCGCCCCGAGCCGGCCCAGGCGCCGGGACAGGTCGCGCGACAGGAGCCCCTGGCCGTCGGCCGCCATGGCCGCGTGGCTTCCGAACGGGTGCCCGCCGGCCGGCGTGGTGACCAGGATGAGCGGCGCGGGTCGCTCAGGAGCCGGCCTCATCCTCCGTCCGCGGACGCGAGCACCGAGATCCGACGGACCATCTCGGGGAGATCGGCGCCCAGGCTGACGAACGCTCGGCTCGCACCTCGCGCCCCGAGGGCCTCGAGCTGCTCCGCCGGATCCGCCGGCCACTTGTCCCACTCCCAGCTCAGGAAGACGGAGACGGCCGGGTTGGACCCGTCGGGCCGCACGACCGCGGCGGCCTCCTCGATGAGTCCCGGCCCGGAGTAGACGTTCAGCTCATCGGCAAACCTGCTGGCCACTTGGAGCGTGCGCCGCGAGCCGCCGACCCCCACGACGACCCGAGGCGGCTCGTGGGGTGCCGGGGTGGCGATGGCCCCAGCGAGCCGAACGAACTCGCCGTCCGCCTCCACGGCGGCTCCGGTCCAGAGCCGGCGGAGCGCGGCGACCGCCTCCTCCAGCCGGCTGAGACGCTCGGCCACGGGCGGAAACGGCTCGCCCCACGCCGCGAACGAATCCGGCCAGTCGCCCGCGCCGATGCCGAGCTCGAAGCGGCCACTCGAGAGGATGGCCAGCATCGAGGTCTCCTTGGCGATCACGCCGAGCTGGAAGTGCAGGTTGTTCAGGACCATCGGGACCACCTTCACGCGCTCGGTGGCCACCGCAATGGCGGCGAGCATCGACCAGCCAGCGACATAGCCCCACTCGGGACGCGGCGAGTGGTAGTGATCCCACAGCCCGACGGCATTCAGCCCGACTCGGTCGGCCGCTCGCGCGGCCTCCACGACGTCCCCCGGATCTGCGATCGGGCTCAGGATCGCCCCGATCTGCATGACGGAGCCTAGAGGCGCTCGAAGCGCTCGACCGGCAGCACGAAGACCGTCGCGCCGCCGACCTCGACCTCCACCGGGTACGGCATGTAGAACTCACCCGGCTCCATGATCGGCGGCATGGGGTTCACGAACTGCTTCCGTGAGTGGCAGTTGGAGCTGATGATCTCGAGCACCGTCTCGACCTGCTCGTCCTCGACGCCGACCAAGATCGTGGCATTGCCCTGCTTGAGGAACCCGCCCGACGAGTTGAAGCGGGTGGCTCGGTACTCCTTCTCGAGGAGCGCGTCGACGAGGGTCGCAGCATCCTCGTTGTGCACGATGGCGGTGACGAGCTTCATCCTGGACGGGCTCCTTCGTTCACGGCGGCCGCGCCGTCGCGGCCGCCGACAGTATGGCGCAGGGGAGCAGACGAAGGCCACCCGTCTCGCGCTTCCGCGACCGCTCAGCACGGCCTCCGCATCGAGCGCGCACCGGGCGGCGATGGTGCAACCGAGGGTCGATCGGCGCATCCTATGGGTGATGGGTGATCGCCTCGTGCACGGCGTCGTCGCACTCGCCGTCCTCGCATCGACCGGGCTGATCGGCCTGCTGCTTGCGGCGCCGTTCCTGCCCGCGCCGGCCGCGGCCGTCCCATCGCCGAGCGCGACGCCGGAAGCAGCGCCCAGCTCCGCACCGGGCATTCCGCCCCTCGGCCTGTTCGCCCTGCGTGGAGCGCTCAGCTCGGGACCGTGCATCGCCCTCGAGCTGGAGCCGCAGTCGTATCCGGTCGCCGAGGGTGCGCCCGAAGGGACGGCCACGGTTTTGTGGTGGAGCCGCGGCATGACGGGGTGCGACACACGGAGCGGCGACGTCACCTCCGTCGCGGCCAGCGTCACGCCCGTCGCGGACGAGGACGAGCCGGAGGGGCCACCAGTCGGCTATGCCGTGCGGTTCTCGATCCCGGCCGGAGCCGATGGGGGCGGCGATGCGCCGCGCGTCTCGGTCGAGCTCACGATCCTGGCCCGGCAGAGCACCCAGACGCTCATCCAGGCGGTCGAGGCGTCGTCGGGCACCGGCGGTGGCCTCGTGTTCGACCGTGTGGACTCGGTGGATCCGGATCTCGCACCGATCCCGAGCCAGGCCCCCGCCGCCGTCGGTCCGAACGGGCTGTTCGTGCTGGCCGGCCGCCTGGGCTCGGATGGCCCGTGCCTGGTGCTGGAGCTCGGCCCGGAGTCCTACCCAACCGGTCCCGAGGCCACCACGGGGTCGGCGACGATCCGATCGTGGGAGCCGGCGAGCCCGGACCCCGCCGATCCCGCGCAGTGCCTGCGCCGCGCCGGGGAGGTGCAGGAGGTCACCGCATCGGTGATCGCCGTGGCGGCCGCGGACGACCCGAACGGCCCGCCGCTCGCATTCGCCGTGAGCTTCCCGCTCCCCGCACCGGGCGGCGAGGCTCCGCAGGACGTCGAGATCCACATCCCGCTCGCCACGGCCACTCGCGACGGGCTGGAGGCGACGGTGATCGTGCCGGACGGCGTCGAGCCGCTCTCCTTCTACCGCGTGGACTCCATCGATCCGCCGCTCGGGCCGTCGCCGGGGGCGTCCACCGGGGCATCCCCTGGAGCTTCGGCGGGCGACTGAGGCAGCAGTGGCTGGACGAACCGGCGGATGGCGGTATCGGTGGCCTCGACCGACCCCGAGCCGTCCACGATCCGATACCGGTCCGGCTCCTCCTCGGCGAGCCGCAGGTAGGTGCCACGAACCTGCTGGAAGAAGGCGAGGTGCTCGCTGTCCTCGAAGCGGTTCCATTCGGCGCGACGTCGCGTGCGCTCCAGTCCGATGTCGACCGGCACGTCGAGGAGGAGGGTGAGGTCCGGCATCACCTCGTACGTGGCGAAGGCCTGGAGGCGGCGGAGCTCGGTGATATCGCTCCCGTAGCCGCCACCCTGGTACGCGAGGGAGGAGTCGACGAAGCGGGCGCAGACCACCCACTCGCCGCGCTGCAGAGCGGGGCGAATGACCCTGGCGACGTGTTGCGCGCGCCCGGCCGCGTACAGCAGCGCGTCGGCGCGTGGGTCGAGGTCATCGCTCATGCCGCGCATGTGGAGCACGATTCGGCGGATCTCCTCGCCCAACGGCGTCCCGCCCGGCTCGTGCGTCAGCACGACCGATTGGCCTCGGGACCGCAGCCAGTCGGCGAGGTGACGGGCGGCGGTCGTCTTGCCGCTGCCCTCCGAGCCCTCCAGCGTGATGAATCGACCCGGCGCCGGCCGATCTGTCGTCACGCCGGGGGCAGGACGCTGGTCGCCACGAGAGCGAGCATGACGACGGCCAGCACCACGATGACCGCGATCCGGCCGCCGCGGGTCACCGCCAGGAGCCTCCCTCTTCCGGAAGCAGCTCGACGCGCCGGTTCGGCTCGGAGCCGCGCGACCGCGACATGAGCGCGTTGCGTTCGGCCATCTGATGCTGCAGGCGCCGCACGTAGGCGTTCTGCGGTGCGAGCTCCACCGGGCGTCCGGCTGCCTGCACCAGCCCGATGGCCTCCGCTGTCTCGCGGAGCGCCGCCTCCTGTGGATCGGCCTCCAGGTCGAACAGCGATGCGAGCATGTTCTCCATCTGCAGCATCGTGTTCGTCTTCAGCACGTAGATCGGCACGCCGTTCGACTCCGCGTCGCGAAGGGCGGCCGGCTTGCGCTTGTAGTAGTTGCGCAGGGTGACCACGGCGTCCGCCTCGTCGAGGTCGCGGGCCACGCTGACCGGCACGCCGAGCTCCCGTACCGCCTGCTCCAGCCGCTTGCGGCTCACGCCGAACGCGAAGACGCTCATCGGCTTGGCGCCCGCCACCCGGGGGGACGCGGGACGCTGCGCGCCGATCGGGCGATCCACCGACGCCTGGTCGTCCATCTCGGCCAGCGCCCGCTCCAGCTGGCGCCGCGCGTCGCCCTCGCCGGGCGGAGTCGGTGCCGCGGGGTTGCGTCCGGAGAGCCGCTCGCCGGGCAACGTGCGCTGGCCGCGCGCATCGGACCGCTCGCCGCCGAACGCCCCGCCACCGGGCAGGGGGCGCAGGCCCCGCTCGTGGCGGCCGCCCTGTCCGCCGCCGCTCCCCGCCGAGCCGGATCGCCCTCCTCGACCGAAGGCGCCGAAGCCGCCGGTCGGCTCGAGGGGGGCGAAGGTCGGGTTGCCGGCTGGCGTCTCGCTGATGCGGTAGTCGTACTTCGTCTGCGCCTTGAGCTCCCCGGCGTCATCCCGGTAGCGCGCCTCGGGCGGGACCATGTGGCCGCGCAGGATGGCATCCACGGTCTCGGCCACGTTCCGGTGGACGATGACGCTGTCGCGCTCGACGATCTCGACGAGCACGTCGAACGTCGGTGGCGCCTTGCGCTCGAGAACGGTCTTCTGCGTGCCGCGCCGACGCGCCTCCTCGTCGCCCAACGTCACGGGCTGGATGCCCCCGACCAGGTCGGAGAGCGTCGGGTTGAGCATCAGGTTGTCGAGCGTGTTGCCGTGCGCGGTCCCGACCAGCTGCACGCCGCGCTCGGCGATCGTGCGGGCGGCCCCGGCCTCCAGCTCCGTCCCGATCTCGTCGATGACGATGACCTCGGGCATGTGGTTCTCGACCGCCTCGATCATCACCCCGTGCTGCTCGGTTGGCGTCCGCACCTGCATCCGGCGGGCGTCGCCGATTCCGGGGTGCGGGATGTCACCGTCGCCGGCAATCTCGTTGCTGGTGTCCACCACGATCACCCGCTTGCCGAGGTCATCCGCCAGGACGCGCGCCACCTCGCGCAGCATGGTGGTCTTCCCGACGCCCGGCCGGCCGAGCAGCAGCACGGACTGACCCGACTCGACGATGTCGCGAATGATGTCGATCGTGCCGAACACCGCCCGGCCGATGCGGCACGTGAGCCCCACCACCTTGCCCGAGCGGTTGCGGATGGCACTGATGCGGTGGAGCGTGCGCTCGATGCCGGCGCGGTTGTCGTCACCGAACACGCCGATGTGGTCGATGACGTGCGCGATGTCGGCGTCACTGATCTCGCGGTCGAGGAGGTCCTCCTCGCCGGTCGTGAAGCGGGCCTGCGGCCGACGGCCGAGGTCCATCACGACCTCCAGCAGGTCGGTGCGATTGGCCAGGCCGCGCAGCCGGTCACAAATCTCCGGCGGCAGCGCCTCCATCAGCGCGTCGAGGTCGTCCGTTGTCTCGCGGCGTCCCACCTGTGACCCGTCCCTCCCAGCGTTGCTCACCTGGTCCCTCATCGCGTCGCCACCGGCACCATGGCCGGCTGCCGGATCTGCGCGCGCACCTCGCGCACGAGCAGCGTCACGCGACCGATCGGCTCGAACCCGGTCGCCGTTGCAGCGCGCGTGCCGGTCGACTCATATGTTCGCACCGGAGACAGGATCCCCGCTGCCACCGCGTCGGTTCCCATGCGGGCGAGCGCCGCTCGGATGAATGCCGGGCCATCGGCGCCGTCGCGCACGAAGAAGCGGAGGTAGTGAGGGCCCGCCCGACAGGCACCGTGCTGCGCGAAGCCCGCGATCCGCTGCTCGGCCGGGAGCAGCCAGCCATCCACCTCGCCGAAGTGCAGGATCGGGTTGAGGGCTGAGCGCGGGACGATCGCCTCGTTCGCGACGCCGTCCCAGTCCGCGGCGTTGTAGCCCTCGATGCGGGCGATGGCCGGCGGCGTCGTGTGCGTCCACAGGTCGAACAGGTGCCACGCATCGGGCGCGCCGGCCGCCTGCAGCTCGGGGAGCTCCGCGGATGACGGCGGCTCGCCTCGCCGCCCATCGCGCGAGACCAGCCCGCGCAGCCAGGATCGAGGACCGCGGACGAGCTCCGGCGGCCGCCACATGATCTCCTCCTGGGCATAGGCCATGAAGCCGGCCTGCCCGAACAGCTCCAGGTTCTCGCGCACGTCGGCGCAGGCGGCGTGGAACCGTGCCACGTCGTGCCGGGCACCCTCCTCGACCAGCGCGACGAGCAACGACCAGCGGATCTCCGCCGCCATGGGCCCGTCGTCGGCGTCGAGCTCGGTGATGACCCAGTCATCCCGGTGCGGCTCCTCGACGGCGCGGCAGCTCCCGACGATCTCCCCGTTGACCTCGGCCACCAGGTGGACCGACGGCGCGCGCAGCGGCAGCCAGGACGGGATGAGCGTCGACAGGCTGATCCGCGGAGCCTCCGCGGTTGGCGCCGGGACGCCGAGGCTGCGCCGATGCGCGTCGCTGGATGCGTGCACCCGGCGCGACAGCTCGCCCAGCGCCTGACGATCCCCCAGGCGCGCCGTGCGGATCGTACGTTCGACGTCGATCACGCCGCCTCCGGGGCTCCCTCCGCCACGAGATCCGCGAGCAGCTGATGGATGCGTCGATCGCCGCTGAGCTCCGGGTGGAAGGCCGTGGCGATGACCCGGCCCTGGCGCACGGCGACCGGGCGTCCGTCCGGGTCGCGGGCGAGGACCTCGACACCCGGGCCCACGTCGGTGACCACAGGGGCGCGAATGAAGATCCCGTGGAGCGGCTCGTCGCCGATTGCCGGAATGTCGAGCTGCGCCTCGAAGCTGTCGAGCTGCCGGCCGTACGCGTTCCGACGCACCTCGACGTCGAGGAGCCCGAACACGGGCGCTTCGCCGTCGGCGCTGCGGTCAGCCAGCAAGATCATCCCGGCGCAGGTTCCGAGCATCGCGGCCCCCGCCCGAGCCAGCGACGCGATGGGCTGGCGCAGGCCATACGCGTCGATGAGGCGCCGCATGGCGGTCGACTCGCCGCCCGGCAGGATGAGCGCGTCGAGGTCGACGAGGTCGCGCGGCAACCGCACCTCGACCGGCTCGGCGCCGACGGAGCGGATGGCCGCGACGTGCTCACGTACGGCGCCCTGGACCGCCAGGACGCCGATGCGCGCCGGCCGACGCGTGGCCTCGGTCACGACGGTCCCTACCAGCCGCGAACGGCGAGGCGCTCCTCGGGAGGAATCTCGCCCGACGACTGCCCGCGCATCGGCTCCCCGAGCCCGGTGCTCACCTCGACGAGGATCTCCGGGTTGTCGTAGTGCGTGGCGGCCTTGACGATCGCCCTCGCGTAGCGCTCGGGCTCGCTGCTCTTGAAGATGCCGGACCCGACGAAGACGGCCTGGGCGCCCAGCTGGCGCATGAGGCTGGCGTCCGCCGGCGTCGCGACGCCGCCGGCACTGAAGTTCGGCACCGGGAGCTCGCCGAGCTCGGCGGTCTGCTTCACCACGTCATAGGGGGCGCGCAGCTCCTTTGCGGCGGCGAACAGCTCGTCCTCGCGCATCGACTGCAGCTGGCGGATGCCCTTCTGCACCGCGCGCATGTGGCGGACCGCCTCGACGATATCCCCGGTCCCCGCCTCGCCCTTCGTGCGGATCATGGCCGCACCCTCGCCGATGCGCCGCAGCGCCTCGCCCAGGTCCCGGCAGCCGCACACGAACGGCACCTGGAACCGGTGCTTGTCGATGTGGTGCTCCTCGTCGGCCGGCGTCAGCACCTCCGACTCGTCGATGTAGTCGACCTCCAGGGACTGGAGGATCTGTGCCTCGGCGAAATGCCCGATCCGGCACTTGGCCATCACCGGGATGCTGACCGCCCGCTTGATCTCCTCGATCAGCTTCGGGTCGCTCATGCGTGCCACGCCGCCGAACTTGCGGATGTCGGAGGGCACGCGCTCGAGGGCCATGACGGCGACGGCGCCGGCCTCCTCCGCCACCTTGGCCTGATCGGCGGTGACCACGTCCATGATCACGCCGCCCGCCAGCATGCGGGCAAGTCCGACCTTCGTGGTCCAGGTGCTTCGTTCGATGGTGGTCATTGGTGTCCCTTCGCTGCACCGAAGCCGGCGCTCCGCGCCGCCTGCGATTCGACCTCGCATTCTACTCCGGGCATCCCATTCGGCCCATTCACCGTCCCTGGAGGCGGCCGCGCGCTCGTTGGTATCATCCGCCGCAGGAATCACGACGCGATGATCAACGCACCGGTCCTGGTACTGAACCAGAACTACGAGCCCCTCAACGTCTGTGACATCAGGCGTGCATTCCGGCTGCTCGGCGCCGAGAAGGCGGAGCTGCTTGCGCGCAACCACCAGGTCATCCGCACGCCCACCGTCGCGATCCCGGCGCCGTCGGTAATCCGACTCCAGTACCACGTGAAGCGCCCACAGCCCCGCGTCCGGCTCAGCCGCCGGGAGGTCTTCGTGCGCGATCGGCACACCTGCCAGTACTGCGGTCACACCGGACGCGACCTCACCCTCGACCACGTGATGCCGAAGCATCGCGGCGGCCGGCACGAGTGGGAGAACCTCGTCGCCGCATGCCGGGGCTGCAACCACCGCAAGGGCGGCAAGACCGTGGCGGAGGCCCGCATGCAGCTGCTGCGCGAGCCCCGCGCCCCGCGGGCCGATCTGCGCTACCTGTTCGGCACGTACCTGGCCGATGAGCGCAACGACGCCTGGCGAACGTACCTGTTCCTCGAGCCGCCGACCGGTCCCCGCGCCACGCCCCCGAGCTGACCGGATCCCGCGTGGTCGGTTCAGACTCTGAGCTCGTCACCTTCGAGCTGCCCGAGCCCGTCCGCCACGTGCTCCGCACCATCGCCGACGGCGGGCACGAGGTCGTCCTGGTCGGTGGCTGCGTTCGCGATCGGCTGCTGGGCACGCCACCGGTCGGCGATGACTGGGACGCGGCGACCAGCGCCCTTCCCGAGGCGGTCGCCGGGCTCTTCCCCTATGCCACCTGGGAGAACCGGTTCGGCACCGTCACCGTGCAGGGCACGCCGACCGTGGAGGTCACCTCGTACCGCGCCGAGGGGACGTACGCCGACGCCCGCCGTCCGGACGAGGTGCGCTTCGGCGTCTCGCTCGCCGAGGATCTCGCGCGACGGGACTTCACGATCAACGCGATCGCGTGGCAGCCGGTCGACCTGGCCGCGGGCACCGGACGCATCGTCGACCCGTTCGACGGGCGTGGCGACCTCCGTGCTCGGTTCCTGCGCACTGTCGGTGACCCGCGAGCACGCTTCTCCGAGGACGCGCTCCGCCTGGTGCGAGCCGCCCGCTTCGCCGGCCGGCTCGATCTCACCATCGAGGAAGCCACCGAGGCGGCCATCGTCGAGCTCGCCCCCAAGGCTGCCGGCGTGTCCGGGGAACGGGTACGCGACGAGCTCCTCAGGATCCTCGAGCTGGACCCTCGGCCGTCCCGGGCGCTCCGTCTCCTCGAGCGCCTTGGCCTGATGGCGGTGCTCCTCCCCGAGCTGGCCGGGCTGCGGGGCATCCAGCAGGCGAAGCTGCTGCCGGGGGACGCCCTCGACCATTCGCTGGCGGCCGTCGACGCTGCGCCCGCCGCGGCACCCAGTGACGCGCGCCTTGCGGCCCTGCTCCACGACCTCGGCAAGGCCACGACGCAGGCCGCCGGCCACTTCATCGGACACGAGGCGGCCGGCGCCACGATGGCCGCCGAGGTGCTGGAGCGGCTTCGGGTGGGCCGCGCCCGTTCGGCCCGCATCGTGAACGCCATCCGCCACCACATGTACAACTACGACCCGACGTGGACGGACGCGGCCGTGCGCAGGTTGGTGCGCCGCCTGAGCGAGACGGACCGTGAGCTGCTCTTCGCGCTCCGGCGCGCCGACAACGCGGCGAGCGGCACGGCCGCCGTGGGCGAGGAGGTCCAGACCGAGCTCGAGCGCCGGATCCAGGAGCAGCTCGAGCGGCAGCCGGGCCTCCTGGTCGACCGCCGGCTGGCGATCGACGGCCACGACCTCCAGGCGGAGCTCGGCCTGCCTCCCGGCCCGGCGATCGGGCAGCTCCTCGAGCGGTTGGTCGAGGCGGCGATCGAGGATCCCTCGCTCAACGAGCGCGCGCGGCTCCTGGAGCTCGCCCGCACCCTGTCCGCCGGCCGGTGACCCCGCGCACCGTCGAGCGGCGGCTGCCCTCGCGACGCGGAGGGCCGGGCGAGGGGACGCTGCTACAATCGGCCGTCCAATCCCCATCTGGACCGTCATCATCGACGCAACCGAGCGGAGGGACCGCGCACCGATGACTGCCAGCGTGCGGCGGGCCGTCCGGCTCGAGCACCGGCTGACCCACCCGAACGCGTCGCTCGATGATCTCGACGCGGCTGTCGCGCTGGCCACGGAGCACGAGCTGGCGGCGCTCACCGTCAATCCGTGGCTGGTGAAGGCGGCGAAGCGCCGCCTGGGTCGGTCGCGTGTGGTGATCGGCACCGTCATCGGCTTTCCGCACGGCAGCCAGATCCTCAGCGTGAAGGCATTCGAGGCCTCGAAGGCACTCGAGCAGGGGGCGACCCAGATCGACTTCGTCCTCAACGGCGGTGCGCTGGCCTCCGGTGACGAGGAGACGGTCTTCAACGACATGCTGGCCGTGGTGGACATGGCGCATTCTGCGCTGGCGTCGGCGGGCGTGATCCTGGAGGCCGCCCGGCAGACTGACGACCTCGTGCGGCGCGCCTGCCACCTCGCGGAGCGTGCCGGTGCGGACTACGTGATCACCAGTGCCGGGGAGGCGCCCGTTCCGTCGACCATCGGGCGCACGCGGCTGCTGCGCGACAGCGTCGGGCCACGCATCGGGGTCAAGGCATCCGGTCGCTTCCGCCGCCCCGAGCAGCTGCGCGAGGCCGTGACGGCCGGGGCGACACGCGTCTCCGCGCACCTCAGCGCCACGCTGGCCAGGGCCGCCGGCGAGGCCGTCGAGCAGCCGGCCGGGGCCGCGTGAGATGAAGATCCTGGTGGTCGGCGGCGCCGGATACGTGGGCTCCACGAGCGTCGAGCGGTTCCTCGAGGCAGGCCACCAGGTGGTCGTGTACGACAACCTCACCTCGGGCCACCGGGCCGCGGTCCCGGATGGCGCGGAGCTGGTCGTCGGCGACATCGCCGACCGGGAGCGCATGGGCCAGGTCCTCGGCGACGGCGTGGACGCGGTGCTGCACTGCGCGGCCCGTTCGCTCGTCGGCGAGTCGATGACGGACCCGGGGCTGTATTACCGCACCAACGTCGCCGGCGGTGTGACGCTGCTCGAGTCGATGCGCGAGGCAGGGGTCACCCGCCTGGTATTCAGCTCCACGGCCGCCGTCTACGGCGAGCCGCGCCGCGTGCCGATCGCGGAGGCGGATCGCACGCAGCCCATCAACCCGTACGGTGAGACGAAGCTCGCCTTCGAGGGCGCCATGCGCTGGTTCTGTGCCTCGCACGACTTCCGGGCCATCAGCCTGCGCTACTTCAACGTGGCCGGAGCGACGGAGCTGAACGGCGAGGTCCACGACCCGGAGACGCACATCATCCCCATCGTCCTCCGCGTCGCGGCGGGGGAGGCGACCCACGTCCAGATCTACGGACAGGACTACCCCACGCCGGACGGCACGTGCATCCGCGACTTCATCCACGTCCGTGACCTCGGGGTTGCCCACCTGCTGGCGCTGGAGGCGACCGGTGAGGGCGATGCGTCGCTCGAGGTGTACAACCTCGGATCGGCGGCCGGCTTCAGCGTGCGCGAGGTCGTCGAGGCCGCTCGGCGCGTGACCGGCCGCGCGATCCCGGCACGGGCCGCGAAGCGCCGGGTCGGGGACCCGCCGGTGCTGGTCGCCTCGTCCCGACGCGCCCGACGAGAGCTGGGCTGGCAGCCGAAGCACTCGAGCCTGGAACAGATGGTGACCGACGCCTGGGCGTGGCGAGAGGCCCACCCGCATGGGTATCGGGAGGAGCCCGGTCCGGAGGCCGAGGACGCCGTGCCGGGGACGGCGGTCGCCGCCACTGCCGGCTGACCCGACTCAGCCGGCCGCGCGCGTCTCGACCGCCCGGCAGTCGGCGCACAGGCCGTAGAAGTCGAGCCGGGCGTCATCGATCGTGAAGCCCAGGTCGCTGGCGAGCCGGTCGGCGACGGGGGCCACGTACTGCTCGCCGATCTCCTCTACCCTGCCGCAGCGGTTGCAGGCGACGTGGTGATGATGCTCCGACCGGCAGGCGACGTAGCCATAGACGTGGCCGTCCTGCTCGAGGCGGCGTGCGACGCCCGCGGCCACCAGCGCCTCGAGCGTGCGGAACACGGTGGCACGGCCGATGCGCGGCTCTCGCCGTCGCAG
>JASLBU010000210.1 GCA_030146365.1 Candidatus Limnocylindria bacterium | reverse complement strand
GAGGCCGTCGGTATCGCCGTTGGCGCCGGACGCGACACCGACTCCACCGCGGCCACGGTCGGCAGCGTCCATGGCGCACTGCACGGCGACGATGCCATCCCGGCACACCTCGTGGCAGCCTCGCCCGTGCGCATCCGCAGCGCGGTACGCGATTTCGACCGCGTCACCGTCGATGAGCTCGTCGAGCGAACGCTCAGGCTTCTGGGACGGCAGCCGCTCGCGTGACCATGGCTCCGGGATGGCCGCGGCTCAAAAGCCTGTACGCGGGGTACATGTTTGACCTCGACGGCACTCTGTACCTCGGAGAGGACGCTATCCCGGGCGCCCCGGAGACGCTGGCGCTCCTCCGGAGCGGCGGCGCCCGCCTTGCCTTCGTCACGAACAATCCACTCGCGCTGCCCGCCGATTGGGCTCGGAAGCTCCGCCGCCTCGGGTTCGAGGTCGCCGATGATGAGGTGGTCTCCTCCACTGATGCCCTCGTCGCTTATCTGCGGCATCACCACGCCGACGCGCGGCTTTTCCCGATCGCCGAGCAGCCCGTCGTCGAGCTGCTCGTGACCGCCGGATTCCATGTCACCGCGGATCCGGACCGAACCGAGGTGGTCGTCATCTCGTTCGACCGTGGCTTCCACTACGACAAGCTTCGCGCGGCCTTCCGTGCCGTCAATGCGGGCGCACGCATCGTTGCGACGAATCCCGACGCGTACTGCCCCACCCCGGACGGGGGGCTGCCTGACTGCGGCGCGATCCTGGCCGCGATCGAGGCCGCAAGCGGCAAGCGTGCCGACGCCATCGTCGGCAAGCCGTCGGCGCTCATGGCTGCTACGGCCCTTGAGCGCCTGGGGTCATCTCCCGCGGATACGCTGGTCGTGGGTGACCGGCTCGAAACCGACATTCGCATGGCTCGCTCGGCCGGTCTGGCATCCGCGCTCGTCCTCAGCGGCGCAACGCGCATCGCACCGTCGCCGGCGGAGCCGAATGCTCCGGACTTCGTCATCGACTCGGTGGGGGAGTTGGCTGTCGGGGAGCTCCGGCGCAACCGTCAGCTCGGCGCGTAGGACAGGGCCACCTGCAGCACCTGATCGGGGCGGGTCAGCACCTCGAAGCCCTCAGCCGCCCGCTCGATGGGCAGGGAGAGGCGTGGCAGCCCTCCGAAGCTCACCGATCCGTCGAGCGCGAGCTCCAGGACTCGCGCATGCAGCGTGTCCCACGTGTGGGTGGGGTGGACGTTGCCGATCTGACCGCAGGTGATCCGGATCCCGTTGTGGTGGAACTCATCGCCCAGGTACAGGCCGGCGGCCTCGCCCTGGTAAAAGCCCACCCCGACGACATTTCCACGACGGCGCACCACGCGGATGGCCTCCTGCAGGGCCCGCGTGGAACCGGTGGCCTCCCACGCGACCGGGATCCCCTCGCTGCCGTGGAGCTTCTTCAGGCCCGCCGCGACGTCGCCCCCCGCAGCGGCGTCAACGGGCGTCAGGCCGAGTTCGGCGACGATCGCGAGCCGGCTTGGTAGCCGATCGACGACGTACACCGGGTCGGCCCCGGTTGCGCGCACAATCTGTGCAGTGATGAGCCCCACCACGCCTGCGCCAAAGATCACTGCCGGCGCCCCGGCATGCTCGTTCTCGCCGAAGGCGACCGCGTTCACGCAGATCGGCCCCATCTGGGCGATGTCGACGCCGTCCTCCCAGCTGAGGGCGTCCGGTAGGGCATGGGCTGCCGCATATTCCGCCGGCACCGCAGTCAGTTCCGTGTGACGCCAGCTGCCATACACTCGGAGACCCACGGAAACCTCGCCGGAGCGACTCTCGACGACCTCGCCCGCGGCTCGATAGCCGAACAGGAGCGGATATTCCATCGAGGGACTACCCGATTCGAAGAGGCGTAGATCCTCGTTCCACCGTTTGTGCAGATAGACATTCGTCGCGGCCCGGCCGTAGAAGGTCATTTCCGTCCCTGGGCTGATGGCGGACCGAACGGTCCTGACGCGCACCATTCCATCCCGCAGTGCAGCCGGCTCGTAGACCGCGCACTCCACCGCGCCGCTTTCGACAATCTGGAGGGTCCGGCCGCCGATCTCGCCGCGCGCCACGATCCCATCGATCGTCCGCCCAGATGCAGAGCCCGTCACGCCCGAACCCGATTCGCGACCTGGGAAATCCGATCCCTGAGGAAGGCGAGCGACGCCGGCAGCACCTCATCCGGTGGCCCGGACAGATTGCACTCCATCGACGCCCAGCCGTCGTAGCCCATTCTGGCAAGGCCGCCGAAGACGCCGTCCCAGTCCAGATGCCCCTTCCCTGGCTCCAGCCGCTGCGAGTCGGCAAGGTGCACGTACGCCAGCAGCTCGCCCGCCGCCTCGAAGGAACGGCCGAGATCGACCTCCTCGATGTTCATGTGGAAGACGTCGCCCATCGCCCGAACCTGCGGGCTGCGGGCCTCGCGCGCCCAGCGCACCGCATCTGCCACCGTGACCGACACCGAGTTCTCGAAGCGGTTGATCGCCTCGATCAACAGCCGACCTCCTACACGGTCGGCGTGGGCCGTCACCTCGTGCAGTCCCTCCAACCACAGGGCTTCATCTTGTTCGCGCGAGCGACCCGTGCCGGCATGGGGCGGCAGGTTCGCGGTGCGGCCGTAGATCGGGACGATGATCAGGGGCGCATCCAGCTCGGCTCCGAGCTCCAGCAGGCGCTTGACGTCTGCGATGCAGGCCGCAACCTCGGTTGGGTCGGGGTCGATGAACCATCCGCGATGGCCGGAACACATGGCGCTCACCGGGACGCCCCAGCGGACGGCTTCCTCCGCCGCGGCAATCATCGGGAACGCTGAGAGCTCGATGCCGTCGAACCCGTATCGAAGTGCGGTCTCGCGCTTTTCGCGCAGCGTCTCCCCGGGTACGAGGCGCGACTGAACACCCAACTTCAACATCGCCTCACGCCCACCACATCGCTGTCGGCGCGTCCGCAAGAACAGCTTGCCTGAGGGTTCCGAGGGCGCGCTTCAGGCCCTCATCGGTCGAAGCGAGGCTGTCCTCGTGCTCGATGGACAGGACGTGGTCATAGCCGACCACGCGAAGTGCGCTGACGAAGCGCTTCCAGAAGAGCACGTCGTGTCCGTCACCGACGCTCCGGAAGACCCACGAGCGGTTCCCGACGTCGTCGTAGCGCTCGAGATCCAACACTCCGTTGCGTGCCACGTTGTATGAATCGAGGGCGGTGTCCTTGGCATGGACGTGATAGATCGCCTCGCCAAGCTCGCGGATCGCGACGATCGGATCGATGCCCTGCCAGAACAGGTGCGAGGGGTCGAGGTTGGCCCCGACAACGTCCCCGACTTCCGCGCGCAGCCGGAGGAGCGTCTTCGGGTTGTAGACGACGAACCCCGGGTGCATCTCGAAGCCGAGGCGGACGCCGTGCTCCCGCGCGAACGCCCCGGCCGCGTGCCAATACGGCAGGACGACATCATCCCACTGCCACGCCACGGTTTCGCTGTACTCGGGCGGCCAGGCGCAGGTCACCCAGTTGGGGGCGCTCGCGTCAGGTCCGTCCCCCGGACATCCCGAAAACACGTTCACGACGCCGATGCCCAGCTCGCCAGCGAGGCGCACAGCGTCGCGGAACACCGCGTCATCGTGCGCCGCACGCTCGGCTCGAGGGTGGATGGGGTTCCCGTGGCATGAGATCGCGCTGATGGCGACGTCGCGTGATGCGAATGCTTCGGTGAAGCGCTTGCGCGCGACGTCGTCGGCCAACAGAGCGACGGGCTTGCAGCGTTCGTCTCCGGGATAGTTCCCGGCGCCGACTTCCACGGCCTCAATTCCGAGCTCGACGACCCGATCGAGCATCGGTTCGAGCGGGACTGTGCCGAAGACGGGATCGAAGACGCCGATCTTCATGTGACCGGCTGCGTTCGCTGCCCAGCGGCGAGCACCCTGTCGACCGTGACGCACCTTGCCAAGGCGGAGGCTTGCGTGATGCCGAACCGCAACGGCGCGATTCTCCGGGCTCGACCCCCCTCGGCGGTGAGCAGCAATCGTTCTGACTTGCTGTGCGGGGACAGTGGCTGGCCCGGCGCCGGCGTTCGCGTGCTCAAGAACCGATTATCGCAATTTGTTGCAACCGCGGACGATGCTGCGATTCTTAGGCATCGCCTAAGCCCGTTCGCGGCGCGCTGGCTGAGGCCATCGATGCCGATGATCCGGACTGGCGTCCGCTCCTCGCGGGAATGGGTTCAGCAGCCACCCATGATCAGCCGGTCTAAGAGCGCTGTGGCACAATGCCGAGCGAGGTTTCCGCTCACTCTGAGCGTGCAATGGCGCCCGTAGCTCAGTGGATCAGAGCAGCTGACTTCGGAT
>JASLBU010000184.1 GCA_030146365.1 Candidatus Limnocylindria bacterium | reverse complement strand
CACCACCGTGCGAGAGGTGTCGCTGGCGTATCCACCGCGGAGGCCGCCGATGTCCAGCACGACGGCATCACCGGCCTCGATCACGCGGTCGCCGGGCACGTGATGCGGGCTCGCGCTGTTGGGGCCGGACGCCACGATTGCAAACTCCGCCGTCTGGTGGCCCGCGTCCAGGAGGTGGCGGCGGATAACCGAGCTGACCTCTGACTCGGCCCGTCCCGAGAGGCCGTCGGCGATCACCGCGCGCATCGCCGTGTCGGCGGCTTCGGCGGCCGCGCGGAGCCTCTCGATCTCCTCCGGTTGCTTGACCGCTCGCAGAGACGCCATCGTCGGCCCGGCCTCGACCAGCTCCGCGGGGTCCAGCACCGCCCGCAGCCGCAGGACGAATCGCGCCCACATCTGGTCCTGCACGCCGATCCGCAACGCCGGTCCGACGGCCGCCTTCACGATGCGGATCGGATCGTCCGCCTCGTCCCATGAGACGATCTCCAGCTCATCGGCGAGGTCGCCGAGCTCGTGGCGGGCGAGGGGCTCCTCGAGGCGCGGAAGCACGAGGCTCGCCGGCCCCTCCGCTGGAACGATCAGGCACGTCATTCGCTCCATGGCCGGCGCGCGGTATCCCAGCAGGTAGGCGTAGTCGGATGAGGGGGTGACGAGCAGGGCCTCGATTCCGCGCTCCGCGGCCGCTGTGGCCGCCCTGTCCAGCCGGGTGCGATGCGTGGACGCGGGAAAACGGGCTGTCTTGGCGCTGTCACCAGTCATGACCAAAGACTACACGGAGGCCATTGCGACCCCGCGCGCCGCTCGACAGGCTGCTTGTCGGGCGTGCGACACTGTCAAAGGCCGCCACATCCACGCGGGGGAACCCTATGCTGCACCGCCATCCGATACACGTCGCCGCGCGCGCCTTGCTTGCCGCCATCACCCTCAGCGGCGCGCTCGCTCCGGCCCGCCCGATGGCCGCCACGGAGCCGCCGGCGGCCGCGGCCGCCGCTCATCTGGCCGCACAGCACGGTGGCCGAGCTGACGACTACGCGCTGCGCTACGAGCGCTCTGCGACCGTTCCCGAGTCCGGCGAAACACTCTGGGTCGGCAAGCTCGAGGATCGGACTGGGAACGTCCACGTCGTGTATCAAGACGGGTCGGGCCAGCTCGGCGGCATGGACACGCTCGCCGCCAGGGGCCGGAGCGCAATCGCGAATGTTGCGGCGCTCGTGGCGAAGGGGGACGCAGAGCTGCGCTCCCGAGTCGCCGAAGTGGCGGCGAGCACCTCGGTGCCGGTCGCCGTCTGGCTCGACGTGGACACGACGCAGGCGGTCGAGGCGGTCCGGGTCGCGCATCCCGAGATCCAGTGGGAGGCGGGCAGGCCGTCCGTCGCCTCCCTCGAGGTTGCTCGACAGCTGCGCGCGGAGCTGTTCGCGGCGCGACGATCGCTGTACGCCGCGGCGATCGAGCGACTTGCGGCCGACATTCAGCCGCTGGGCGGGGTGATCGGCTATGCCAGCGAGGCGGCACCGCTCGCATTCGTGGATCTGCCCGCCTCGGCGGCCGAGCGACTTGCCGCCCTGCCGTCCGTGGCGTCGCTTGGCCTGGAGCGATCCTGGCGGCCGGCCATGACGACGGCGACGCCCACCGTCGACGGTAACTGGACCGGAGGGACTGGGGATTCAGGGGCAGGCATCCGCGTCGCGGTGGTCGAATACCACAACGTGCGAAACAGCGGAGACCTGGCCGGACGCGTCGTGGCATCACACAGCAGCACGGGCGCTCTGGCCTACAGCAGCGGGGCGGAGTTCGATCACCCGAGCTGGGTGGCCGGCGCGATCGCCGGCGGGGGCGCTTACCCCGGGACGGCGCCGAGCGCTGGGATCGTTTCGGCCAGCACCGGCGGCGGGTCCACCGGCCTTGCCCGGGATCGCGCGGTGATCGCGACGACCGACTGGGCCGTATCGCCGAGCGGCGGAGACGCCGACGTCATCAACCTGAGCCTGGTCCAGGACACCACCACTGGCTCGGAGGAGGCGCGACGATACTTCGACTCCGTCGTCGATGAGGATCTGCGCGTCGTTGTGGCGGCCTCGGGAAACTACGTCGCGCTTGCAACCTGGCGGGTCGGCTCGCCGGGAACCGGCTGGAACGTGCTGACAGTCGGCGGCACCGATGATCGGAACACAAGCTCGCGGGCGGACGACCGGATCTGGTACGTGCCGGGGTCGAACGGCAGCTCGTACGTCGACCCGCCGGGGACGACGTGGAACGCGCACGGGGACTTCAACAAGCCGAACCTCTCCGCGCCGGCCGTTGGTGTCCGGACCTCGAATGGACTCGCGGCATCCGGGACGAGCGTCGCGACACCGATCGTCAGCGGCCTCGCCGCACAGCTGATCTCGCGCGCGCCCATCCTGATGAGCTGGCCCGAGACGGTCAGAGCGCTGCTGATTGCCGGCGCGGTGCACCGCACCCGCATGCCGGACGGGTCGTACAACGCAGACCATGAAGGGTCCGGGTCGGCATCGGGACTGTGGGCGAACCAGATCCTCAACGCGGGCGACGGAGCCAACGGCGGATACCGGCACGGCGGCATGACCGGCACCTTCACGCAGCCGATCTCCGTCCTCGGCGGCCAGCGGGTGCGCGTGGCGCTCACCTGGAACAGCCGGACGTCAGGCTCGTCGAACCTCGCGAAGACCGATTCGCTGGCCTCGGACCTCGACCTGCGTGTGCGCCTGCCGAATGGAGCGGTCTACGGGTCGTACTCGTTCGACAACAGCTACGAGGTCGTCGACGTCGTCAGCCCCGTTGCGGGCACGCTCTCGATCGAAGTGATCGGAACCCGGGTCGGCGCCGGTGGCGAGCGCTACTCGTTGGCATGGGCGAAGATCGGCGGAGATAGGACGGCTCCCACCGTCGCGGCACGTGCCCCGCAGTCCGGCGAGCCGTGGGCGGCCCCACGCGCGGACGTCACGGTCACGTTCAGCGAAGCGGTCACCGGCATCGTCGCGCGCAACATTTGGATCGCGCCGGCAGCGGGTGGCGCGGCCATCCCGGCAAGCCTCACCTACCAGTCCTCCGCGCGCCGGGTCGTCCTGTCGCCATCCTCGCCGCTCGGGCCAGGGGCGTATCGCGTCACCATCACCGAGGGCGTGCGCGATCACGCCGGGAACCGGCTGGCCGCCCTTTCGTGGACCTTCTCAGTCGTGGCGTCGGCCCCCGAATGGCAGACGGCTCTGCCAGGCACCACCCGCGTCAAGCTCGCAGCGGGGTCCCACACCGGGCATCGGTTCGATACGGACGGCGATGTCACCGAAACGCGGACGGTGACCCTGTCTGCCGCATCTGGCGCGAACACGGATCGCCGGGCACTCATCGCGGGGCAGCCGGGGCGCTGGCTCCGTGTCACCAACGGCATCTGGGCGGGCTACTGGATTCGGGAGTCCGGCCGCGCCCACGTAGCGGGCAACATGGAACAACAGTCGCTCGGCCCCTCGACGCGCATGACGTTCTCCGCCGGCTCGCACACCGGGTACCGCTTCGGCACGTCCGGTACCATCACGGACCGGAAGACCGCGACGTTGGGGTCGGCCTCCGGAGCCGAGGTCAGCGCTCGGACCCTCATCAACGGCTCGTGGCATCTGTCCGTCATGAACGGCATCTGGGCCGGATATTGGGTTCGCGAAACGACTCGCTCGTACCTTCCGGGCGCTCGCGATCACCGCGACCTGGACGGCGAGAGTGTCCGCTTCAGTGCGGGCACGCACGGGGGCTACCGGTTCAATGCGGCGGGCACAGTCGTCGGCACGCGCTCCGCAGCCCTGGGCAGCCCCTCCACCGCCCCGGGGATCTCGTGGGCGATCGTGAACGGGGCTCCGAGGATCCTGATCGGGGCCGGTGTCTGGTCCGGCTACTGGGTCGGAGAGTCGGGAGCCGTCGTCATTCCGTGAGCGGTCGCCTACGCCGCGCGGACTGCGCGACGTCCTTTTGCGGCAGCCTGGTCTTCGTTGCGCTGGTCGCCTGCGGCACGCCGCCATCGATCGACACGCCACCCGCTCCCGAGGGTGGCACATCGCTGGCGACCCAGCCGGGTGCGCCGAGCACATCACCGGCATCGCCGTCTGCCGATTCCTTCCCCTTCCGTCCGGGCCGGCCATACGACGACGCCGACATCCTGGCTGCGTTCCGAGACTCTCGGCGCCCGGGCGGGATCCCGGATGACATCGAAACCGAAGCGGTGGCGGACGCGATGGCGGACGCGATTTGGACCGTCGACGGCTCGCCGTGGGACGCGACGTCGGCGAGCGGGTCGTGCGGACCGAGCCTCTGCACCGTTGACATCGTCGGCGTCCGGGATGACGCGAGCGGCGAGGATCTGTGGACGTTTTCGGTG
>JASLBU010000162.1 GCA_030146365.1 Candidatus Limnocylindria bacterium | reverse complement strand
CCGGGTGGGGAGGCGGCTGTGCCGCTCCGGTCACAAACGGGGCGCCAACCGGCTCGCTAGGGCCAGGCCGTAGGCCACCAATGCTACCCGCATACGCACACCTCGCCAGAACTTCCGGGACGTGGAGCAGTAAGATCGGTGGTCGATCCATGCCGAACTTCGTGAGGGAGGTCGCCCGCTTCACAGTCGCATCGACCCGTTTCGGCACGGCCGTCCTCGCAATGCGCTGCGGAGCGCCACTTCTGCCGCGCAGCATCGGCCACTGATGCTGCTGCCCGGCGTGCCGGATGTCATGACGAGGTTTGCCCGCCGCCGGTGGGACGGGCGCGGCGCCCGTCGCCGCGTGATGGTTCACGCATACGTGAGGTGGGCATGCGGCGGTTCGACCCGACCGACCGAGACACGGCTCGGACCGAGGCGAGGGTCGCGCGCCGTCAAGGTTGGAAGCGTGTGCCGATCCGAGCTACCCCCTTGCCGCTTCGAACGGGGATGGGCCGACGATCTGGATGATGTCGGGGTGGCGCCGCGCGGCTGCCCGGAGGCGATCCCAGTCGGGTGGCCTCCCCGGGTCGGTTTCGCCGGTCACCGGCTCGCTCGCGTCCCGATAGAAGGCCTCGCCGCTCCCGGGCGTCTGCAGCGCGAGGATGCGCGCGGTCTCCGAAGCCACCAGAAACGCATGGGGAACACCGCGCGGAAGCACCGCAACGCCGCCCGGGCCGACCCGATGCTCGGCCCCCGCGACGGACACCACCAGCTCCCCCTCGAGCACGATCAACGTCTCGTCCTCGTGCGGGTGGAAGTGCAGCGGGGTCGTCTTGCCGCGCGCCATTCGGTCCTCGAACAGCATAAACGCCCCGTCGGTCTCCGCCGCGGTGGCCTTCATGGTGAACACGCCTCCGCCGGCAAACCAGAGGCGCTCCCCCTCCCCTTCTCCGCGGATGATCGGACCCGCAGCGGGCCGCGGAGCGGACACCGTCGTCTCCACCGTCGCCTCCTTGTGCTACACTTCCAGCGAATTCTTTGCACTACTGTGTAAGTTAAGACGGGCGGTTTGTCAAGGGGGAGGAGCAAGCGGCGTGGGCGACGACGCGCGAGGCGTGCGCGACCGGTCCCGACAGAAGCGGCGGACGCGCCGGGCGATCCTGGCCGCGGCGGTCGAGCTGATGCGGCAGGGCGAGGCACCGACGGCGAACCGGGTGGCGGAGGTGGCCGAGGTCTCGCGGCGGACCGTCTACCTGTACTTCCCGACCCAGGAGCAGCTGCTGACGGAGGCGGCGCTGGAGGGGGTGCGCGCGGAGGTGGAGCAGGCGGTTGTGCTGGCCGACTCCGACGACGTGGGGGCGCGGCTCGACGCCCTCGTCGCCGCGGGCCTGCGCAGCTGCATCGACAGCGAGGTGCTCCTGCGAACGATGATCCGCCTGACGATCGAGCATCGGCTCGATGAGGCCCGGGGTGGTCCGCCGCGCGAAGCGCCGCTGCGCGGTCGCTGGCGGATCGAGCGGATCGAGGAGGCGCTGGAGCCGATGCGGGAGCGGCTCACCGAGGCGCACTTCGATCGGCTGGTCTCGGCGCTGGCGCTCGTCGTCGGGATCGAGGCGCTGCTGGTGCTGCGCGACATCCGGGGGCTCGACCACGCGGCGATGGAGGAGGTCTCGCGGTGGGCGGCGCGGGCGCTCCTCCGGGCGAGCCTGGAGGAGCTTGCGTGACGGCGCGGGCGACCGCGGCGCCGGTGGCTGTGCCCGCCAGGTCACGAACGAGGTGACAACCGATCCGCGAGTGATGTACCGTCGGCCACCGATGCTACCCACATGCGTACCCCATGTCATGACGAGGCTTGGCGCCGAAACGTTGGTTCTGCAGCTCGGCCAGCGACGCATTCGCGCTGCATGCGCTGACCGGTTGGAGTTGCGATTGCCGGGGCTTCATCGCCCATCAGCGCTGCTCGCACCTACCCCTGCTCTTGGAGCATCTCGGCTGGTTGCCGGAGCCTGAGCCGGAGCCGCCGGCGTCGATCCGCTGCGGCGAGTGTCTCGGGACGGGGATCGTCTACGTTGCCGCGTGCGAGCGGGCCGGCTTCCCGCATCCGACGTGCGATCGCTGTGCCGGGACTGGCCGGCTGTCGGTCGCGGTCGTCGCCGCCTGACGTTACCGGGGGCGGTCAAGTCGACAGCCCCTCCTCCGCCCCTGCTCGCACCGTCCGCGGTCGGCAGGGGCTTCTTCATGTCCCCTTCAGGATTGACCGCCGGCGCCGGCTGCACCAAGATGCCGGCGAATGATGACTGAACCACGACGAGCCACCGACACAACGCGACGCGACACCGACGAGGCGTTCGACCACCTCACGGTGCCAGAGGCTGCCAAACGCCTCGGCCTGAGCATCGACGCGCTTCGGATGCGTATCCGGCGTGGCACCGTCGCGACGACGGTCGTTGACGGCAAGAAACGCGTACTGGTCCCCCGTTCAGTCAGTGACGAAACCCGACGAGACGACGACGCGACACCGCCTGGACAACCGACGCAC
>JASLBU010000112.1 GCA_030146365.1 Candidatus Limnocylindria bacterium | reverse complement strand
AGCTGCGCTCCGGGATGCCCGTTGCGCTCCGCGCCGTGGTCTACACCGGCGTGGCGGTCCTGCTGGTCGTGGGGTCCGTGGTGGCGGTCGGCCAGCTGGGAGGCTGAGGGCGATGTGCTTCGACCATGACTCCCGACCGCCTTTGCCGCCGATCCGCGGGGGCGCGGTCGACACCCGGGACCTGCTGCTCGAGAGCCGAGACGGCACGCGCCTCGCCGCCTCTGCCACGCGCTCCGCGCAGCCCAGCGGCGTGGGCATCGTGATCATTCCCGACGTTCGTGGCCTCCACCCGTACTACGAGGAGCTGGGGCGCCGCTTCGCGGAGGCGGGAGTGGACGCCGTGGCGTTCGATCTGTACGCCCGCAGCGCCGGATCGAAGAAGCGAGACGCCGACTTCGCCTACGAGCCCCACGTGCGGCTGCTGGACGCCGCCCAGCTGGACGACGACGTGGCGGCGGCAGCCGCCCACCTTCGCTCGCCGGCTGGCGGCGCACCGAGTCGCGTCTTCACGATCGGCTTCTGCATCGGTGGCCGTGTGAGCCTGCTGCAGGCGGCGAGCGGCCTCGACCTCGCCGGCGTCATCGGCTTCTATCCGTGGCCGGTGGGCCCGCACCGCAGCGGCCTCCCCGCGCCGGCAGACGAGGCTCCGCGCTTCGGCTGCCCGGTGCTGACGATCTACGGCGGCGACGACCAGGGGATCGAGGCGGACGCGCGCGACGCCTTCGCACGTGCCACCGAGGCGGCGGGCGTTCCACACCGGTCGGTCGTGTACGACGGCGCCCCGCACTCCTTCTTCGATCGCCGGGCCGAGGAGCACGCGGAGGCGAGCGCCGACGCCTGGCGGCAGGTGCTCGAGTTCATGGGGATCGGCATCGCCGACACGGGCACGCCCACGTAGACAGCCCGCAAATCAACCCGCGGGCGCGGCGGTCCCCTGATGGGCGGGGTCCTGGAGCGCGTCGGGAAGTGGATAGACGGGCACCTCGCGCGCGCGGGCGTGCGCGATGACCTCGGTCCCGAGCTCCAGCGTGGCGCTCGACGGCGTCGCAGCCTCGATCTCGAGGCCGTCGGGGTTGCGAAGGACATGGTGGACCTCCGAGCCGTGGAAGACGCGGCGCACGATCCGCAGCACCGCCTCGGGACGCGGGGCCGTCTCCAGGCGGCTGACCGGCAGCATGTGGAGCTGCTCTGGTCGCAGGAGGACCTCGGCGCGCGCTCCTTCGGCGAGCTCGTCCGCGGGGGCGCGGAAGCGCCCGACGATCGTCTGGACTTCGCCGTGGCGGACGAGGCCGGGCAGGAAATTGGCCTCGCCGACGAAGCCGGCCACGAAGCGGTTCACCGGACGCAGGTAGAGCTCGTCCGGCGTCGAGACCTGCTCGATCCGGCCGGCGCGCATCACCGCCACCCGGTCGCTGATCTCGAGCGCCTCCGCTTGATCATGGGTGACGAACAGGGTCGTGGCGCCGGCGCTGCGCAGGATCTCCCGAACCTCCGCGCGCAGCTGCGAGCGGAGGGTCGCGTCCAGGCTGCTGAACGGCTCATCCAGCATGATGATCGCCGGGTCCGGCGCCAGGGCACGGGCGAGCGCGACCCGCTGCTGCTGGCCGCCGGAAAGCTCGTGCGGCATCCGGCGCTGCAGTCCGGCCAGCCCGACAAGGGCCACCAGCTCCGCGACCCGCATCTCCCGGCCCCGACGGGGCAGGCCGAAGCCGACGTTCCCCGCCACGTCGAGGTGCGGGAAGAGGGCCGATTCCTGGAACACCATCCCGACCCTGCGAGCCTCGGGCGCAACGTTCCGGCGCGGGCCGGCGACCGCCTGCCCCGCGATCTCGATCCCGCCCGCGTCGGGCCGCTCGAAGCCTGCGACCAGCCGAAGCAGCGTTGTCTTGCCGCAGCCGGACGGCCCGAGGACGCCCAGGAATTCGCCGCGACGGACGTCGAGGTCGACGGCATCAACGGCCACCACGTCCCCGTAGCGCTTCGTCAGCGAGAGAGTGCGCAGCGCAGGCTCGGGGCTCCTCGGCTCGGGATGCGTCGGCTCCGCCATCGGCGTCATTGTGACCGTTGAGCTCGTGAGGGTGGATGTCACCGTTGCCCCTCACGGCGCAGGACCAGCCAGAGCGAGGCGGCCGCCACCAGCACCATCAGCAGTGCCGAGGGAGCCGCCCTGGCGAAGAACCCCTCGCTGGTGGCGCTCCAGATCCGGACGGCCAGCGTGTCGAAGCCGGTCGGCGCGAGGAGGATCGTGGTGGGCAGCTCCTTCATGGCGGTCAGGAACACGAGCGCGCCCCCCGCGATCAGCCCTGGCCGGATCACGGGCAGCGTCACCTGGCGCAGCACGGCGCCGGGCGGACGCCCCAGCGTGCGCGCCACCTCCTCGATGCGCGGGCTCACCTGGAGCAGAGACGCGCGGGTCACGCCGACCGCCTCCGGGACGAATCGCACGAGATACGCCACCAGCAGGAGGGGCAGGGTCTGGTAGATGGCCGGCGCGTAGCGGGCCGCCACGAAGACGAACGCCAGCCCGATGACGATGCCCGGGAGCGCGAATCCCGCATAGGTGGAGCGCTCCACGAGCGAGGCGAGCAGGCCGCGGTGCCGCACCGCGAGGACGGCGACCGGGATCGACGCGAGCACCGCGAGGACGGCGGCCAGGCCGGACGCAACGGTCGAGTTCAGCGTCGCGTTCCAGACCGGGGCCAGAGGCTCCCCGGAGCCGATGCCTCGTGCGAGCCAGAACAGGATGGTGGTCACCGGAACGACGACTGCCAGTCCGACCACCGCGGCGCAGAAGGCGAGCGCCGGCCAGCGCCACGCCCCCAGGTGAATGGCAGCGGAACTCCGAACGGCGCCCCCGCCGCTGCGGTGGTATCGCGCGCCCCCTCGCAGGCTCGCCTCCGCCAGCAGCACCCCCGCCGTGCAGGCGACGAGCATGAGCGCCAGCACCGCGGCCAGGCTCGGGTCGAAGCTCGCCCGGTACTGCACGTAGATGGCGCGGGTGAACGAGTCGAACTGCAACAGGCTCACGGCGCCGAAGTCGGCGAGGCTGTAGAGCGCGACCAGGAGCGCGCCGCCGGTGATCGCCGGCCGCAGCTGCGGCAGCGTGACGGCGAAGAAGGTGGCCCATCGGCCCCGCCCGAGCGAGCGGCTGACCTCCTCGAACGCGGGGTCGAGCCTCAGCAGCGTCCCGCGGACGCTCAGCACGACATAGGGGAAGCTGAAGAGGGTGAGGGCCAGCGCAGCGCCCGGGAAGCCGTACAGCTCGGGCAGCCGCGCCACGCCCAGCGGCTCGAGCACGGACTGCAGCGCACCGCGCGGGCCGAACGCGGCGACGACGGCATAGCCGCCGACGTAGCTCGGGACCACGAGCGGAAGCAGGGTGACGATCGTCCAGGCCCGCCGGCCGGGAAGGTCGGTGCGTGCGGTCAGCCACGCGATCGGCACGCCGATCAGCACGGAGGCGGCGGTCACCGTGGCAGCGAGGAGGAGCGTGCGCCCGAGCACCCCGATGGTGCGGTCACGGAGCACCAGGGAGGCTGCGTCCTGGCTCGAGCCGGCGAGGATCACCAGGTACGCGACCGGAAGCAGCCCGAGCATTGCAACGAGCACCCCCGCCCCCAGCAGCCAGGCCGGTGGGGCGGGGGTGGGGCCGCGAGGCGGGCGGCGTGCCGCGCGAAGCGATGCCAGGCTCAGCATCGGCTCCTCCTAGAGGATGCCGACCTCCTGCAGCAGCTCCAGCGTCCCGTCGAGGTCCGACAGGTCGGACAGGTCGATCTCGGGCGTGCCGATCTCCTCGAGTGGCGTGAGCGCCGGGTCGGCTTCGACACCCTCCGTCAGCGGGTACTCCTTCGTCTCGTTCGCGAAGTACTCCTGGGCGTCCGGTGACAGGAGGTAGTCGACGAACTCGGCGGCCGCCTCCTGGTTGTCGGACGACCCGAGGATGCCGACGCCGGCCACGTTCACGAGCGCGCCGGGGTCCTCATCGGTCAGGAAGTGGTTCGCGGCCGGTGCGTCCGGCTCTTCCTCGAGGCGCTGCATCAGGTAGTAGTGGTTGATGAAGGCGACGTCGATCTCGCCCGCGATGACCGCGTCCAGCGCCGGATTGTTGCCCTCGTAGACGTTCGGGTCGTTGGCCTGGATGCCCTCGAGCCACTCGCGGGCTCGATCTTCGCCCTCGACAACACGCAGGGCCGTCACGAAGGACTGGAACGACCCGTTGGTCGGCGCCCAGCCGATGCGGCCAGCCCACTCCGGCTCGGTGAAGTCGAAGATCGACTCCGGCAGCTCTCCCTCGTTGAGCGTCTCGGTGTTGTAGGCCACGACTCGCGCACGTCCGCTGACGCCGACCCATTCGCCGTTCGGCGACTGGAAGCGCGTATCGACCTGATCGAGCGTCTCGGCCGGGAGCGGGGCAAGCAGGCCCTCTGCGGCCACGGCGCCCAGCGCTCCGGCATCCTGGGCGAAGAAGACGTCGGCAGGCGAGTTCTCGCCCTCGGTCAGGATCAGGTTCGCCATCTCGGCGGTGTCGCCGTACCGGGCCTCGACCTCGATGCCGGTCGCCTCGGTGAACTGCTCGAGCAGCGGCCCGACGAGCTCTTCGTTGCGGCCGGAATAGACGGTGATCGAGCCCTGGGCGGCCGGGGCGGTCGAGGCGGAGGCGGCGCTCGTGGCCATGGCCGACGCGCTGCCGGATCCGGTCGTCGCGGGGGATGCGCCGCCCGTGGAGCCGTCGCTGGTCGTGGGCGACCCGGCCGGTTGCGCGGTGCAGGCGGCGAGCGCCATGGCGACGATGAGGGCGGGGGCGCCGAGAAGGCGCAGGCTGAGACGCAAGTCGGATGTCCTCGTGATCTGGGAAGTGGAACGCGAGTTAGGCTAGCCTGACTCCGAATGCTCGTCAACCCGAACTACTGGCGCGCAGGTCGGAATTGGCGGGTCCGGTCCGCGGACGTGCGGCACGACGCATCGGGCTAGAATCAGCGTCCCGCCCACGCCCCTCCTTCAGGAGTACCCATGATCGACTTCACGCTGACCGATGCGCAGCGCGAGGTGCAGCGCACGGCGCGCGCCTTCGCCGAGCGCGAGATTCTGCCGCGGGTCCAGGAGCTGGACGCGAAGGCGGAATACGACCGCTCGCTCTACGAGAAGATGGGCGCGGCCGGCCTGCTGGGCCTGCCGATTCCGGAGCGGTACGGCGGGGCCGGCATGGACTACATCGCCTTCGCGTTGCTGTGCGAGGAGATGGAGCGCGCCGACACGGCGTTCCGCGTGATCCTGTCGGTCCATACCGGGCTGAACTCACTGACCCTGCTGCAGTGGGCGAGCGAGGAGCAGAAGCAGCGCTACCTCGTCCCGCAGGCGCGCGGCGAGAAGCTGGCCACGTTCGGGCTCACCGAGCCCGGCGTTGGATCTGACGCCGCCAACCTGTCGACCACCGCCCGCCGAGACGGCGACCGCTACATCCTGAACGGCAGCAAGATCTGGATCAGCCTCGGCGACACGGCCGATCACGTGCTCGTGTTCGCGACCGTCGACAAGAGCCGAGGGCACAAGGGCATCACGGCCTTCATCGTCGAGCGAGGATTCACGGGCTTCAGCTCAGAGTCCCTGCACGGCAAGCTGGGCGTGCGGGCCGGCAACACCGGCATCCTGTCCTTCGACGACTGCGAGGTGCCGGTCGCCAACCGGGTGGGCGAGGAGGGGGAGGGCTTCACGATCGCGATGAGCGCCATCGACCAGGGCCGCTACACGGTCGCGGCGGGCTCGGTGGGTCTGGCGCAGGCGTGTCTCGATGCCTCGATCAAGTACGCCCACGAGCGCCAGGCGTTCGGCGCCGAGATCGGCCAGCACCAACTCGTGAAGCAGATGATCTCCAGGATGTACGCGGGCATCGAGTCGGGGCGGCTGCTGGTCTGGAAGGCCGGCGCGAAGAAGAACGCCGGCGAGCGGAACACCCGTGAGACCGGCCTGGCCAAGTGGTACTGCACCGATCACGCGGTCGCCTCGGCGCTCGACGCGGTCCAGATCCACGGCGCGTACGGCTACTCGAACGAGTACCCGGTGGAGCGCTATCTCCGCAACTCCAAGGGCTCGGTGATCTACGAGGGGACGTCGCAGATCCATACCCTGATGCAGGCCGATTACCTGCTCGGCTACCGCCGCGACCGCCCGCTGCGGATGCCGCAGCCCCCGTTCGAAGGGGAGATGTAGCAGCACTGGAGCGTCGGCGCTCCCGCGCCTGAGCCGTCCTCCGTCACCGGTTGCGCGGGCGGAGGACGAGAAGGTCGATGGTCGCGGCCGCCACGGCGGCGGCGGACCAGGCGATCCGGACGCCTTCACCACACCGCCACAGGTCGAACAGGTCATCGTAGTGAGCTGACGTCGGGTTCCCGGACTGCCCCCCGGCCAGCACGAACCGGCTCGCCTCGACGTCGCCCAGGTCGATGACTGTTCGGTGGTTCGCGATGGCTGCGGGGTTCGCCGTGGGGTCCAGTGGCTGGACCCCCGCCTGGGCCACGGTGTTCGTATCGCCGCCGAGCGGGACCGGACCGACGTTGAGGAGCCGGTCGAGCGCGCGTTGCGTCGCCAGCACGTGGAGCAGCCGCAACGGCCGCACTCGTCCCCAGGCCCAGCGGGCCGAGTTCGGCCCATGTCGGGCTCGCAGGGCTCGCACGGCCGATCCGACGGCCGCCTCGATGGCGGAACCGTGATCTCGACCGTCGCGGATGGTCGCCACCAGCCGGCCGACCGTCACGGCGCCGAACGTCGTGCGCGGCATGGCGGGGCCGACGCCGGCGCCCATCGCCGCCCTCCAGCCCATCGGGGCGCGGTCCCGAACGAGCGAGGCGGCGAGCTCGGCGACTGTCAGCTCGTACACGGAGGCGGCCGGCGAGCCGGCACCGGCCTGACCGTCCCATCCTGCGAGCAGCGCGAAGCCCAGGCGGGCGTCGCCGTCGGTGGCGCGCACCGTCGCAAAGGCATCCCGGAGCTCGGCCCAGGGCCGAGCGACGACGTCGGTCTGGAGGCGCGCGGTCGAGGCGATATCCCAGCCGTCCTCCGCCTGCAGCACCTCCACGATGCGCGCGTGCCGGTAGCCGTCCAGCCAGTCGGAACCCAGGAACGGCGCGTCCGGGGCATCCGAACGGGCGGCGTTGTTGGCCGATGCGACGAAGCCGGCGTCGGGGTCGAGCACACTGGGGAGCGCGTCGAACGGTAGCGGATCGGGGTTCCACGCGGCATCGGCGTCCCAGGCGGGCAGTGGCACGGTCCCGTTTCCGCCTCGCCGATGCGGAAGCGCTCCGGTGAGCTGCCAGCCGATGTGCCCGCTCGCATCGGCGTACACGACGTTGAGCGCCGGGCCTGGCCACGCGGCGAAGCCGGCGCGGAACGCCTCGAAGTCGCGCGCGCGGTGCACATCGAGGAAGCCGCGGACGCGCCGCGGTTCCAGCCACGTTGCTCGCAGCGACAGCGCGATCCCGCGCTCGTCCAGGAGCGGCGTGATGACTGGCCCGCGGCGGGTGATCGCCACCTCCTCGATCAGCGGCTCGGCGCCACGGACCTCGATCGTCTCGGTGATGCGCTGGATCGGCTCCGGCCCGCCCGGACCCCGGGCGATGCCGGCAGCCAGGTCGAGCTCCTCCCAGAAGAGGTCGGCGGAATCCGTGCAGGCGGCCGTGATGCCCCACGCGGCGTGGCCGTTGTGGCCGGTCGGGAATGCCGGGCCGCCGACGAACGATGCCCCCGCGAGGCTCCACTCGGGCGTACGCAGGTGCGCCAGGTACCACGGCGCCGGCACGGCCGGCGCGAGGTGCGGATCGTTCGCCAGGATCGGCGCGCCGCTCGCTGTCCGCCCGCCAGCGACGGCCCAAGCGTTCGACGCACCGGATCCGCCGACGAGGTCCCGCAGGCGCGCGACGTCCGCGCCCAGCCGGTCCAGCGAAGGCCCGGCGACCGCTCCGACCGGCACGGTCACCGGTTGCCACGGTGGATAGGTGCGGTCGACCGCGGCGAGCGCCTCCGGCCCGTCGGACAGCAGGATGCGCAGGCGGGCAAGCTCCGTGTCCCAATTGCCGGCCAGCGCGAGCGACTGCAGGCCAAGAAAGGCGAGGACGTCCGCCGCGGTCCACCGCGACCGGGTGGCCCGCAGCAGGACGAGTTCGTGCGGGCGCGGGCCGGAGCGCATCGAGGCGTTGACTCCGCGAACGTAGGCCTCCAGCGTCGTGCGCACGTCGGCGTCGAGAACGGAGAGCTGCGCCTCGGCGAGCCGGCGAAAACCGAGCGTGCGGCTGAGACGGTCGATCTCGACCGCCCCGCGACCGAGAATCGCGGCGAGCGTCCCCCGGCCGGCCCGCGCCAGGATCTCGAGCTGAAAGGCACGGTCCTGCCCGTGGCAGAAGCCCAGGCCGAACCACGCGTCCGAGTCCGTCGAGGCCTCGATGTGCGGGATGCCCCAGCGGTCGCGCGCGATGCGGACCTGTGCGTCGATGCCCTCGACACCGAGCGTTCCGCGCGTCCGCGCACGTCGGGAGCCCAGCGCACGGAGCGCGGTCCGAGGTCCGGGTCGCTGGGGCATGAGGGCCATGTTGCCACCGTATACTCCCCGGCGTGAGTCGCACCATCGAGCTGATCGCGGGCCTGCTGCTCCTCCTCATCGGCCTCGTCGTCCTGGCCAGTGAGCCGCTGCTCGGCTTCATCCGCGGGCTCGGCGTGAGCGACGACGTCCTCGCGTGGTGGCCGGTCCTGCTGATCGGCCTGTCCCTGTTCTTCATCGTGCCGAGCCTCGCGGGGCGGCAGCATCGGCGGCTCAGAGCGGGGATGGTGATTCCGGGCGCGATCCTGGCCGGAATCGGCGGCACCCTGCTCTACACCAGCCTCACAGACCGGTGGTCGGCATGGAGCTACCTCTGGAGCGTCATCCCGTTCAGCTTCGGCCTCGGGATGTATGCGGCCGGCTGGATTGCCGACGCGCCGGCCTTCAAGTGGATCGGCTCCGGGATCGCCGCCGGCGGCGTCGTCGCCTACCTGGTCTTCGCGACCGCGTTCGGTGGGGAGGCGTTCCGGCTGATCGCCGCCATCGGCATCATCGGCCTCGGCATGGCGCTCACCATCGGCGGTCTCGCCGATCGCCTGAGCAGGAAGTCGCCGGCCGCCTGACTCAGCGCAGGTGGCGCTCGAACCAGCCGAGGATCCGCTCGAGCCGATCGATGCGTCGATCCGGCCTTCCGGATGACTTCATCTCGTGGTGCTCGTCGGGATAAAGGATGTACTCGACCTCCTTGCCGAGCACCTTGAGGGCGGTGAACAGCTGCTCATTGTCGGCCGCCGGGCAGATGCGGTCCTCCTCCGACTGCAGCATGAGCAGCGGCGTGGTGATCTTCCGGGCGTTGCGCAGCGGCGAGGATCGCCACAGCGCCTGCATGCCTTCGTCGCTCAACGGATCGCCCAGGCCGGCGCGACGGTTGTAGTGGACGCCGAAGTAGGAGTTCGCCCAGGTGCTCACCTGGTTCGTGACTCCGTTCTCCGAGACGGCCGCACCGAACCGATCCGTGGCTCCGATCAGCCACTGGGTGAGGAAGCCGCCATATGAAAGCCCCATCACGCCGAGGCGCCGGGGGTCAGCCAGGCCCCGGTCCACGAGCGCGTCGATGGCGGCGACGGCATCGGCGGCATCGATGTCGCCCCAGTGGCCTGACAGTGCGCTGACCCACCCTGCGCCGAATGTCGCAGACCCGCGGATATTCGGCATCAGGACACGGTAGCCGGCGGCGGTGAGCGCCATGGCGTCGAGCGTGCCGCCCGGTCCCCACGCGCCTGTCGGGCCGCCGTGGATGTGGAGAATGGCCGGAAGGCGGCGGCGGCCCGCGTCCGCCGGAGACGCCAGCCACGCCTGGATTGGTCCGCCTGCTCCGGCCAGCTCGAGCTCGTCGAGCTCCACGCGCGGAAAGCGCGACTGCCAGGCGGATCCTTCGCGGGTCAGCCGCCGCAGATCTGCCGAGTCGAGGCGCCACACGTCGGCTGACGCCCCATCGAATGCGGCGCTCACGACCGTCGCGCCTCCGGCGTACCCCAGCCCGGCGGTCGCAATCCGGAGCGTGCGGTCGACGAGCGGCGTGGCCGTCCCGTCGAGATCGATCCGGTACGGGACGTCGCGCCCGCGGTCGCCGACGACGACGGCGAGGGAGCGGTCGTCGATCCAGACGGGGCCGGGCGCCTCTTCCGCAAGGAGCAGGTCAGACCACGCCCACTCGCCGATCGGCCGTTCCAGGCCGGCGCTGATCTCGCGAGGCCTGCCGGACGGCAGCTCGACGACCCACAGCGACGGGGCCAGCTCGTCGGGCGGGTCGTCCACGTCGGTGCCGATGAATGCGAGCTGCCGGCCGTCAGGCGAGAACGCCGGGCGATCGGCGTCGCCTGCGAGGCTCGCGAGCGCCCGGACCACTGGACGCCCTCGCCCCGTCGCCACCTGCCACAGCTCGACGCGTGGGGAGATCGTGGCGTCGGTCCCCCGATCCGCGGCGAACGCGATCCGCGTCCCGTCAGGTGACCACGCCGGATGCTGGACGTCGAAGTCACCGCTCGTGAGCTGGCGCGGCCGCGCCCCGCGACGGAACGGGACGACCCACAGGTGCGCTCGTCGCTCCACGTGGCCGGATTCATCGTCGCGGAAGTCGAGCCGGGTGATGCGGCGTGCCACCGGAGTGCGGTCCTTGCGCTCCTCGCCGATGACGAAGCGCGGGTCGCCCGCCTGCGCCACGAGCGCCAGCCTCCGACCGTCCGGGCTCCAGTGGACGCTCGAAGCCCCGTGCCGCAGGGCCGTGAGCGGCCACGGCTCACCGCCGTCCAGGGGGAGGATCCAGGCGTGCGCCGCCGTGCCCGTCACGCCGACGAGGCTGCGGATGAAGGCAAGGTGTCGCCCGTCGGGCGAGATGGTCGGCGACCCGTCCCGCACACGGCCCTGCGTCAGCTGTCTCGCCGGCCCGCCACGCGAGGGCCTGGACCACAGGTGTGACTCGTACTCGTCGCGGACCACCCGCCGCAGGGCGTACACGACGGCCGCCCCGTCCCCGGAGAGGCTGAAGGACTCGAGGGCGACCTGGGCGCGGACGAGGGCTCGGGGTGTGGCGTCGGTCATGACGCAGGAGTATGCGGTCTACCCGGGCAGCAGCAGCGAGATGGCGAGCACGGCGACGGCCCCGCCCGCTGCGACCGCCGCGAGGAACCGGACGAGCCGTGAGCGGAGGCGGGCAACCACCGCCGCCACGATCGCGGCGGCGCCCGACCCGGCCAGGCCGGCGGCTGAGGCCGCGAACCCGTGGGCGAGCGTCGGTGAGGCGGTGCCGACCTGCCGCTCGCCGGCCATCACCACTCCCAGCATCACGACCACCAGCGCACCGAACAGCCCCGCCGCCAGCGTCGCCGTCCACGCCCGGGCCATGCCGAGCTGCGTCGCGCCGGTGGCCGCAGCACCTCCCGCAAGCGCCACTGCCGCCAGCGACGTGGCCGGGACCGAACCGGCCGCGTCCAGGGGCGGACCGACCGTGAACCATGCGAGCACGATGATCGGCGCCGCCAGCATCCCGAGCGCCGCGACCCAGGTCAGGGGGCGCGTCCAGTCTTCCGGATCCTCGGGTGGAACGACCTCGCCCAGGCGGACGCTGATGGGAACCAGGTCGTCGTCCGTCATGCCGGAACGGCGGCGGGCGTGGACGCCGGGGCGGACGCCAGGCGCAGGCCCAGGATTCGCGCCCCGAGCTCGCGCACCATCCACCCAGCCTCGGCGGCGATCGGACCACCTGCGGTGAGGGCGACGGTTGCAAGCTCGTCGAGCGCGGGCATCGCCCTCGGCGTGTCCAGGTCGTCGTCCATCGCCTCCAGAAAGCGCGCCCGCAGCGCGGCCACGTCGGGTGACAGCCCGGCGGCGTCGGCCATCGCCGGTTCGGCAGGGGAGAGGACTTCGGCCCGCAGGCAGGCGGCGCGCAGCCGCGCGGCGGCATCGGCGGACGCGGCGAGGTCAGCCTCGAGGTAGTCCACCTCGGACCGGTAGTGGCGCGACACGAGGTAATGGCGGATCGCATCGCCCGGGTACGTGCGCAGGAGGTCGCGGACGAGGACCAGGTTCCGGAGCGACTTGCTCATCTTCTCGCCTTCGTAGCGGAGCATGCCCGCGTGCGTCCAGTGCGCGACCCAGGGTGCGACGCCGGTCGCCGCCTCAGACTGGGCCTTCTCGCAGTCATGGTGCGGAAACACCAGGTCGCCACCCCCGCCATGGATCTCGAACCGGTCCCCGAGGTATTCGGTCGCCATCGCCGAGCACTCGATGTGCCAGCCGGGGCGGCCGGGACCCCACGGGGCGTCCCAGGCCGGCTCGTCCGGCAGGGAACGCTGCCAGAGGACGAAGTCGACCGGGTCGCGCTTGCCCGGCATGTCCGGGTCGTTGCCTCGCTGGTTGGCGATCGGCAGCATCTCGCCGGCGGGCAGCTTCGAGAGCTCGCCGAAGCGAGGCCAGGCGGCCACCTCGAAGTACACGTTGCCCTGGGCGGCATACGCGACGCCCGCATCCAGCAGGCGGCCGATCATCGCGACCATCGGCCCGATGTGCTCGGTGGCGCGCGGGTACTGGTCCGGACGCAGCCAGTTGAGCGCGTCCATCTCCGTGAGGAACGTCGTCACGTTGCGGTTGCCGAGCGCCAGGTAGTCCTCGCCGGTCTCCCGCGCCTTGCGCAGCATGTCGTCGTCGACGTCGGTCAGGTTCTGGACGTACACGACATCGTGTCCGAGGTACTCCAGGTACCGATGCAGGACGTCGAAGCTGACGTAGGTGAACGCATGGCCGAGATGGCCGGTGTCGTACGGCGTCACGCCGCAGACGTACATCCCGACGGTCGAGCGATCGCCGGTCGGCTCGAACGGGTGGAGGCCGCCGCGGCGGGCATCGTGGAGGCGCAGGGTCACGCTGCGGATTCTAAAGCGGACCGCCGATCGGCGCGGGTGGCGCCCCGGGGCCGATAGAATGCGCTGCAATCGGGGGAGTCAGCTGCCGACCACGTCCCTCACGGAGCCGAGCATGGAAGTTCTGCGCTGGTTGCTGTTCTTTGCCATCGCGATGTTTCTGATCGTCGCCGGGATTTTCTTCGTGATGGGCCGGCCACTGCCGCTGCCCAA
>JASLBU010000080.1 GCA_030146365.1 Candidatus Limnocylindria bacterium | reverse complement strand
GACCGAAGCCGCTGGATCCGGCCCCGGAACACCTGATCGAAACCTGGTGATCCGGGTGCGCTTGCCCCTTCGGGACGACCTCAGTATCGGCCCCACCTAGGCCACGACGCAATCCCGGTTATCCCCGAACATCCGACGCGTTCACGGAGCTGTCCACAGGTTGTCCACGTCGCGGTCCAGCGCTCGGCCGCTCGACACGGGCACGGTCCACGGGTCACCGTTGCGTCCGCCCGGCTAGACTCCGCCGATGCCGGACCGCGCGCGAGACCTGGGGATCCGCATCGGCCGCATGGAGCCCGGACCGCGGAATGCGATCACCGATGTCGCCGGGGTCCGCGTGGGCCACACCACCATCGTCCGGGGTGACGGCCCGTTGAAGGTCGGCGAGGGGCCCGTGCGGACGGGTGTCACGGTGATCGTCCCCCACGACGGCGACGTGTGGCGGGAACCCGTCTTCGCCGGCTCCCATAGACTCAACGGCAACGGCGAGCTGACCGGCCTCGAATGGATCCGCGAGCACGGCCTGCTGGGCGGTGCGATCGCGATCACGAACACGCATAGCGTCGGGGTGGTCCATGACGCGCTCGTCGAGGCGGCCGCCCGAGCCCACGGCATGCGCGAGTCGATGTGGGCCCTGCCGGTGGTCGGCGAGACGTACGACGGCGCGCTCAACGACATCAACGGCTTCCATGTTCGGTCGGAGCACGTGCACGCGGCGCTTGCGGCCGCGGCTGACGGTGTGGTCGCCGAGGGCAACGTCGGCGGCGGGACCGGCATGATCTGTCACGAGTTCAAGGGCGGCATCGGCACGGCATCCCGGCGCGCCGGGGACTGGATGCTGGGCGTTCTCGTCCAGGCGAACTATGGCCGTCGTGACCTGCTCCGCATCGACGGCGTGCCCGTCGGATCCGCGATCCCGACCAGCGAGGTGCCCTCCCCGTGGGACGAGGTCGATGCGCTGAACGCGCGCGCCTCGGCGGGGGGCGGCTCGATCATCGGCATCGTGGCGACCGATGCGCCGCTGCTGCCCCACCAATGCCAGCGGCTGGCCCAGCGGGTGGGCATGGGCGTGGCTCGCATGGGCAGCTACGCGTCCCACGGCTCGGGTGACCTGTTCCTCGCCTTCGCGACCGGCAATCGCGACCTGAGCCGCGGCGCCGGCGAGGACGATCCGCGTGCCACCACGCCCCTGCGGATGGTGGTGGACGAGCACATCGACCCGCTGTTCGAGGCGACCGTGGAGGCCACCGAGGAGGCGATCGCGAACGCGCTGGTCGCGGCGGAAACGATGATCGGGCGAGACGGCATCACTGCCCACGCCATCGACCACGCCCGCCTGCGGTCGATCATGCATCACCGCGGCGGCTGAACCCGGCCCAGCCGCCCGCCTACGTCACTTGTCCTACGGCGCCCTCGTCACAACCGCCGTGTCGGCTCAGGCGTGCCTCGCCGATGATGCAGTCAACCCAACCTCCCTCCAGGCAAGAGCCCCGTCAAGGCACCGAGCAGCCGCGACGGGGCTTTTGCCGTCCCGGTGTCATGGTCACTTCTGTCGGGGGTCCAGCGCGTCGCGCAGGCCGTCACCGAGAAATGCGGCGCTCATCACGGTCGCGATGAGCACGATGCCCGGCCACACGACGAGCCACGGGTTGCGGAAGAAGTACGTCCCCGCATCGGTCAGCATGTTGCCGAGGCTCGCTTCGGGCTGGCTGATGCCGAAGCCCAGGTAGCTCAACGCGGCCTCCGCGACCACGGAGTCGGCGACGCCGAGCGTGGCGGCCACGATGATGGGCGCCATGGCGGGCGGGAGCATGTGCCGGGCCATGATCCGAAACGGGCTCGCACCGAGCGCCCGCGCCGCCTGGACGTAGTCGATGTCTCGCAGCCGCAGGAACTCCGCGCGCACGAGGCGGGATGCCGTGGTCCAGCCGGTGATGCCGATGGCGACGATGATGACCCAGATGCTGCCGCCGCCCCAGAAGCTCACGAGCGCCAGGATGATGAACAGCGTCGGCAGGCTGAGGACGATGTCGACGAAACGCATCAGGACGTTGTCCACCCAGCCGCCGAAGTATCCGGCCACCGACCCGACGGTGACCCCGATCATGACGACGATGGCCACGGCCGCGACGCCGATGGAGAGGCTGGTGCCGGTCGCCTTTGCCAGCCGCGCGAGCACGTTCTGGCCGATCTCGCTGTAGCCCAGCGGCGCGAACACGAAGGTCCCGTCCGCGGCGGTGCCGACCTCCGGCCCGGCGTTGACCTTGCTCAGGGCGGCTCGGCTCCAGGCGTCCCCGGTGGCCGCCGGGATCGCGATCGAGGCGACCACCAGCAGCGCCAGCACGACGAGACCCGCAACCGCCATCCGGTTGCGCAGGAAGCGCCGCCGGGCGAGCTGCCAGTAGGTGCGAATGGGGGTGCGGTCGATCTCCTCGAGCTCGTCGTTCGCATCGAGCGCGCGGGGTGCGACGGCGTGGATCTGGGTCATCGGTGTGCCTTTCTCGTCAGTTCATCTTGATGCGGGGGTCCGCGACGGCGTACGCGACGTCTGCCAGCAGGTTCCCGATCACCACCCCGATGCCACCGATCATCACGAACGAGAGGACGACGGGATAGTCACGGTTGGCGACGGCCTGGACCCCCATCTGGCCGACGCCGGGATAGCTGAAGATCGCCTCCGTGATGGCCGCGCCGCCGAGCAGGGTGGGCAGCGTGAGCCCCAGCAGCGTGATGACCGGGATGAGGGCGTTGCGCAGGGCATGGCGGTAGGTCACGCGACGACCCGGCAGGCCCTTTGCCTTCGCAGTGCGGACGAAGTCCTGGTGGAGCACCTCCAGCATGGAGGCGCGGACGTACCGGGACCAGCCGGCGATCGACTGCACCGAGAGGCTGGTGACCGGCAGCACGAGGTGCCACGCCATGTCGAGCGGGTCGCCCTCGTTCCCGAAGCTGTTCAGGCCGAACAGCGGGAACCAGCCCAGGACCACGCCGCCAAAGAACAGCAGGTACAGGCCGAGCAGGAAGGCCGGCACCGCGTAGCCGATGGTGGCCAGGGTGCTGATGATCCGGTCGGCAAGGCTGTACTGGCGCACCGCCGCCAGGATCCCGAGCGGGATCGCCACCACGATGGTCACGAGCAATGCGGAGCCTCCGAGCAGCAGGGTGGCCGGCAGTCGCTCGGTGATCTTGGCGAGTACCGGCTGGCCGTCGAGGAAGGAGTAGCCCCATGCCTCCGGCCGCCAGACCTGCACGTAGGTCGTGATCCAGCTCCAGAACTGCTCGTGGAGCGGCTTGTCCAGCCCGTAGAGCTCGATCAGCCCGGCGAGCTGCTCCGGGCGGACGGTCGGCGTCCGAAAGCGGTCGATCGGGTCCCCCGGAGCGAGGTGCACGAGCATGAAGCTGATGACGGCCACGCCCAGCAGGATCGGGATCGCCTGGAACAGCCGTCGCGCAACGTACGCGCCCATCTCGGTTCCTCCTCCAGCTCCGCGTGCGGGGTTGATGGACAGGCCGATGACGCCCGCCCCGCGGCGGACGCCATCGGCTCAGAGAGGGTCAGCTCTTCATCAGCCCTCCGGGATGACGATCTTGTGGCGGTTCCAGAGCCACGTCGGTGACTCGAGGTTGAACTCACCATCGGTGAACGCCATCTCGGCATGCATCCCGTCCCGAACGAGTGGCGCATAGGCGAAGAGGTAGGGCTGCTCCTCCGCCAGGATCTCCTGGAACCGGAAGTACAGCTCGCGACGCTCCTCCTGGTCGCTCGTGGCCAGGCCGGCCTCGATGATCTCGTCGACCTCGGGGTTGCAGTAGCCGATGTAGTTGAAGAGCTCGGGCCGCTCAGCCGTGCTCACCTGGTCGCAGTGCCAGAGGCTGTACGGGTCGGGGTCGAAGCCGGCGGTCCAGCCGCCGAAGTAGGCGTCGAACCCGTCCTCTGCCCACGCGCGGTCGAGCGCCGGCAGCAGCACCGTCTGGAAGTCGGCCGGGTTGACCGTGATCTCCACGCCGCACTCCCTCACCTGCTCCGCGAGGAGCTGCATGAAGTTGATGCGGTCGCTCTGGCCGGCGCGGACGAGCACCTCGGCGCTGAGCCGCGTGCCGTCCTTCTCGTAGACCCCGTCACTGCCGAGCGTCCAGCCCGACTCCTCGATCAGCGCCTTGGCGGCCTCGACGTCTCGCTCGACGCCCTGCACGTCGGCGTTGAAGGCCCACGACGCCGGCGGGGTCTCCGACTCGATCGGCAACGCGCTGCCGTTGGTCGCCGCATCCACGGTGCCCGCCTTGTCGATGCACAGCTGCATCGCCTTGCGAAGGTTGATGTCACTGAAGATGCGACCCTCGCGGACGTTGTACTGGAGCTCGAGGTGCAGGAAGCCGGGATACTCGGCCACCTTCACGGTGTCGACGTCGCGGACCGCCTCGTACGCGTCCGGGGTCATCTCCTCCACGTAATCGACCTGGCCCGCCGCGAGCGCGCTGGCCGCCGCCACGAGGTCGGTGATGATCGCGAAGTTCATCGTCGGCGTGGCGGGCTCGCCCTGGTGATAGGCCTCGTGGGCCTGCAGGACGAGCGACTGTCCCACCTGGAAGTCCTCGACGTAGTACGGCCCGGTGCCGATCGGTGCGCGCTGGAATGGCAGCAGGCTGTAGACCGCCGCCACCGCGTCCAGGCCCTCGGCCTCCAGCGACGTGGCAACGCCGTTCAGGGAGGTCGAGATGACCGCGCCGTAGGAGCATGGGTCGAACACGCCATCGAACGTGTGATCCTCGCGACGTGGAAGCTCCACGCCGGCCTGGGTCAGCAGCGCCTCGGCGTCCGCCAGCGCCGCCTCGCACCCAGCGGCATCGGGCTCGTCGAGGCCGGCCGGCTCGTCGATGGCGGCAGCGGCCGCCCGCACGTCGGCGGCATCGAGCGAGGCCGCCGCACCGGTGAACTCCTCGTAGGCAGCCTCGATGACCGCCTGCGACTCGATGCCGATGCCCGGAAGGATGGTCGTCTCGAAGGGTGAATACGGCTGCGTGAGCGTGAATGCGACGGTGCTCGCATCGAGCACCTCCACGTTGTCCACGAATCCGGCCAGGCAGAGCGCCGGGCTGTACGTGCAGTTCTCGCTGATGGCGAGGTCGTACGTGTACTTCACGTCCTCTGCCGTCATCGCGTCGCCGTTATGGAACGTCGCTTCCTGGAGCGTGCACGTCCAGACGATCTCGTCGGCGTCCACCTCGCACTCGCCGAGGTTCGGGACCGGCTCCAGCGCGTCGTTGTACTGGTAGATCGCGTCGTAGATGAACGCCGCGAGGTCGGCCGTCGGGTCGTCGTCGGCTCCGTTGCTGATCTTGCCGGGCTGGCCGTCCAGTACCCAGGTGATAGCATCGCGGTACCCGGTCTCACCGCCAGGTTCGTTCGACGTCCCCGGATCAGCGGAGGGTGAATCGGATCCCGTGGCCCCATCCGACGTGCTCGTCCCTGCGCCGCCACAGGCGGCCAGCACGAGGCTGACGGTTGCGACCAGGGCGGCATATCGCCACCTGCGTCGTAGCATCGGTTTGGTTGTCCTCCATGCCTCACATGTGGCGCGCCGGCCGGTCGGAGAATCGGCGAGATGAGACGGACCAGGACTCCTGACCGATTCCCCGCCCGACCGGCGAGCCTCCCCAAGCAGCCTGGCCGATTCGTCAGTCAGGCTGAACTACATACGGCCCGGGCGCCCATAGTGTTCATTGACACGAAACACTCAAGCCAGCATGGGTGAGCCACGAAGCGCCGATGCGGCGCAGATCGGTGCTCGACTCCGGGAGCTGCGAGCAGCGCGTGGCCTCTCGCTGCGACAGTTGGCGAAGGAGATCGGCGCGAGCCCCAGCCTGCTGAGCCAGGTCGAGAACGGCAAGGTGACGCCGTCGGTCGACACGCTCTCGCTGCTCGCCCGCGCCCTGGGGACGCAGGTCGGAACCTTCTTCGGCGCCCAGGCCGCCGCGGGGGACGCGGGCTCCGCCGGCGTCGTACGAGCGGCCGACCGCCAGCGCATCACGCTCGATGGTGGCGTGACCTGGGAGAACCTGCTGCCGGGCGAGGAGCCCGGGCTGCGCTTCATGGAGATCCGGTACCGGCCCGGCGCCACCAGCGGAGAGCACTTCCTGCGCCACCCGGGGCGCGACCTGTTCGTGGTCCTGGAAGGAGAGCTGATGTTCAAGGTCGGCTTCGCGGAGCACAGGCTCAGCGCCGGTGACTCGATCAGCTTCGGTGACTTCCA
>JASLBU010000054.1 GCA_030146365.1 Candidatus Limnocylindria bacterium | reverse complement strand
GTGAGCAAGTCGCTGTACGGACGCGACCCCGACGGCAACGAGTTCGAGGTCATGTGGGAGGTGCCGCGCGATGCGTGGGGCCAGTTCGCAGACCAGGCGACCGTGATGGCGCTGGATCTCGACGCCGAGCTGCGCCGATGGGGAGCCGGCACCCCTGCCCAGTAGCCCACCCGCGCGCCGCCGGATCAGGGAGGCGCTGGCGCCTCGCCCCGGCCACCGCTGCCGCCGCCGAACTGACGCCGGGAGTGGTGCTCCTGCGCGAGCCGGCGCAGCGCCACGAGGGCGCGCTCGAAGACCACCGTCCCGATGACCGTGGCCTCGACAGCCGCCACCCGGTCCTCCGATTCCGCCACGTAGGCGATCTCGTCCGCCGCCAACGCATCGGCGTGGCGCGCGTAGCGCTCGAAGACGTCCGGAGCGACCGGCCATCCCAGCTCGCGGAGCGCCAGGAGCGTGGCGGCGAGGCCGTCGCGCCCGGGTGAATCGGGCGCGAGCTCCCATCCGCGCGCGGCCAGCCACGCATCGGTCTCGTCGCGGGCGGCCCACAGCGCGGGATCGCTGCTCGGCGGGTCGTGCCGCAGCGCGGTGTGCGCCGCGGCAAGCGTCTCGTGGAGGGGCGCATCGCTGACGGCCAGGGCGTCGAGGACGTCCCGGACGGCCGCAAGGCTCAGCCCTCCGACGTCCTGCAGCACGCGGATCAGCCGAAGCCGGCGGAGGTGCCTCTCGTCATAGGTGGCCTGGTTCGGGGCGGTCCGCTGACCGGGCTCGAGGAGCCCCTCGCGCAGGTAGAACTTGATGGTGGGGATGGAGATGCCGCTGGAGCGGCTCAGATCGGAGATGCGCATGGGTCTTGACACAGCCTAACGGGTAGTGGCACTATCTGCAATAGATAGACGTAGTATCCATAGGAGTCTTCCACCGATGGCCCCCGAATCCCGCCGGCTCGCCGGCATCATTCTCATCCTCGTTCCCGCCGTTGCCTTCGGCGGTGCCAGCCTGCTGACCATGATCGTCGGCCAGATCGGCGGCTACCTCGACAATCCGGTCCGCCAGGATCTTTGGCGCGCCGGACATGCGCACGCCGGCATCATGCTGATCATCGCGCTGGTGCTGCTGCGTTACGTCGACGAGACCGGGCTCCGTGGCCCGTGGCTGTGGCTGGCGAGGCATGGCGCTCCGGTGGCCGCGATCCTCATGCCGGCTGGGTTCTTCCTGTCGGTCCTGATGCCGGACGCGACCGAGCCGAACGCGCTCATCGCGCTCGTGCCACTCGGCGGCCTCTTCCTGATCGCGGCCGTGCTGACGACCGGCATCGGCCTCGTTCGGGGGCCGAAGCCGGCCACCGCGTGAGGCTCAGCGCGCGAGGGCGTCGAGCTGGTCGGCGTGTTCCTCGAGGTGCTCGACGATGAAGCGCTCCACGATCCGCTCGACCGTCATCTCGCCACGGGTCGGGTGCGCCCCGCGGAGCCGCCAGGCCTCCGAGTCCCACCCTCGGACGGTGTCGATCACCTCCGCCAGTGAGGCGCGGACGCGCTCCAGCAGCGCGGCAGGATCGGTATGGCGTTCCCGCTCGATCGCCTCGAGTCGACCGGCATCGGTCTTGACGCGGCCGAAGGGGACCGGCGAGTTCGTCACCTGGTCCGTCACGCGGCGAGCCTGGGCGAGCCAGTACGCCGGGAACTCGGCCACGTGCGCCCACACCTGGCCGGCCTCCCAGCGCTCGTCACCGCCGGGGTCGGGCTCGGTCAGGCCGGAGGGCCGGGGCGCCGCCGCATGCTCGCTCAGCCGCCGCTCCACCACGGTCAGACGCTCGATCAGTGCATCCACGGACGCGCTCATCGGGCCGGACGGTCCACGACCGGCGCGCTCAGCCGGCCCAGCCGCTCGATGGCCAGCGTCACTGTGTCGCCCGGCTCGAGGTAGCGCCCGAGGCGCTCCTCCCGGATTTCGAGCAGGCAGCCGGTGCCGACCGTCCCAGATCCCAGGAGGTCGCCCGGCCGCAGCCGCACATCCGCGGAGGCACGCTCCACCATCTCGCCGAAGCTGAAGTGTGCGCTGGCCCACGACCCCCGCGAGAGCTCCTCCCCGTTGACGCTGGCCGTCATCGTCAGCTCGTACCCCTTGTCGCGGCGCGCGTCCGCCAGCTCGTCCGGGGTGACGAGCCACGGCCCGACGGAGCTTGCGAAGTCCTTGCCCTTCGCGGGTCCCAGTCGCACGGTCGTCTCCTCTCGCTGCAGGTCACGGGCCGACCAGTCGTTCAGGATCATGTAGCCGCCGATCGCCTCCTCGCCGTGCGCCGCGTCCAGGTCACGGACCGGCGTGTCGACCAGCCCGGCGACCTCGAGCTCGTAGTCGAGCTCCGTCGAGCCGCGCGGCGCCCACACCGGCTCGTCCGGGCCCCGGATCTCCGAGACGTTGCTGAAGTAGAAGATCGGGAGGCGGTACCACGCCTCGGGAATCTCCATCTGACGCCGCTTCCACATCGTGCCGACGTGCTGCTCGAAGGCGTAGAAGTCGCGGAAGGTCGGCGGCGCGAGCACCGGCGGCCCGAAGCGGACCGATGCCGCAGGGATGGGATCGCCGGCGTCCGCCTCGAGCAGGTCCACCAGCGCCTCGACACGAAGGCCGCGGCCGAGGTGCGCGTCGAGGGTCGTGACCGGCTGCCTGAAGAGGGCGCTGTTGTGCTCCCGTGCAGGCTGCTTCGACACCATGGCGCGACGGGCCGCCTCGAGGTCGAGCCACGTAGTGCCGTCTGGATCCAGCGCGGCGCAGAGTCGCCACGGCGTCCCTGCTGGAGCGGTCCGTTCGCGGACATGGGCGATCTTCACCGGCCCAGTCTAGGCCTGGAGGCGCCGGCGCAGCCGCTCCCAGCGGCCGATCGCGCGCCGATCCTCTGCCACGGTCAGCCGGCGATTGCCGTACCGGGCGAGCGAATAGTCCGCCTGCAGGGCGTCGAGCTCCACGCCCATCGCGGCGCGCGCCGCGTGGGCTCGCGGCGTCTCGAACTCCGCCCGCGCGTCGCCCGGTCGCCAGCGCTCGATGTCGTCGAGCGCTCCCAGGTAGGCGGTCACGGCATCGGTCACGGGGACCCGGCGCCGGGCCGCCGCGCCGGCCGTGACCGGCACCGGTGCCGGCGGACGTCGCCCGGGCAGCTGGATCGACCGTTCCTCGTCCGCCGTTCGGGTGGTGCGGCCCTTGCGGCGCCGCAGCCAGATGCGAAGGAGGACGAACAGGACGACGATGAGCACGATCCACAGCACCATCAACCCGGTCAGCCCGTCGCGGAGCTGGTCGAACGTGTACTCCGGGACGTCGCCCAGACGGGCGATCTCCTCGGGCGTCATGGGCGCCGGCAGCCGGATCCCGATCGAGCGCAATGCAGACGCCAGGATCGCCGCAACGAGCGCAGCCACGACCGCGAAGCCGATGAACAGGTAGCCGATGACCGTCAGCAGCGGGTCGAGGATGCCGCGCGCGACGGAGCTGCCCGGCAGGCCCAGCAGCATCGAGGCCGGGATGCCGATCGCCAGGACGACGACGAGGACGCCGAACACCGTGCCCATCCACGAGCGGTCCCGGGTCCAGTCGATGCCGGTCTCGCGTCCGATCTCGCCGAGGCGCGCCAGGCCCGCGGCGATGAAGCCTGCGGTGACGAACGTGAGGCTGGCGACGAAGGCCGCATCGGTAAACGCCGGCCGCAGGCCAACCGGGGCGGCGAGCTGACCCAGCGCCCAGGGGATCGCGAGCGCGGGGATGCCTCCGAGGACGAGGCGCGTGAGCGCCCGATCGTCCACCTCGAAGGCGCGACCGACCCCGCGCATGCCGGCAACCACCATCAGCCAGCCGCCCGGGTGGCGCGCGACCGCGCCGACGAGGTCGCCGGCCAGCAGGAGATCACGGGCCCCTGCGCTCCACAGCCAGCCGGTGAGGCCGAGCGCCGCAAGGAGCAGGAGGAAGCCGGTGGGTCGCTCGTCGGGGTCGATCCAGCGTCGGCGAGTCGCGATGGCGGTCAGCCCGGCCGCGGCGGCAAGCTCGAGCGTGCCGAGCAGCGGCAGCCGATTGGCGACGACGATCTCGATCGCGATGTACGCGACGCACAGCAGTGCCCCCTCCGCCAGGATGGCGAGGACCGGGAGCAGCCAGCCGAGCACCCGCTCAGGTGGTGAGAACGAGCGCATCTGCCTCCCTCCACGACGGCTGGAGGTCAGCGGCCCACGCGTCGAAGCCGGCGGACCCGGCGTGCCGCCGGTTGGCCGCGCGCTGGTATCCGAACGAGATGTGGCGAACGGCGTAGCCGGAGCGCATAAGCCGGCGCATCGGCTCCAGGATCGAGGACGGCTCGCGCGCGCTCATGACGAGCAGCGTGCCACCGGGCGGAAGGCGGCGGGGCACCGCGGCGAGCAGCTTCTCGAACGGCAGGGACACGATCGGCTGGACGCGGGCGAGCACATCCTCGATACGCCCGAGCTGCCCGGGCGAGGCAGACGGCGGCAGGAACGCCCAGCGGCCACCTCCGGCCAGCTGCGTCCCGACGAGCAGCCCGCACGCCGACCCCTCGCGCAGCAGGCGGCGCGCCAGCGACGCGGCGCCCACGCACAGCGCCTCGACCTGCTCGTCGTCGAACAGCATGAGCCAGTGCGGGCCGGGGACGGTCTGCAGGTCGACCGCGAGCAGCACGTTCCGTTCGTTGACCGGCTCGTATCGACGGCTGACCGCCTGCCCGATGCGCCCGGTGGCGCGCCAGTGGAGGCGCCGCATCGAATCCCCCGGCTGGTACGGGCGCACGCCGGCGAAGCGGGCAGGGTCGGTGAACAGGCTGGCGTGCGATCGGCTCGTGCCCAGCGGCGCACGAGCAGGCTGAAGGCTCCGCACCGGCACCGTGCGGGGACGAACGACCAGCCGCGCGGGCATCTCTCGCTCCTCGCTGTTCGTTCCGCGCTCGAACAGGTCGGAGACGCTGACCCGCACCGGTCCGAAGGTGAAGACGCCGCGCCGCCGCGCATCGATCCTGAGGTGTCGGATGACGCGCTCGTACCACAGCAGCGACCACGCGTTCTGCAGCGTGCCCTGTCCCGGGCGGTCGCTCGCGCCCAGCGGGCGCCCGACCACTCGCAGCGTGTCGGTCACGTGATCGTCGACCACGAGGAGCGGCACGGGGAGGACCTTCTGGTTCCAGACCTCGACATCGAGGGCCACCTCGTCGCCCCAGACCGCGCGCTCGCTGCTCAGCCGGCGGTCGAAGGCGATGTTGGAGAGGCCGTAGCGCGACCAGATCGTCGTCAGCCAGCGGCTGAGCAGCGTCAGGCCGCCGACCAGGACGAGTCCCGGGGCGCCGAGGGCGCCACCGACGAGGATCATCAGGGCGCCGATCAGGGTCCAGCCGCTCACCGGCGCCTCCGCTCAGCCCACGCCGGCGCCGACGCCCACCGGCACATCGGCCAGGATCTGCTGCAGCACGCTCGCGGCGGTCGCCCCGCGCAGCTCCCGGTCCACGTCCACCACGAGCCGATGGGTGAGGACCGGCACGACCAGCGCCGCGACGTCGTCCGGCAGGACGAAGTCCCGTCCCTCCAGGAAGGCCGCCGCCTGTGACGCGCGATACAGCGCGACGCTGGATCGCGGGCTCGCGCCGAGCTGGAGGTCGGAATGCTGGCGCGTCGCACGGACGACGCGCACGAGATAGGCCTCCACCTCGTCGCTCACCGTGATGCCGCGCACCGCCTCTCGCAGCCCTGGCAGCGAGGCGGCGTCCAGGACCGTGGGGACCGCCTCGAGCGGCTCGGCGGACGCGCGATGCCGCCTTGCGATCGCCCGCTCGCCGGCCTCGTCCGGGTAGCCCATGCCGATGCGGACCAGGAACCGGTCGAGCTGCGCTTCGGGAAGGGCGAAGGTGCCCTCCAGCTCGATCGGGTTCTGGGTGGCGAGCACGAGGAACGGCAGCGGCAGCGGACGCGTCTCCCCGTCGACACTGACCTGCCGCTCCTGCATCGCCTCCAGCAGCGCCGACTGCGTTCGTGGCGTCGCACGGTTGATCTCGTCGACCAGCAGCACGTTGGTGAAGATCGGCCCCGGGACGAACCGGAAGGTGCCGTCGGCGAGGACGCTGCTCCCGGTGACGTCCGTCGGCAGGAGATCCGGCGTGCCCTGGACGCGTCCGAAGGAGAGGCCGAGAGCCTGCGAGAACGCCCGCGCAAGGAGTGTCTTGCCGACGCCGGGCACATCCTCCAGCAGGGCATGCCCGTCGCCCAGCAGGGCGATCGTCAGGAGCCGCAGCGGGGCCTCGCCCCCGACCACCGCCCGGGACACCGCGTCACGCAGAGAGGTCCAGACTCGTGCACCGGCGTGCGGGTCGGGCGGAGCGGCGTGCGTCATGTTGCGGTGAGGATACGGTTCGCGTCCCGCCGGCGTTCACCCACGCGGCCACGTATCCTCCGGCAATGTCCTCCCCCTCAGCTCGCCGGACGCCCCTCGTCGCGTCGGACGACCACCTCGCGCACGCCGGGCTCGTCGAGCTGGTCGCCGGCCGGGAGGTGCCGTGCTTCGAGTCGCCGGACCGCGCGGTCGCGATCCGCGAGGCGCTGCTGGCCACCGGCGACTACGACCTCGTCGCGCCGAGTGACCACGGCCTGGACCCGATCGCCGCGGTCCACGAGCTGGAGCTCGTGGACGTCGTCGAGCACGCCTGGACCGATGCGGTCGCCGCCGGCCACGACCCCTCACGTCCGTTACTGCCCGACACGTTCCTCCTGAGGGGCTACGCCGGCCGCATGCCGCTCGACCGGCTGCCTCCGGCACGCCACGACCGGCTGGGGGCGTACTGCTTCGACACCGCCACGCCGATCGTGGCGGGGACCGCGGGGGCGGCCCGCGCCTCGGTCGACATCGGGCTGACGGCGCTCGACCTCGTCCTGGAGGGCGCGCCGGTCGCCTACGGGCTGTGCCGCCCGCCGGGCCATCACGCCGGACGCAACCTGATCGGCGGCTACTGCTTCTACAACAACGCGGCAATCGTGGCGGAGTCGCTCGTTGCCCGCGGCGCCGAGCGCGTCGCGATCCTGGACGTGGACTTCCACCACGGGAACGGCACGCAGCAGATCTTCTGGGAGCGCGGTGACGTGCTGTACGTGAGCCTGCACGGCGACCCGGCGGGCATCTATCCGTACTACTCCGGGTATGCCGCGGAGCGGGGCGCCGGCGAAGGCGACGGCACCACGCTCAACCTGCCGCTGGCAGCGGGCACTGCCGGCCCCGGCTACCTCGCCGCGCTCGAGGAGGCCATGGATGCCATTCGAGCCTTCGACGCCGATGCGCCGCTCGTCGTCTCGCTCGGGTTCGACACCTATCACGCGGATCCGATCTGTGACCTTGCGCTCCGGACCGAGGACTACGGCCGCATGGGGTCCCACATCGGCGACCTCGGGATGTCGGCGGTCGTACTGCAGGAGGGCGGGTATGCCGTCGAGGCCCTCGGGGCGAACGCGGTCGCCTTTCTTGCCGGGCTGCGCGGCGCCGCTGCGGGCTGACCCGGGATGTCGGAGGGACGGCGACCGGTGACGTCGAAGCGCGGCCTGCGCGGCCGTGCGAAGTGAGCGCCACCGCGGCGGAGCGGCATCCGCCGCTGTGGCCCGCCTACCTGGCGACCTACACGTTCATGGTCGGCGGCTGGGCCGCCTCGATCGCCGTCCCGCTCCATGTGGTGGTGCTCGGCGGATCGCTCGCCGAGGCGGGGCTGCTGGCCTCCATCCGCTTCGGCCTGCAGGCCTTCCTGCAGCTGCCGTTCGGTGCGGTGACCGACGCCTGGGGCACCCGTCGTGTGATGCTGGTCGCCACTTCGGGCAACGCCCTCGTGAACCTGGTGCCGCTGCTGGCGGTCGCGACGGACAGCACCTCGCCGTATTACGCCTGGGCGGTCCTCTCCGGGGTGACCGCCTCACTGTTCCTGCCGTCGACCGGCGCGTACATCGCGGTGAGCGCGCCTGCCGAGTCGCGGGGCAGCGCCTTCGGCTGGCTGACGCTCTTCACCCACACCGGCGTCGCGACCGGCCCCGCCATCGGCGGCCTGGTCTGGGACGTCGGCGGCCCGGTGCCCACCTATCTTGTCGCGACCGTGCTGGGGCTGACGGCCATCATCGGGCCGCTGTTCGTGCCGCCCAGCGCCCGACAGCCGATCCGCATCTCGCGGCTGCCGGGCATGGTCGCCGAGATCGGCCGTCAGCGCACCATCGCCGGCACGTGGCTGGCGGCGCTGGCGATCGGCCTGCCGTGGGGAGCGCTGGCGGGGCTGTTCCCGCTGTTCGGGACCGGGATCGGACTTGCCGCCGGGACCGTCGGCCTGCTGCTCGCCGCGCAGTCCCTTGCCAATGGCGCTTCACGCGTCCCGCTCGGGCAGCTCATCGATCGTCGCTCCATCCCGCCCGTGGTGGCGGCGATCACCGCCGCCGGCTATGGGCTGGTCGTGTGCCTCCTGGGCCTTCAGGCGTCGGTCCTGCCGCTGCTGGCGATCATGGTGATCGGGGTCGTGATGCTGGCCTTCACGCTGATGATGGTCCAGGTCACGATCAGCGAGGTCGCGCGACCGGAGCTTCGTGCCACCGGTCTCGGGGGCTACGGGACGGCGCTGTCGGCAGGGCTCGGAATCGGGCCATTCGTGGCAGGCGGCGTGGCCGACGTGGCCGGGTTCGGCTGGGGGTTCGGCGTGATCGGCCTGCTCGGCGTGGTCGTGGCAGGTGTCGCCGCGGTCGTCCTGCGGGGAACGCGTCGCCGCCGGGATGTGGTGGTGGCGGGCACGTGACCGGCCGGCATACTTGAGCGCATGACGACCCGACGTCCTCGCCGCGGCGCGCCGCCCGGGGGAGCAGCCGGCGCGCCGGCGGAGACGAGCTGGGAGCGAGTCGCGACCTGGTACGACGGCTGGGTGGGGGACCGAGGGTCGACGTACCACCGCGAGCTTGCGATCCCGGCGCTGCTCGACTTGCTCCAGCCTCGGCCGGGAGAACGCGTCATCGACGTTGGCGGGGGACAGGGCGTGCTGGCGGCCCCCCTCGTGGAGGCGGGTGCCATGGTCACCGTGGTCGACGCCTCGGCCAAGCTGATCGCCGCCGCCAGGCGCCGCCACGGCCGGTTGCGGAACGCCCGGTTCGTGCACGGCGACGCGCGGCGTCTGCCGGCGGTGGCCGACCTGGAGGCAGGAACGTACGACGCCGCCACCTTCCTGCTGTCGATCCAGGACATGGACCCGCTCGACGATGTCGTCCGCGGCATCGACTGGGCGCTCGCGCCGACGAGCCGCGTGGTGGTCGTCATGACGCACCCGGCGTTCCGGCAGCCTCGGCACTCCGGCTGGGGATACGACGAGGGACGGAAGCTCACGTACCGGCGCATCGACGGGTACCTGGAGGAGCTCGCGGTGCCGATGAAGTCGCTGGGTGGCGGGCTGCCGACACGTAGCTTCCATCGGCCGATCAGCACCTACGTCAACGCCCTGGCCGAGGCCGGGTTCGCGACCGACGCGATGCTGGAGCTGCCGGACCTTCCGCCCGACCGGCGCCCCGGGCGCGCCTCTCGGGGCGACGCCCGCGCGAACGCCCAGATCCCGATCTTCCTGGGCGTCCGGGCAGTCCGCAAGTGATGCGGCGAGCGCTCGGGCCCGTTTCGCGGGAGAATGCGCCCCCGCCCTCTCCTCGAGGAATCTGATCCGATGACCGTCAGCGAACCGCCCCGCCGCTCATCAGCCGTGAGCGCGGCCATCCTCGTCGCGGTGCTCCTCCTGTTCGGTGCGGCCACGTTCGTGGCGGGTCTCGCCGTGGGCGGCGCTGATGGCGTCGGCGCGGCTCCTTCCTCCACGGCCGAACCTTCCGTCGCGGTCCCATCGTCTGCCGCGACCCCGGACGGTACGCCGGGCCCGACGCCCATCGTGGAGACGGTCACCTGCACCGAGCCGACCGAGGCGTTCGCCGTGCTGTGCGACGTCTACGCCGACATCAAGGGTGAGTACGTCGACGAGGTGACCGACGAAGATCTCGTCGACGGCGCGGTGCGGGGCATGATCGAGTACGGGCTGGAGGATCCGTATTCCGGCTATCTCACGCCCGACCAGTACGGCACCGCATTGGACGACCTGTCCGGGAGCTTCAGCGGCATCGGGGCGGAGGTCGGCATCGAGAATCTGGCGGACTCGTCGGATGCGGCGTCCTGCACGGTCGTCACCGAAACGTGCGTGATGGTGATCGTCGCCCCGCTCGATAACTCACCGGCCGAGGCGGCCGGGCTGCGGCCGGGCGACCACATCCTCGCCGTCGACGGCACGCCGACGCTGGGCGAGACCGTGAGTTCGCTCGTCTACCAGGTGCGGGGCGAGTCCGGCACCGACGTGACGCTCACGATCCGTCGTGACGACGAGGAGCGCGAGGTCACCATCACCCGGGCGGTCATCGAGCTACAAGAGGTAGAGGCGGAGCTGCTCGAGGAAGGCGTCGGCTACATCAGGCTCACGTCGTTCACGGACCGGGCGACCGGCCTCTTCCGTGACGCGCTGCAGGGCCTGCTGGACCAGGGCGCCGCGGAGATCGTCTTCGACCTTCGCTCGAACCCCGGGGGCTACATCGTGGCGGCCCAGGGCATCGCCTCGCAGTTCGTGACGGAGGGCGAGCTGCTGTTCACGGTCGAGTCGGGCGACGACGTCCAGGAGTGGCGCGCCGAATCCGGCGTCGCGCAGCGGGACGCGATCGAGGTCGTGGTGCTCGTTGACGCAGGCTCCGCGTCGGCGTCTGAGATCGTGGCCGGAGCGCTCCAGGACCACGGGCGCGCCACCATCCTGGGCGAGCCGACGTTCGGCAAGAACACCGTGCAGATCTGGAACGACCTGCCGAACGGCGGCGGCCTGCGGCTCACCACCGACCGATGGTTCACGCCGAACCACAACTCGGCCGCACCGGACGGCATCCAGCCGGACGTGGTGGTGGCCGGGCCGGAGGACCCGGCGTCCGATGAGGATCCGCAGCTCGACGCCGCCATCGAGCTGCTGAGCGAGGGACCCTAGCCAGACTTGGCGGCCGCCCACTCCTCGCGCGTGAGTGCGTATTCGACGTCCCCGTGCTCGTCACCGGGAATCTTCTCCGGCCATTCGCCCCAGAACGTGCGGACATGGCGCAGGCCGGCCTTCTCCATGACGCGGCTGGACCCGGCGTTGAGCACCATCGCGGACGCCCAGACGCGCTGCGCGCCGAGCTCTTCGAACGCCTTCGCGACCAACGCACGGGCGCCCTCCGTCGCATAGCCGTGTCCCCACGCGTCGCGGCGAAGCCGATAGCCGAGCTCAGGCTCAGCGGCATCGCCGTCGTGCGGATCGGGCCGAAGGTGGAACCAGCCCAGGAACGCGCCGCTCGACCGCTCCTCCACGGCCCAGAAGCCATAGCCCCGTCCCTCTTCGGCGTAGCGCAGGAAGTGCGGCAGGACGCTGTCCGCGATCTGGTCCAGCGGCGTCGGGCGGCCGCCGTTGATGAAGCGCATCACCTCGGGGTCCGAGTCGAGCTCCGTCAGCCGGTCGACGTCCTCGGGCGTGAACCATCGCAGGCGCAGGCGCTCCGTCTCGAGGTACGTCGAGCCGGGCTCAGCCACCGGAGAGGATGCGCGCGAACAGCTCGGGGTCGACGTTTCCCCCGCTGAGGACCACCACTCGCGCGTCGTCCCCCTCCGCCCTTGGCGCCGAGCCGGCGAGGTGGGCGCCCATCGCGGCGGCGCCGGACGGCTCGATGACGAGCCGGGCACGCGAGGCCAGCGCCCGCATCGCCTCCGCCATCTGCTCCTCCGAGACCGTGACGATCCCATCCATGAAGCGGCGAAGGTGCTCGAACGGCAGCGGCCCGAGGGAGTTCGTTCGCAGACCGTCGGCCATGGTGCGGCCGGTCTGCTCCGCCGTCCAGGTGACGAGCTGCCCGGACTCGAGCGACGCCTTCCCGTCGGCGGCCAGCTCCGGCTCCACGCCGAGAACCCGGGCTGACGGCACCAGCGCCCTGACGGCGGTCGCGACTCCGGCCGAGAGCCCACCACCGGAGGTCGGCACCAGCACGCTGGTCACCTGCGGCAGATCCTCGACGATCTCGAGGCCGCACGTCCCCTGCCCGGCGATGATCGCCGGGTCGTCGTATGGCTCGACCATGACGAGGCCACGCTCCTCCACCAGTCGCAGCGCGAGGGCGTGGCGCTCCGCGGAGTCCATGCCGGTGAACTGGATCTCGGCGCCGTCGCGCTCCACGCCCTCGATCTTGATCCGCGGCGCGTCGCGCGGCATGCAGATCACGGCATGGGCACCGAGCAGACGCGCGGCACGCGCCACCGCCTGGGCATGGTTCCCGGACGAGTAGGTCACGACCCCGCGTGC
>JASLBU010000051.1 GCA_030146365.1 Candidatus Limnocylindria bacterium | reverse complement strand
AATCGAACGTCATCGAGTCGAGGATGGCCCGCAGCTCGCCCAAGGCTCCGGGCGGGGTTGCGTCGCTCCACGTGGCGTCGATCACCACAACCTCGCCGTCCACGTCCAGGATCCACAGCTCGTCGATTTGGCCCGGGAACTGGTGGTACCGGTGGCAGACGGCCGGGTTGTCTTCCGTCAGCGTGCAGAACTCGGCGTCCCCTGATAGCGGATTTGCATCGCATTCGCCGAAATCGGCCTCGTCCGGAACGCGGAGGGTGATCGACTTGCCAGGGTGGCCGTCAACCGTGATGTCCACTGGATCCGAGGCATCGCGCGACGCTTGTCCATGAAGCGCAGTGGCCACCTCGTCGACCGAGGTGGCAGGGGTGTCCGGCATGGTTGTCGCCCAGCGGCACGGGTCGGCAGGCACGTGGAGGTCGCCGCTGAAGGGGCCGATGATCCACGCGTCCCCCGGCCCGAAATTTTCTTCCTCGGGAACGTTACCGACGATTCCGCTCCCCGCCTCCCCGTACCAGCCTGGGCCGGGAATGGTCACGGTGATCGGCGCTCGGCGTAGGCCGTCAGTGAGTCGGCCGTCGGAGAGCACGAACCTGCCCTCGGGGAGCGCCCCCGTTGGCGGCAGCGACGGCTCGGTGGTGGCGGTTGGCTCGGCGATGGATGCCTCTGCCGTGGGTATCGGCTCTACGCCTGGTCCGCCCACGTTGGAGGTGCCGAGGGTGGTGACGCCGATGAGGATGATCGCGACCATCGCGGCCGCAGCAAGGCCGTACTTGAGCATGGTGGTCATGCGTGGAGGCCTCGGCGCCGACCACCACGGGACGCGGCGCTGAGGGGTCGCGGGAACCTGGTCGAGCACGGCATCCAGGACGCGGTCCGGGAGCTGCGTGACGCCTTCGTCGAGCCACGACCGTACGATGCGGGTCGTCTCGCGATCGGTGCTCATGGAGCCACCCCGCGCGCTGGCGGGCGTGCGTCCGCGTCGAGCGCCGCGCGCAGCCCGCGCATCGCATGATGAAGTCGAGACCGGGCCGTACCGGGCGGGATGCCGAGCGTCTCGGCCACCTGGTCGAGTGGCCAATCGAGGTAGTGGTGGAGCACCACTACCGCCCGGTGGTCGATGGAAAGCCTCCGGAAGCCGCGCTCAAGCTGGTCGCGGTCCGCCACAGCACTGGAGCCATCTGCCTGCACTGGCTCGTTGGAGGGAAGCAGGTGCATGTTCGGCGTCCAGTGCCGCTCCTTGCGGCCCTCGGCGTAGCAGGCGCGCACGAGAAGCCGATGCGACCAAGCGTCGAAGCGCGTCGGATCGCGAAGCTGTGGAAGGTCCCGCCAGATGGCGAGTAGCGCCTGCTGCGTAGCGTCCTCGGCGAGATCGAGGTCGCGCAGAATCCGGTGCGCCAACGCGTGGAGCCGATCGCCGGCGGCAAGGGCAAGGCTCGCGAAGGCGTCTTCGTCGCCGCGCTGCGCTCGAGTCACAAGATCGGTGTCCATGGCCTCGTTCGGCTTGGCCGGCGATGTAGGCCGGCTTCACTCCGTATGGGCGGCACAGATCGGGAACGGACTCAATCTTCGTCGGATGCACAGTCGGATGCACAAGAACCCAACGAGCGCGTTCGGTTGAAGGCCGCCGGATCGCGTCCGGCGGCCCTCCGGGCCAGGCGCTCCACGACGGGCTCGGCCGTCGTCAACGCTCACCGAGTGCTGACGTAGACGTCAGCCGGGTTTCCGCGACCGAAGTAGAGGCGCTGTCCGTCTCGGGAGAGCGACGGACGCGTCTCCGGGGCCGGCGTGTTCACCTGGTCGATTGCAACCGGGGTCGACCACAAACCCGTAGCCAGGTCGAAGGTTGCGGTCCAGATGTCCATGTTGCCGCCCCTGCTGGATGCGAACACGATCTCGGTCCCGTTGAGACTCAAGTTCGGCATCTGGTCGACAGCGGCGCTGTTGAGCTCGGCGACTGCCTCGGCAGCGCCGAACCGGCCGCCGACGTTCAGCCGGCTGCGGTAGATGTCGTGCTGGCCCGTCATCCCGGTGCTCGAAAAGTACAGGTACGTCCCGCCCCTGGTGTGCACCACTGACGGCCCGAACTCACCCCCGAGGAAATTCGGCCCGTCCGGGAAGCACCCGAGGTGCTGTGGCGTGGTCCACGTCCCGCTTCCGCGCTGCTGGACGATGTACATGTCGCCGATTGGTGCCGCCGGCGGCACCGTGTTCGGATCAGCGCCGCAGGCCGGCCGATCCGACACGAAAAGCAGCCAGCCGCCGCCGAGCGGCGTAGGGCAGTAGTCGTGATACACGCTGTTTACGGGGGCACCAAGGTTGACCATCGGCCCCCAGGCCGCCCCCACATTCGGTCGCTCGGCGACCCAGATGTCGTTCTTCCCCGTCGTTCCGGGCCGCGGCGAGGCAATGAACAGCTGCAGTCCGTCCGGGGATTCGATCGGACAGCCATCGTGGGAGGCGGTGTTCACCCTTGCATCCGCGGGTACAGCAGGGTCGTTGACGACCGGCTGCGGTTCGCCCCAGTCACCGTGCTGGTTCGGCGAATTCGCCGCGGCCAGCGTGGTGAGGCACAGAAGTGCCGCGACGGCGAGCGGCGCCGCCCGCGACACGCGGTGAACATGGGTAGCTCGGGACATTCGATCTCCTCCCGTTGAGCCGGAGCGAGTACATGTCGCTCGAGCCCATAGGCGTGCTGAGGCAGGTAGGTGGAGCGCTCAACTCGTATGGGCACGTAATCACCCGTGTGCGTTCAAAAAAACCTTTGTGCCGGTCTCGGGGGTGCCGAGACGCGAGGGAGCCGCTAGCCTTCACCGCGTGAGCGAGAACCTGTGCTACACCGACGCTTACGCGCGGCATTGCGCGGCGCGCGTCGTCGAGACCGATCCAGAGACGCACGCCGTTCTGCTCGACCGCACCGTCTTCTATCCCGGCGGGGGCGGCCAGCCGGCGGATGCGGGCGAGCTGATCGCTGAGTCCGGAGGCTCCTGGCGCGTCGCCGGCGCGAAGAAGCGCGGCGACGACATCTGGCACACGGTCGCACAGGACGAGGAGCTTCCGGCCGTCGACACGCAGTTGAGCGCCGAGGTCGACTGGGAGCGGCGGCATCGGCTCATGCGCACGCACTCCGCGCTGCACGTCCTGTGCGGGGTGGTGTGGCGCGACCACGGCGCGTCCGTCACCGGCGGCAACATGGAGCCGCTGTCGGGGCGGATGGACTTCGAGTTCGAGACGATGTCCGGCGGGCTGGTCGGCGAGATCGAGGCGCGAGTGAACGCCGAGATCCAGGCCGATCGCGAGATCCGCGTGCAGATCCTGCCGCGCGAGGAGGCGTTCGCCATTCCGGACCTCATCCGGACCAAGATCAACCTTCTGCCGGAGGGAATCACCGAGATCCGGACCATCGAGATCGTGGGCCTCGACCTCCAGGCCGATGGCGGCACGCACGTTCGGAGCACCGGCGAGATCGGACGCGTGAAGGTCACCGGCTACGAGAGCAAGGGACGCATCAACAAGCGCATCCGCATCGAAGTGGTCGATTGACCGATTCGGCGCGCGGCCGGCAGATGGCGTGGCACGTGGAGTGTCACTGCGTCGGATGGCCGGGCGCTCGGCCGGCGTTCCTCCGTCGGGTCGAATGCACGGTGCCACGTCGTCGGACGAGGCCGCCGTTCTGGCCACTGCTCCGGCGTAGTGATCAACTGGTTGTCTGCGAGGACGGGCCAAGTTGACTGACGTGACGCCCGCTACCGCTGCGCTCGCCGCGAGCGGCATCGCATTCGAGCTCGTCCGGACGATCCCAGCCCGCAGCCCGGAGGAGAGCGCGCAGCTCCAGGGCATCCCGCTCGGTGCGCTGCTGCGCACGCTGGTCGTGCGCCGAGACAAGGACGACTACGTCTTCGTACTCGTGCCCGGGGGCCGGCGCTTCGACTGGCCGAAGCTGCGGGCTCACCTCGGGGTGAAGCGGCTGTCGATGCCGGACGCCGAGGAAGCATGCGCGGTGACCGGGTACGAGCGCGGGGCGATCACGCCGTTCGGCGCCACCCGGGCATGGCCCGTCTTGGTGGATGCGAGCGCGCTGGACGCCGATACGGTCGCCGTCGGCGGTGGAGCGCGTGGCCTGAACGTGCACATGGCACCGCGGGCGCTGATCGAGGCCCTGGAAGCAGAGGTCGTGGAGGTGAGCGTGGCGGTGGCGACCGAACGCTGACGCAGGGCCGGGACGGTCGTGATCCTGCATGGCATCGATTTCGAGGATCCGATGTCAGGAGGTGAACCATGCCAGGACGCGATGAGCTGCCGGGAACCTTGAAGCGGTCGCCGAAGAAGGCCCAGAAGACCTGGATCGAGACCCACGACAGCGCCGTGGAGAGCTACGGGGAGGGCGAGCGGGCGCACCGGACGGCGTTCTCGAGCCTCAAGCACTCGTTCGAGAAGGTCGGCGACCACTGGGAGGAGAAGGACGAGAAGGGTCCCTCCGATCCCCAGGCGGCGAAGAGCGGACGAGCGGCCCGTGCGGGCAGGAGCGAGACGTTCGGCGGGGTCGACGTCCTGGGCAACTCCAAGGCGGAGCTCTACGAGCGCGCGAAGAAGCTGGACGTGCGTGGGCGTTCCACGATGAGCAAGGAGGACCTGGCGCGCGCCATCGCGCGCAAGCAGGACTAGCCGGACCCGCTGACCCTCCGGTCAGGGCCTCACACGGAGCGCCGCATGATAGGCCGCGGAGCGCTGGCCCGGTTCGCCTGCCGCCGTTCGGCGACCTCGAAACCGGCGCCCGCGAACATCGGCACGGTGCCCTTGTAGGCCTCGGCAGCGGCGATCCGGCGACCCTCCGTGTCGGCCGGGTAGCTCTCCAGCAGGGTGGCGCCGTGCTCCTTCGCATAGCTCACCGCCGCGTCGAGCAGCGCCGTCGCGATTCCCTGACCGCGGGCCTCCCGAGCAACCACGAAGCACACGATCGACCAGACCGGGCGATCGTCCAGCGGGGCGAGCACCCGCGAGTGGCGCAGCCGCTCGAAGTCGTCGCGCGGCCCCAGGCTGACCCACCCGACCGCCTCGCCGTCGCGATACGCGAGAAGGCCCGGTGCACGTCCCTGCGCGGCGGTCGTCTCGACCGCCTGCTCGAGAACCGAACGGTTCGCTGCTGCAGTCGCGGTGCGGAAGTCGACGCCGCGAACCCGGTAGAAAGAACACCAGCACCACTTCGGATCGCCGCCCTGCCCGAATAGATCGGCGAGGTCCGGCAGGCGCTCCCGGGTGAGCGGCAGGATCTGGAGCTCGCCGGCGACATCGGCCATGGGAGACATTCTGCCCGGATGTACGCGACGGACGGTGTCAGGAATCCTGCCGATCAGCGGCGCTCGAGGAGAAACAGCGTTCGCGGCGAATCGGTGATGGGCGCCTCGCGAACGATCTCGAAGTCCTCACCGAAGGCGGCACGAAAGCCGTCCGCGGTGTAGGCGTCGAAGATGTCACGGCGAGCGGCCAGCAGTCGGCGGGTCATGGGGTCCTCCTTCGGCACGAACTCGACGATCGCACGCGGCGCCATGCGGGCAAAGAGCCGTGCCACGCTGCCGAGCGGAACGTTGTTGCCGATGGCCAGGTGATGGACGAGGGCG
>JASLBU010000034.1 GCA_030146365.1 Candidatus Limnocylindria bacterium | reverse complement strand
ATCACGCCACCGACCGACGATCGGCCGTTCTTCTTCCACTTCTTCCGCTGGGACCAGACGCCCGAGGTGCTCGAGAACCTCGGCCGCCGCTGGCAGCCGTTCGGCGGCAGCGGCTACTTCGTGCTCGTCGCGCTGCTCGCGTTCGCGGTCGTGGCCGCGCTGATCTTCGTCCTGGCGCCCATCGCGCTCGCGCGTCGGTTCCGTGCGTCCCTTGCGGAGGTCGGTCTTCCGCGTGCTGCGCCGACGCTCGTCTATTTCACCGCGCTGGGACTGGGGTTCCTGCTAATCGAGATCGCGCTGATCCAGCGAGCGATTCTCGTGCTCGGGCAACCGGCACTCGCGCTCGCGATCGTGGTCGGGGGGGTGCTGGTCGCCTCGGGACTCGGAAGCGTCATGTCGTCGCGCATCCCGTGGCGGCCGTCACTGGCCGCCGCGGCGGCCCTGGCCGCCGTCGCCGCGTTCGGCGGGACGGCGATGGCTCACGCGCTGCTCGGCCAGCCGGTGGTGATTCGCATTCTGGGGCTCGCCGCGCTCATCGGCCCGCTGGCGTTCTTCATGGGCGTGCCCTTCGCACGTGGCATCGCGGCGCTCGAGGGGCATCCGGCGTTGATCCCCTGGGCGTGGGCGGCGAACGGCAGTGCATCGGTGATCGCGGGCGTGCTTGCCGTGCTGGTTTCGCTGTCGTTCGGACTCGGTGCGGTGCTGTGGGCCGGCGCCGGGCTGTACGTCATCGCGCTCCTCACGAGTCCTCGCGAGTGAGCGGCACGAACCGGACGGGCAGCACCTCCTCCATCGCCACGTCCTCGCCGTTCCGCGTCACCAGCCACAGCGTCTGGACGTCGCCCACCGGGCCGATCGGGATCACCATCCGGCCCCCGTCAGGGCTCAACTGCTCCACGAGGGCCTGCGGCAGGTGGTCCGGCGCTGCGGTGACGACGATGGCGTCAAACGGAGCGGCCTCCGGCCACCCGAGATAGCCATCACGACGCTCGATGTTGACGTCGGCGTATCCGAGCCGTTCCAGCACGTCGGCGCCGATGTCCCGGAGCTCTGGGATGATCTCGACGCTGTAGACGCTTTCCGTGAGCTCGCGCAGGATGGCTGCCTGGAATCCGGAGCCCGTCCCCACCTCGAGGACGCGGTCCTCCGGCTGGAGATCGAGAAGCTCCGTCATCATCGCGACCAGGGATGGCTGCGAGATTGTCTGGCCGGCCTCGATCGGGAGGGGGCGATCCACGTACGCGCTGGCGAGCATGTCCCTCGGAACGAACGCGTGACGGGGCACGGTTCGGAAGGCCTCCACGATCCGCTGGTCGTCCACGACCGGCTCGATGGCGTTCCTGGCCAGCGCCTCGCGCTGGGCGCGCATTTCCTCCGTGTCGTGCAGCTGGCGATCCAGCTCTCTCGTTGCGGGCGCGCCGGTCGGGGCATCGGTCGCTGCTGTGGCCGCCGATGCGCGGAGCGGGGAGCCACCCTCCGGTGCGTCCGTCGGCAGCACCAGGCTGGGTGAAGGTGCTGTCGAGCAGGCGCTGATGGCTGCGCCAGCGAGTAGCAGGACGACGAGCCGGGCGCCGCCGGTCCTCGGGTGCTCTCGGTCGCGCGGGGGCTCCGCACTCATCCCGGACGGATGTGCACGCTTAGTGCCCGACCGGTTGGACGTTCCTGCCGTAGGGGCTTGGGCACGCGCGCACACGGCACACGTAGCGGGATGTGCGGCACGGCGCTGGTCCATGCGGCGTCACGATTGGCGGCTGCACTCGGCCAGACGTCGGATCGGCGCCGGCTCGGCACCCGTCGTGCATCGGCGCCGGCCACACAGGCATCTGGGGAAGCTTGGTGAAGTTGGCTGCGCTCCTCGCGCTGACACTCGTTGCGGGCTGTGGCGACTCGCGGGCCGACACCACCAGGTCCGACAGTGACGTGCCAGCACCGTCGGCCACCGCCGGGGCGTCCGGCCCCGACCCAGTGGCGTCCGAGGATGCCGGGCAGCAGGCCCTGGTGGCCGAAATCGCTTCCGATGCCATACCGCTGGATGGGACGGATGAGGACTACGACCGTCTTCTGGCGCTGATCGGCGACGCCCGCATCGTCATGCTCGGCGAGGCGACCCACGGCACTCATGAGTTCTATCGCGAGCGAGCGGAGATCACGCTCCGGCTGGTCGAGGAGAAGGGCTTCGACGCCGTCGCGATCGAGGGTGATTGGGCGCGCGTCCGGCCAGTCTACGAGTACGTGCTGGGAGAGTCGGCCCACGCGGATGCCGATGCGGCGCTCGCCGCGTTCGACGACTTCCCACGCTGGATGTGGCGGAACGCCGAGTTCGCTGCCTTCATCGAGGCACTGAAGGAGCACAACGCGATCACTCCGTCACGGTCCGCCGGACGGGTCGGCGTGTACGGTCTCGATCTCTACGCGCCGGAGTTGTCGGCCGCCGCCGTGATCGCCCATCTGGAAACGACTGACGCCGCATCCGCGGCCGAGGCGCGTGATCGCTATGCCTGCGTGTTGGAACCGAATTCCCGGAGCCGAGCAGACGCTGACTCATGCGCGGCCGAAGCACAGGAGCAGCTCGATGAGCTCACGCCAGCGTCGGTCCAAACGGCCGCACAACCCATGGCGGATGCGGCGTTCGACGCCATACAGAATGCCCGCGTCGTGCTCAACGCCCAGCGCTACGCGCTGGCGAACGAGAAGTGGAACACGCGCGACGGACACATGATGCAGACGCTTGAGGCGATCCTCGAGCACCTCGAGTCACGAACGGACGAGCCGCGGCTCGTCCTATGGGCTCATAACTCGCATGTGGGAGACGCCACGGCGACAGAGTTGGGCGAACGGGGCCAGCTCACCGTCGGTGGCCTTGTGCAGCAGCGCTACGGCGAGGATGCAGTCGGCGTTGGGTTCACGACCTACAGCGGCGAGGTTCTGGCGGCGTCGGCCTGGGGCCAAGACGCCGTGCTCCAACAGGTCCGACCCGCGCTGGACGGGAGCTACGAAAAGCTTTTCCACGATGTCGCCACATCAGGGTCCGATAATTTCATGCTGAGACTCGACAGGCCGCCGCTGGCCGAAGCGCTCGGCGTCGCGCGACTCGAACGCGCGATCGGTGTCGTCTACCTGCCGGCCACGGAGCGGAGCAGCCACTACTTCGAGGCCAAGCTGAGCGCACAGTTCGATGTAGTGCTGCATTTCGACCGGACCCATGCCGTCGAGCCGCTCGGCCCGCCGCAAGCAGGGTCGGAGTAGCTGAACTGCCCTCCCGCCCTGTGCGGATCACGGAGACGACCCGACCCTATAGGTTGTCGGGCGATCCTCTGTCTGACGCCTGCACGCTGCCAGGGTGTGCCTGGTCTTCCGCGTAGACGATGAGGTCGAGGTCGCCGGGTGATCGGCCTTCGGCAGTGAGAAGTGCGGCGGCCTCAGCGCGGTGCTGGGTACCGTGATTCATCGCGTGCACCAGCATCTGCCAAACCGGCACTCCCTCGTGAACATGCGAGACGAAGCCGTCGGTGAGGTTTGGCAGCCAGGCATCGACCGCCGCCCACTCGGCTCCCCACCGCCCGCGGATCTCCGCGATCGTCGGGAGCGGCTCGCCTTCGGGCTGAGGCAACTCGGCCTCACCCTCGGATTGCAATGCGAGCCGCCAGCGGAGCGCGGCGGCGTACTGGTGAAACAGGATGCCGCCTAAGCCGCGATCCCCGATCCGGTTCGGCCGCCCCCACAGCTCGGCGTCAACGCCATCGAGGACCGCCAGGACGCGGTGGGTCGCCCAACGGTCGTAGGCGAACAAGAAGCGGATCTCGGCGGCATGCACTCTACAGTCCCCTTTTACGTGCGCTGATGGTTGCACCTATGGTGGCCGCAAAACAGCGACACCGTCTGTCAGCCGGAGTCCCACGGCGGCTGGCAGCCTGGTGCACACGTGCACCACCACAAATGACAACAAGGCGATGCAAACAGCAACGTTCGGGGTACGTCGCCTGAATCGCTGCGCTCGCTGCACCGTGCGGATTATCGAGCGATTCGAGTGACGGTGGTCTCCCGGCTGCAGTCGCTGATGGGGTTGCGAGGCGGCCGAATTTAGCAAAGGGAGGACACCCTCATGACACACAACCGCTCAAGTGAGTTCGGCGAGCGAGGCGAGCAGTCGCTGTCCCTTCGCCACGCCATGGACCGGCTGTTGCAGGATGCGTTCGTCACCTCAACCGGAGCTTCGGGCGCTGGCCAGATCTGGCCAACGCTGGACATCCTTAACACCGAGGACGCCTTCGTGGTGGTTGCGTCATTGCCCGGCGTCCAGCCCGACGACGTTGAGATCACGCTCGAGAACCAGACGCTCAGCATTCGCGGGCAGATCGGCGACGAGAGCGAGTCCGAACAGGGCGAGTACCTGTATCGCGAACGGAAGTTCGGCCGGTTCAGTCGCCAGGTGCAGTTCCCGACCCGCGTCGATCCGGAGAGTGCGGAGGCCAACTTCGCCAATGGCGTCTTGCGGCTTCGTGTACCCAAGGCGGCCGAGACCAAGGCGCGAAGGATCGAGATCAAACCGCCTGAGAAGCACGTCGGCTCGGGCGGCGGCTGAACCGGTCGGGCGGCGCGAGGCGGCATGGGGGGCCCTGCCGATTCGGTATCCCGGCGCCTATGGTGGCTGTCCGCACCGGGATTTCCCGGGCTGCTCTATGCGGAGCATCCCAGGCCAGTCTCTCGAGCAACTATGGCGCCCCGGAAGCAACACGGTGATCGCGACGCTGCAGGTCGGGAGTCCGGTGCTCGGGGCGCGCACACCGCCGAGCAATGGGAAATTCTTCGTCGACGGAACCGACGAGGCCGGCGCTCATGACGGCCGGATCGTTCGGGTGGATCTGAACGCCAGCCGGATCGATCGGATCTTCGACCTAGGCCCCGAATTCGACCCCAACGTTGCGCTCGTGACGGCAGATGCCCTGT
>JASLBU010000012.1 GCA_030146365.1 Candidatus Limnocylindria bacterium | reverse complement strand
TGGCGGCAGCGGGGATCATGGCCAGGGCCACGAGGATCCGGGGCGCGCCGCCAACGAGCATGCCGATCGCGAGGCCGAGCGACAGCGTCGTGCCCGCGGTCAGCATCTCGTCGGAGCCGGACTCGATGCGGCGCGCGGCCTCGTCCATCGCGGCACGCGTCTGGGCCGCGGCGTCGGGGAGCCGGGCCGCGACCGTCTCTGCGGCCCCGCGGACGTTCGCGGCCACCTGGCCGGCGACCTCGCCCGGTCCGCCGCCGCTCTGCTGGCTCGATGCGGAGGACGTGCTGGAGCCCTCCACGGGATCACCGGTCGGATCGAGGATGGTCATCGCGTGTCTCCTTGTGTCGGCCGCTCTCGGCGTCGCGGCATGCCCCGCTTGACGATGCACCAGAGTAGAGCGCCGGAGACCGGACGGCGAGCGTTGCCGCCCGACCCTCGCTTGCAGTGGTGTGACACGGGCGCGGCTCGTGCCTGCGCGGCCTCACCCCGATGCACGGCTGCGCTCTGCGGCTACGCGTCCGTGCGTGGGACCGGCCGCCGGACAGCCGGACGCCCGCCGGGGGGCCCGACGGGCGTCTTCGTGGCTCCGGGGAGAACTAGAGCCGGCGGTCGGCGTCCGTGCTCCGGTCGTTGTTGTGGCGGATGTCGTCGCCCGCGTTGCCGAGATCCTTCCGAACCTCGTCGCCGGCGTTGCCGAGCTTGTCGGACAGGTCCTCGTGCCCGTCCGCGTTCCGCATGCCCTTCTTGGCGCCGGTCTCGCCTTCGCGGAAGACCTTCTTGATGTCGTCCATGGAGTGGACCTCCCTGCTGGTGGCGCCCCCAGGGCGCCGGAGCTGCCCCAACCGTAGGCCAGGGGCCGTATCGGTGCGGAGCCCTGCCGGTCGGGGACGGTATCAGTCGGGTTGCAGACAGAGGAACGGACGGCTCGAGGAGGGGGCTCGAGCCGTCCGTGGGAACGAGAGGGAACGCCCCGTCACAAGCGCTCCCTGAGGGAATATCCGTGCTGGCCCGATCGGCTGGACCGATCGATAGGCTGAGCCTAGGGGCCGTCGTCGTTCAGGAGGCTCTCGCCCCGATGACCCGGCCTTGCAGCGCCGTAACAGCGCTCACGGGCCGTTGTCCGGAGGCGCCGGCGAGATGGATCAGGACATCGCCTCCCGGGTCAGGATCTCGACGACCGCGGCGCTCAGATCCCGCGCCTCGACGTCGCACCGCAGGGTCGGCTTGTTGGTTGGTGGCCGGCGGGGCCCGACGAGAATCGTCTTGAGGCCGGGCGGTCGCGTCACGCACGTCGCGGGGTCATCCGTGATGAGCCAGCTGCCATGCGCCGGCCCGCTCGGCATGTCGCGCTGCGCGCGGACCGGGACCTCGAGCGCATCGAGAACGGGCTCCGGGGCATCCCCCAGCACGACGAGCTCGTAGCTGCCGGCCAGGTGTCCGAGCGCCTCCGCGGCGCCAGGGACCGGAACCGCCGCACTCGCGTGATCCGTGCCGGACGCCATCGTCATCACGCCTGGTTCGAAGTAGATCCGGTTCACGGTGCGCTCCAGTCGAGTCGGCGGTGCGTGCGGTGACGGTGAGATGGAACGACCCCGGGGCGCACGCACCCGGGGTCGCGGATCGGCGGTCAGGTCAGGTCGTTCTGCTTGACCTCGCCGCGCCACGCGCCGGTCTCGACGCCGCGGCCCTCGATGAACTGCTTGAACTTCTCGAGGTCACCCTTGACCCGCCGCTCGGGCACGCCGAGCGCGTCGCCGACGCCCTCGATCGGGCCTTCCGGCTCGAAGTCCATCTGGACCGTGACGCGTGTCGTGTTCTCGTCGATGCGGTGGAACGTCACGACCCCACCGTTCGGGGCGCCTGTCGTGGACGTCCAGGCGACGCGCTGATCCGGCGTCTGCTCAGTGATCTTCGCGTCCCACTCCTTGGTCTTGCCGGCGATGCTCGCCACCCAATGGAGGCGCGTGTCATCGAGCTGGTCGACCCGCTCGATGCCTTCCATGAACTGGGGGAACTCCTCGAACTGCGTCCACTGGTCGTACGCGGTGCGGACCGGGACCTCGACGTCGATCGATTCAACGATGCTCGACATTGCGCTCCTTCTCGTGTGTCTCCGCGTCGCGGAGAAAGTGGACGCCCACCGAAAGTTCGGTGGGCGTCCCGGCGTTGCTGCGAACGGGCCTTGGGCAGCCCGGCCGTTGTCAGACGGCGCCGCGACCGCTGCGGCTGCGGTTCATGATCTGGCTGACCACGAAGACCGTGATGATCGCGCCGATCGTGGCGACGATGATCGTCTCGATGTTGATGCCGCTCGTGAAGTCGCGACCGAAAATGATCCCGGCGAGGAAACCACCGACGAGAGCGCCGATGATCCCGAGCACGATGTGCCCGATGACGCCGAGACCCTCGTCACCCTTGACGAGGAACCCCGCCAGGTAGCCGGCAATCGCGCCGACCACGAGCCATGCAATGATGCTCATCCAGTACCTCCATCCCTTGCCCTGCTCGGAGCACCGAGCGTGGCCACTATCCACGACGGGACGGGGCGTGCGGGCAACGTTGACCGTGCCGCGCCTAACAACGGCCTAGAAACGGCGGCCCGAACGACAGAACGCGGGCTACCCCCAGCGAGGTCACCGGGCACGAAAACGCCGGGACCGTGGTCCCGGCGTTCCGGATGGTTCGATCGACCTCAGGAGGGCGACGGAGAGGCGTCGCCGCCAATCGCGTCGCTCGGGCTGGCCTCGCCACCGGTGCCGCCGGTGTCCTCGGTGCCGGTGGTCTCGGTCGTCTCGGTGACTTCCGGGGTCCCCTGCACGTTGGTCGTGGGACTTGGAGATGCACCCGGTGCGCAAGCGGCCAGCGCGGCGGACAGGGCGAGAATTGCG
>JASLBU010000283.1 GCA_030146365.1 Candidatus Limnocylindria bacterium | reverse complement strand
GCGTCATCACGCTCGACACGGCGGCGGACGAAGACGGCATGGTGATGCTGCACGTGTACAACTTTGCCGTGGCGGCTGCTCCGACGCCGGCACCACCGGCACCCACGCCGGCACCCACAGCCGGCGCGCTGCCCGACACGGCGGCACCTGGCACGTCGAGTGGGGCCGTTTCGGCACTCGCAGCGATGCTCGTGGTGGTCACTTCTCTGGGCGCGTGGGCCGTCAGTACCCGCCGGGTACGCGACTGACCGCAATCCCGTAATCGCTGGCAGTGGCCCTTTGGGGAATCCCAGGGGCCACTGCTCTTGCTCGGAGCCGCCGCCAAGCCGGAAGGTAGCCCGCCGACTGTTCTGGACATGGTCGGGAAGGTCGTCGGGATAGCGGCGGCTTCCCTTTCAGACCTTCACAAGTACTCCACACCGCACTACAAGTACGCATACGCGGGGGGCGTTGACGTGCGGGCCCATGTCCATAGCCGCCGGGGGACGCACCGAGCCACTGGCGAACCCGACCCGCCTCTGGACACGAGGTGCCGGCTCCAATGCGACGGTTAGTGATTTTCCCATTGGCTCTGCTCATGACGCTGATGCTGGTTTTGCCAGCCGCTGCCGCCAGACCGACCATCATCAATTTCGAGGATGACGACGCCGCCGATTCCGCGCTGTTCACCCAGGTATGCGGATTCCCGGTCGTGTCAGAGAGCGCCGGTCACGTCATCATTCACAACGAGAAGTCCGGCGCCACCAACTTCATCGCGAACTACAACATCCGCAACATGTTGACCAGCGAGCACGGCAGCTACCGGCTCATCGACGCAGGTCCGGACATGGAGAAGACGAAGCACGGCACGACGTATCTCACGCTGTCCGGACGCTCACTGACGGGCTCGACCGTCATCGGGAGAGTTGAGCTGAATCTCGATACCGGCGAGATCACGTGGCACGGAAGATTGCTCGGCTCCGAGCCGCTCACCCAGGCTTGGTATGCCCATATCTGCGATCAGCTGGACGGAACGCCATAGGCCGCCAGTAAGCGACCCGGAGTAGCATCCGGCATCGGAGCCGCCGCGAAGCCCGGCAAGGACTCCGCCGACTGTTCTAGACGGTCGGGAAGGTGCGTCGCGATAGCGGCGGCTTCCGTATGCCTCCGCCTCTGGTCAGAGGTACCTCGCGCTGGCCATGGCCACGACGGCAAAGACCAGCAAGACGATGTCGACCAGACCGATGAGCCGAAGCCGCTCCTGGGTCGCGTGCATGCGCGCCATCAACGCGTCGGATGGCGGCCCGCCGGTAGCCTTGATTTCGGCGCCGATGCCGCCGAGTTGACCGAGCGTCTTCGGAATGAGGAGATTCCCTCCGAGCCAGGCGATGATCGCCGCCAGGCCGCCGAGTCCGAACGCCAAGCCGGTCGGCGACGTATCGATGCCACCGTAGTCGCGCCAGTAGAGGATCACTCCCGCAAGAACCGTCAGCGTCGAGAACGTCGCGAAGTAGATCGGGGCCTTGCGGCGGTTGATGACCTCGTCGACGAACTTCTCCGCATCGGGACCCAGCTTGGTGATGGCCGGCTCGACGTAGAAGAAGAACAGGGCCGCCCCGCCGACCCGCTAGACGGTCGGTTCGGCAAGTCGGGATAGCGGCGGCTTCCGTATGCTTGCGACACGAGAGCCGTCACGATGCTCGTCGACGATGCCCTCGTGAAACGGTCGGATAAGTCGGGGCGAAACGCCCCGCCTCCCACGCTCGGCGCTACAGCGCTCAGGCCCGGATACGCGGGTGATAACGGCGGGGTGAATCGGTCCTCCGCTACCATCGATGAGATGCCACCGGTCGTCCCGTCGCCAGATCAGCTCCCGATCTTCGAGGAGCTGGTCCCGGCGATTCGACCCCGCCGGCCGCATCTCCGAATCCAACCGCCGCTGCTCGCCGACCTGACCGCGCGTCAGCGCAAGGCGGTCACCCATGGCGACGGCCCGCTGCTCATCGTGGCGGGCGCGGGGACCGGCAAGACGACGGTGATCACGCGGCGCATCGCCTGGCTCATCGCCGAGAAGCGGGCACGGCCGTCCGAGGTGCTGGCCCTGACCTTCACCGATCGGGCCGCCTTCGAGATGATCGAACGCGTCGATCGCCTGGTGCCCTACGGCCACAACGACGCGCAAATCAGCACCTTCCACGCCTTCGGTGATCGGCTGCTGCGCGAGCACGCCCTGGAGGCCGGCCTGTCGGACCGCTCGACGGTCCTGTCGCGCGCCGAGCAGATCATCTTCCTGCGCGAGCACCTGTTCGAGTTGCCCCTGGACCGATACCGTCCATTGGGCGACCCCACGCGCTTCCTGTCGGCCCTCGTCACGCTGATCAGTCGGTTGCGCGACGAGGACATCAGCCCGGCCGAATACCTGGCCGCCGCGCGCCGCCTGGCCGATGCCGCCGCCGCGGACCCGGGCGACGCCGAGCTTGCCGAGCGTGCTGCGGTTCAGACGGAGCTGGCCGAGACCTACGCGGCCTACGAGCGGCTGATGCGCGCGAACGATCGGCTCGACTTCGGTGACCAGGTGAGCCTGGCCCTCCGCCTCCTGCGGGACCATCCGGCCGTATTGGCCGAAGAGCGGCGGCGCTATCGGTACATCCTGGTCGATGAGTTCCAGGACACGAACCACGCCCAGTGGGAGATCGTGCAGCTGCTTGCCGAGGAGCACGGCAACGTGACGGTCGTCGGCGACGACGACCAGAGCATCTACCGCTTCCGCGGGGCGGCGCTCGGCAACATCCTCGGCTTCCGGCAGGCGTACCCGAAGGCGGCGAGCGTGGTGCTGGTCGACAACTACCGGAGCCGGCAGTCGATCCTCGACGCATCGCATCGGCTCATCAAGCACAACGATCCGGACCGGCTGGAGGCGCGCGAGGGGCTCGACAAGCGGCTCAGGGCGCGCACCAGGTTCACCCGCCCGGAGGCG
>JASLBU010000241.1 GCA_030146365.1 Candidatus Limnocylindria bacterium | reverse complement strand
TCTCCAGGCTGAAGGCCTGCGCGGCGCGATCCCGCTCCCCGCGTCGCACGAAGTACACGCCGGACTGGGTGGCGAGCCAGCCGATGACCGGCCACCCGCGCATCTCGATCTTTGCCATGAAGTGCACGACCCGGCCGATCTGGTGGCCGCTGGCCCAGCCCATCATCAGCGGGTCGAGGTTCGAGCAGTGGTTGCACACCAGGATGAAGGGCCCGCTGCGCGGCAGGTGCTCGGTGCCCTCGATCCGGGCGCCCCACAGCAGGCGTGAGACGAAGCCGATCAAGGCCGCGCCCGGGTGATAGAACCACCTACGCACCGATCTCCTCCATCTCCGCCAGGATCGTGGCGACGCACTCGTCGACACCCAGCGCCCCCGTATCGAGCACGAGCGCTCCGGCAGCCTGACGAAGCGGCGCGACCTCGCGGCCCGCGTCGGCGGCATCGCGGCGCTGGATCTCCTCGAGGTACGCCGGCGCGCGGGACGGGTCGCCCATCTCCATCGCGCGGCGCGCGGCGCGGATCGGCGCATCCGCGATGAGGTACACCTTGAGGCTCGCATCGGGCAGGATCACCGTCCCGATGTCGCGGCCGACCATCACGGTGTCGCCCCGGAGAGCGGCCGCACGCTGGACCGAGAGCATCGCGTCGCGCACCTCAGCGTGGCGGCTCACGGAGCTGACGGCGCGATCCACCGCGGGGGCCCGAACGTCGTCCGTCACATCCCTGCCGTCGAGCCGCACGGTCTCCAGCCGGTGCGGGTGTTCGGGACCCGGGCGTTCCACTTCGATCGCGCAGCCAGCCGCGAGGTGCCCGAGTGTCGGCCCGTCGTCCACGCTCACGCCGCGCTCCAGTGCGGCGAGGGTCAGCGCGCGGTACATGAGGCCGGTGTCGACGAACGTGGCGTCGATCCGGCGTGCCAGGGCGTGGCCGACGGTGGACTTGCCGGCGCCCGACGGACCGTCGATCGCGATGCGCCGGGTCACCTGCGAGGGTCCCCGGACAGGTCGGCGACCTCTGGCGGCCGCAGGCGCCGCCACTCCCCCTCGCGCAGGCCCGCCAGGGTCAGGGCCCCGATCCGCGTGCGCACCAGGCGTTCCACGCGGCAGCCGATGTGCTCGAACAGCCGGCGCACCTCCCGCTTGCGCCCCTCGCCGATGCGGACGCGCAGCCACGCGCCGACCTCGGCGCGGTCCCGCTCCACCTCCGGCGGCGGTGGGAGATGCCGGGCCGAGAGCAGGTGAGCCGGCCCGTCCTCGAGCGGGACGCCGTTGAGCAACCGGTTCAGGTCGCCCCGTGACGGCTGCGGGTTGACCAGCGCCGCGTACTCCCGCTCGTTCTCGTAGCGCGGATGCAGGACGCGGTTGGCCCACTCGCCGTCGTTCGTGAGCAGCATGAGCCCCTCCGACTCGACGTCCAGCCGTCCGGCCGGCCACAGGCGCTGCACTCCGACATCGACCAGTGCGACCACGGACCGTCGACCCCGCTCGTCGCGCGCCGACGACACGTACCCGCGTGGCTTGTGGATGGCCAGGTGAACGGGCGCGGGCCGTCCCTCGAGCGGTCGCCCGTCGATCTCCACCCGGTCACGGGCGGGGTCGGCCGAGTCGCCGAGCGTCGCTCGCGCGCCGTTGACGCTCACGCGACCGTCGGCCACCAGCTGCTCCGCCTTGCGACGGGAGGCGATGCCTGCCCGCGCGATCAGCTTCTGGAGCCGCTCAGCCGGCATCGCCCGTCGATGGCTCCCCGGAGCCCACGAGCGCAGCCAGCTGCGCGGCCTGCGTCGACAGCGGTGGAAGATCGTCGATCGACGTGAGGCCGAAGCGCTCCAAGAACGTGAACGTGGTCCCGAACAGGACCGGCCGGCCGGGAGTGTCCCGGCGACCGACCTCGGCAATCAGCCTGCGGTGGAGAAGCGACCTCATCACGTAATCGGAGTCAACGCCCCGCACGCGCTCGACGTCGCCCCGAGTGCACGGCTGCCGATACGCGACGACGGCCAGTGCTTCGAGCGCCGCGGGCGAAAGCCGAGCTTCCTCTCGAGCGGCATAGGCCGCCAGCCGGCTGCCGACCTCTGGCGCCGTCACGAGCTGCCATGCATCGTCGTGCTGCTGGACGCGAAGCCCGCGCTGGTCCTCTTCGAGTCGCTCGCGGAGCGCGGAGAGGGTTGCCTCCGCCTGGAGGCGCGGCACGCCGGCGAGCTCCGCCAGCTCGGCGGTCGCGAGCGGGCGCTCCGCGATGAACAGGAGCGCCTCCAGGTAGACGGTGGGATCCTCGCTCGCGCCGTGCCCGGTCACGCGCCGCTCCGCGGTAGCGACTCGATGACGATCGGGCCGAAAATGTCGTGCTGCTCCGCCCGCACCTGCCGCCGCCGGACGAGCTCGAGGGTGGCGAGGAACGTGACCGCGGCCTCTGTGCGGGACGCGCAGCGCGCGAGGATCGTCTGGAGCAGGATCCGCCCGCCCCCGGCAAGCGCGTCACGGAGCACCGCGATCTGCTGGCCGATCGTGATCTCTCGCGGGACGACGGCGGCCGGGGGAGGGACCGGCTCGGGGATGGCGGCCAGCGCCTCGATTGCGCCGACGAGCACCGCCACGGGAATCGGTTCGGCCGGGACCTCCGGGAGGTCGGCCTCTCGCGGCTCACGGCGCATCACGGGCGCCACACCGTCGCGGGCGCCGAGCTCCGCCGCCGCGTCGCGAAGCGCCCGGTACTCGATGAGCCGATGCCGCAGCTCCTCCTCGTCCGGCTCGTCGGCGCCCTCGGGGATCGGGGGCAGCGGCTCGCTCGGCAGCATGCGGCGGGACTTGAGGTGGATCAGCTGGGCGGCCGTCGAGACGAACTCGGAGAGGTTGGCCGTGTCCACAGGGTTCCGCGCGAGGTGCTGGACGTAGGCATCGGCCACGTCGGCCAGCGGCACGGTGAGGATGTCGAGCTGCCGCGACTCGATGAGATGGAGCATGAGCTGCAGCGGCCCCTCGAACACCGGCAGGGCCAGCGTGAACTCCTGGGACCCGATGGCCACTGGGACGGCTGGCTCGGGCTGCACGGGGATCGGCTGCATCTGCTCAGGATGCGTCATCCGCGACCGTCAGGGTTTGCAGGAGCTGCACGTCCTCGGGGCGCGGCTCGCCGCGGATGAACCGGGCCGCCCGGGGCGTCGCGCCGGCCGCGATCGCGAGGTCGGCCGACAGGCGGGCATGGTGGAGGTACAGATGGAAGCCATGGCGCCATGAGCGCTGATCCGCCGCCGCCAGGCTCCGCAGCACGCCCGGCGCGATCCGCGCGAGCAGCACGCCTCCGACCCGATGCCAGAGCCGCATGCGGTGTCCCTTCGCCACGTCGTGGAGGAGCGCCGCGGCGAGCAGATCCGGATCGTCGTTCCCCGCCGCGAGCAGGCGCTCCGCGACGTCGAGCGCGTGGCGCTGGTCCGCCACGGGCATCTGGGCGAACAGGCGCGCTGCGTCCACGGGCAGCAGTCGCGTCGCCAGCATCGCCTCCTCGGGCGTGACCTGCGCGGTGACGTGCGCCACGAACTGCCGAACCCTATGCACCGGTCAGCGCCCGCGTGAGCTGACGCACAAGCCCGAACATCAGACCCAGCGGCGAGTTCGGGAGGAACACCAGCAGCAGCAGCAGGATGACCCCGTACTGGGCGTAGCGCTGAATGGCGAACGCGGTCCGGGGCGGCGCGAAGGCCAGCACG
>JASLBU010000230.1 GCA_030146365.1 Candidatus Limnocylindria bacterium | reverse complement strand
AAGGCCACCTGCACCTCGTCGGCCGCCAGCGTGTCCGGCTGATCCGAGATGTTCGCGCTGGTGGCGTAGATCGGCCCTGCCGCGCGGATGAGGGCGAGCGCGACCGGATGGTCGGGGGCCCGGAACGCCTGGGTGCGCCCTTCGACGCCGGCCAGGACGACGGTCAGGGCGCCGGGCCAGAAGGCCGCGGCCAGCGCCCGAGCCTGCTCGTTCGGCGGATAGCCGAGTTCCGCGAGATTTTCGAGGCCCGCCACCAGCATCGGGATGCGGCGGTCGAGCGGTCGCCGCTTGAGCTCGAACAGCGCCGCGAGCCGATCCGGCCGCGTCGCGGCGACGCCGACGCCGTACACCGTGTCGGTCGGGAAGGCGACGACCGCGCCGTCGGCCAGGAACGCGGCCGCACGCGCCAACCCCTCGTCCGTGGGCGGCAGGATCTCCGTCATGACGGTGCCCCGCGAGTGGTGAGTCGAGCGACGCGCTCGATCCCCGCGAGGTCCCGGTCCACGAGCACCGGCGCCGCCCCGGCGAGACGCCGCAGAGCATCCGCCTGACCATGGCCGATCTCGAGCAGCACGGTCGCTGCGGGCGCCACCCGTCGAGGCAGGTCGTCGAGCAGCCTCCGGATGACATCGAGCCCGTCCGTACCGCCGTCGAGCGCCGTGCGCGGCTCGAAGGCCAGCGAGCCGGCCGCCCCGTGGATGGCGGCGCTGGGGACGTACGGCAGGTTCGCGACGACCACGTCGGGCCGCGGCAGCGTCACGCCGGCAGGCCCGAGAAGGTCGGCGCACGCAACGTCCACGAGCGACTCGACCCCCTGCGCCTGCAGATTCTCCGCGGCGAGCTCGAGCGCCTCGGCCGAGAGGTCGCTGGCCACCAGGCGAAGGCGTCCGAGCGCCAGGGCCTCGCGAAAGCGGAGGGCGATGGCGACGGCCAGCGCCCCCGAGCCGGTGCCCAGCTCCCAGGCGACGATCGGCGCGTCGCCGCTGGCCATGCGGGCGCTGATGTCCGTGATCGCCGCATCGAGGAGCAGTTCCGTTTCCGGACGCGGAATGAGCGCGCGCCGATCCGTCCGGATCCGGAGCGACCGCCACTCCTTAAAGCCGCGGATATAGGCGATCGGCTCACCGGCGGCGCGCCGGTCGACGGCCGACGACAGGCCGACCGGGTCCATGACCGCCTCCTCCGGGTGCGCGAGCAGCCAGCTGCGGTCTCGGCCCGCCAGGTGCGCGACGAGCAGCTCGGCGTCCAGCCGCGGGCTCGGCGAGCCGGCGTCGCGCAGACGCAGGGTCGCCTCGCGCACCGCCGCACCGACGGTCAGCGTGTCGAGGCGAGCGAGGCCGGTCACGTTCCCTCGTCACCGAGCGCCGCGAGCCGGCGAGCCTGGTCGGCGGCGACGAGCGGCTCGATCACGCGATCGAGGTCACCCTCGAGCAGCCCGGGAAGGTTGTGGACGGTCAGCCCGATGCGGTGGTCGGTGACCCGGTCGTCCGGAAAGTTGTAGGTACGGATCTTCTCGCTGCGCTCTCCGGTGCCCACCTGCGACCGCCGCTCCTCCCCGCGCTCGGCCGCCTGCCGGTCCTGCTCCGCCTCCAGCAGCCGCGCGCGAAGCACGGACATCGCCTTGGCCCGATTCTTGTGCTGCGACTTCTCGTCCTGGATGGCCACCACCAGGCCGGTTGGCAGGTGCGTGATCCGCACGGCCGAGTCGGTGGTGTTCACCGACTGCCCGCCGGGCCCGCTGGACCGGTAGACGTCGACGCGCAGGTCCTTCTCGTCGATCTGGACCTCGACCTCGTCCGCCTCAGGCAGGACGGAGACGGTGGCCGTGGAGGTGTGGATTCGGCCCTGCGCCTCGGTCGCCGGCACGCGCTGCACGCGGTGGACACCTGACTCGTACTTCAGGCGTGAATAGGCGCCATCGCCGCGGACCTCCGCGATGATCTCCTTCACACCTCCCGCCTCCGACTCCGAGGTGGTCATCACCTCCATCTTCCAGCGCCGGCGCTCGGCGTAGCGGGCGTACATCCGGAACAGGTCGGCGGCAAAGAGCGCGGCCTCGTCTCCCCCGGCGCCGGCCCGCACCTCGACGATCACGTCGCGAGCGTCGTTCGGATCCGTCGGGATGAGAAGGAGCCGCAGCTCGCCCTCCAGCTCGTCGGATCGTGCGGCGAGGCGCTCGATCTCGTCACGCGCCATCGCCCGCATCTCGTCGTCAGGGTCCTCTGCCATCACGCGGGCGCCGTCGAGCTCCTCACGGATCGCGCGCCACTCCTGGAGGCCGCGCACGACGGGCTCGAGGCGCGACAGCTCGCGGCCGTGATCCGCCAGCTGGGCGGGATTCGCGGCCGCCTCGGGCGTCGACAGCAGGCGGGAGATCTCGTCGTAGCGCGCCTCCAGCTCGGCGAGCCGGTCGATCATGCCGAGGGCGCGGGCGTCGGTGCGGCGGCCGATGCTCGGCGGTCCGCCTCCAGGCAGGACTCGAGACTCGCGATGCTGACCTCCAGCATCGACCGATCGGGTGGCCGAGTGGTGAGCGACTGGAGCCAGAGGCCGGGCTGGTAGACCGCGCGCACCAGCGGGTTCCCGTAGTGGCGGGCGCCGAAGCGGACGAGCTCATAGGCGAAGGCCGCGATGATCGGCACGAGGACGATGCGGCTCAGGAACAGCGCCCACAGCGGCACCCCGGCGCGCGGGATGAGGCTGAAGAAGAAGATGCTGATCACGACCACGATGAGGATGAACGTCGTCCCGCAGCGCGTGTGCGCGGTGCCGAAGGCGTCGACCTCCTCCGGGGTGAGCGGGCGGTCGTGCTCGTAGGCGGTGATGGCCTTGTGCTCCGCTCCGTGGTAGGCGAACACGCGCTTGATGTCGGGCATCAGACCGATGACGGCGATGTAGCCGATGAACAGCGCGAGCCGGATAGCGCCCTCGACCAGGTTCGCGATGAAGTCCGAGTTGGCCGCTTCCTCGGCGAAGGTGGACAGGAACAGCGGCAGGAGGAAGAACAGCCCGATGGCGAAGCCAAGGCTGAAGACCATCGTGAGCGCGATCGTGCCCTTGCCGAGCTCGATGTCCTCGTCCTCGGCGGCGATCGAGGCCGACCGCATCAGCATGCGGGTCCCGATCACCAGGGTCTCGTAGAGGACGAACATGCCCCGCAGGAACGGGATCTTGATGAGCTTCCGATCGGCGGAGAGGGCTGCCGGAAGGGGCTCGGACATCGTCCGGATCTCGCCCGACGGCGGGCGGACGCTCATGGCGACGGTGGTGCGGCCGCGCATCATGACGCCCTCGATCAGCGCCTGGCCGCCGTAGAAGAAGTCCGGCATCCGGAACCGGCGGCGACCGTCGGGACCGGTGACCGCGCCGATCACCAGCGGCCCGGCCGCGATCAGCAGCTCGGGGATGAGGAAGAGGAGGTGGGGCGCGAAGTGCGCCGGCCACCCGGTGAGGCGCCGGCGCACGGGGATGCTCAGCGGAGCGAGCGCTCGAGTCGCTTCTGGAAGCGCTCGACCTGGCCCGCCGTGTCGACGATGTTCTGCGTGCCCGTGAAGAACGGGTGGCACTTGTTGCACACGTCGACCCGAATCGTGTCGGTGGTGGAGCCAACGGTGAACTCGTTGCCACACACGCAGTGGACGTTCGCCTGCTGGTACCTGGGGTGGATGTCGGCCTTCATTGAAATGGTGCTCCGGTGTGCGTCAGGCGGACTGGCCAAGAGCGGACTGGTACGGCCCGGCCTCGATGCTGACACGCTTCTTGTTGCGGGTTTCGTGGGTGAAGCGAACCTTGCCGTCGGCGGTCGCGAACAGCGTGTAGTCCCGACCCATCCCGACGTTCTGGCCGGGATTGAAGGTGCTGCCGCGCTGGCGGACGATGATCGTCCCGGACAGGACGTACTGCCCGTCGCCGCGCTTGACGCCGAGTCGCTTGCCGGCGCTGTCGCGCCCGTTCTTGCTGGACGAGCCAGCCTTCTTGTGTGCCATCGGTTACTCCTCGGCCTCGGCCTCAGCCTTGTCGGCGGCCGGCTTCCGGGTGCGCTTCGGCTTCGCCTCGCCCTGCCCATCGGTCGCGGACGCCGTCTCGCCTCGCCCGCCATCGCTCGTGTTGATGCCGTCGATCCGCACGCGCGTCAGGTGCTGGCGATGCCCGTTCTTGCGGCGGTAGGTGGCCTTCTGCTTGAACTTGAACACGATGAGCTTCGGCCCGAGCGCCTCGCCGAGGACCGTGCCGCTCACCGTGGCGCCTG
>JASLBU010000192.1 GCA_030146365.1 Candidatus Limnocylindria bacterium | reverse complement strand
GTGGAGCCGCGGACGCCGCTCATGGGCTGGGCGCAGATGATCCGGCGCCTGCCCGACGGGACCTACCAGGGCGGCGCGGACCCCCGCGCCGACTCCCTCGCCGCCGGACTGTAGTCGACGGCGTCTGTCGTGAGCCGCCGTCACCGGGACGTCTCCGCCGCGGTTCGACGGCCCAGAAGTGAGCGTAGTAGCCTGAGCGTCCCACCCGTTCCGACCGCCCAGAGGAGAGCCCGCTCATGACCGACGACATGCGAACGCCGTCCGAGGGCGGCGACGGCAAGGGCCCCTCCGGCGAGCCTGCCCGTCACCTCACCACCCGCCAGGGCCACCCCGTCTACGACAACCAGAATCAGCGGACGGTCGGCGAGCGCGGGCCGGCTACCCTCGAGAACTACCACTTCCTCGAGAAGATCAGCCACTTCGACCGCGAGCGCATCCCGGAGCGCGTGGTCCACGCCCGTGGCTTCGTCGCGCACGGCGAATTCGAGGCGTACGGGACCATTGGTGACGAGCCGGCGGCGAGGTACACACGGGCAAAGGTGCTGACGGAGAAGGGCAAGCGCACGCCGATGGTGGTGCGGTTCTCCACCGTCATCGGCGGCCGGGACTCCTCCGAGGCGGCGCGCGATCCGCGCGGCTTCGCGACGAAGTTCAAGACGGAGGACGGCAACTGGGACCTCGTCGGCAACGATCTGATGGTGTTCTTCATCCGCGACGCCATCAAGTTCCCGGACGTCATCCATGCGCTGAAGCCAGACCCGATCACGTTCCGCCAGGAGCCGAACCGCATCTTCGACTTCATGAGCCAGACGCCGGAGTCGATGCACATGCTCACGTGGCTCTTCAGTCCACGAGGCATTCCGAAGGACTACCGCCACATGGACGGCGCCGGTGTGAACACCTACAAGCTCGTGAACGCCGATGGCGAGGCCGTGCTGTGCAAGTTTCACTGGAGGACGCAGCAGGGTGTCGAGTCGCTGACCCAGGCCCAGGCCAATGAGATCCAGGCGACGGACCTCGGCCATGCGTCGAGGGACATCTACGACGCGATCGAGCGCGGCGACCACCCGCGGTGGGAGTTCTGCGTGCAGATCATGGAGGACGGCGAGCATCCCGAGCTCGACTTCGACCCGCTCGACGACACGAAGATCTGGCCCGAGGAGCAGTTCCCGCTGCGTCGCGTGGGCATGATGACGCTGAACCGCAACGTCAGCGACCATCACAACGAGAACGAGCAGGCCGCCTTCGGCACCGGTGTCCTCGTCGACGGCATCGACTTCAGCGACGACAAGATGCTGGTCGGCCGCACGTTCAGCTACTCGGACACGCAGCGATACCGCGTCGGCCCGAACTACCTGCAGCTGCCCATCAATGCGCCGATCGCTCCGGCTGCCACGAACCAGCGCGGCGGCCAGATGAGCTACCACGTCGACCGCACCGGCTCGAACCCGCACGTGAACTACGAGCCGTCCATCACCGGCGGGCTTCACGAGGCCACCGACATCGGGCCGGAGCACCAGCCGTGGGTCGAGGGCCGGGTCGGGCGCCAGCACCTGTCCCGCCGCAACGACTACGGGCAGGCCGGTGAGCGGTATCGCACCATGCCGGACTGGGAGCGCGACGACCTGGTGCTGAACCTCGTCGACGCGCTATCTCAGTGCGAGGCCCGCATCCGGGCCGCGATGGTCGAGCACTTCACTCGCTGCGATCCGGACTACGGCCGGCGTGTCGCCGAGGGTCTTGGCATGCCGGTCGCCGATCCCTCAACCGAGGAGCAGCCGGCGGGGACCGCCGTCTAGGGCGTTCTGCTCCGGTTCCTGACGCGGCCTGTCAGGTACGCCGGGCATCATCCGGCGATGAGTTTCGGTGCCCGGATCCGTCTAGAATGGCGAGCCCCATGATCGACCAGACGTCCCTCGTCCATGCCCGCCGCCTGACGAAGCGCTACGCGAACGGCTTCACCGCCGTCGACGGCGTGGACTTCGACGTGCGCCCCGGAAAGGCGTTCGGGTTCCTCGGCCCCAACGGCGCGGGAAAGACGAGCACGATGCGGATGATCGCCTGCTCCAGCCCGCTCACGGACGGGACGCTGAGCGTGATCGGCATGGACCCGCGCACGCACGCACGCCAGATCAAGGCGCGGCTGGGCGTCGTGCCGCAGATCGACAACCTCGACACCGAGCTGACGGTGCGCGAGAACCTGGAGATGTACGCGCGCTACTTCGACATCCCGCGGGACGTGGCCAACCGGCGGACCGATGAGCTGCTCGAGTTCGTCCAGCTCGCCGAGCGGGCAAAGGACCAGGTCGAGCCACTGTCCGGCGGCATGAAGCGGCGGCTGACGATCGCCCGCGCGCTCATCAACGAGCCGGACCTCGTCATCCTGGACGAGCCGACCACCGGGCTCGATCCGCAGGCACGCCACCTCCTGTGGGAGCGGCTGTACCAGCTCAAGCGCGGCGGTGCGACGCTGATCATCACCACCCACTACATGGACGAGGCGGAGCAGCTCTGCGACCACCTGGTGGTGATGGACAAGGCGAAGATCGTCGCCGAGGGGTCGCCGCGCCAGCTCATCGACCGGCACGCCACCAAGGAGGTCCTGGAGCTGCGCTTCACCGATGCCGTCCGCAGCTCGCTGGACGGCAAGCTCGACGGGCTCGCGGACCGGATCGAGGATCTGCCGGACCGGCTGCTGCTCTACACCGACAACGGCGAGCACACCCTGGAGCAGGTGAACCAGCGCGAGATTCCGATCGAGAGCGCGCTGGTGCGCCGCGCCAGCATGGAGGACGTCTTCCTGCGCCTCACCGGCCGCTCCCTGGTCGAGTGACGCGATGACCGCGCTCGCCTCGTCCGGCCGCGTCTGGCAGCGCAACTGGCTGGTCTACAAGCGCCTGTGGCATCGATCGCTGGCCTTCGGCTTCCTGCAGCCGGTGCTGTTCCTGACCGCCATGGGCATCGGGATCGGCGCCCTTCTGACGCCCCAAAGCCTCGAGGCCTTCGGGGGCGTCCCGTACATCGACTGGCTGGGCCCCGGCCTGCTGGCGGCCATGGCGATGCAGACGGCCACCTTCGAGTCGACCTACCCGATCATGAACAAGATCATGTGGGGCCGGAACTACGAGGCGATCCTCTCCACCCCCGTGGGGATCCGCAGCATCGTCGGTGGTGAGCTGGCGTGGACCGCGTTCCGCATCGGCTCGCTGGCGGCGGTCTTCCTGCTGGTGCTGACGATCTTCGGCATCCCGCGGTCCCCGACCGCCGTCCTGGCCGTTCCGTTCGCCGTCTTGGTGGGCGTCGCGTTCAGCGCCTGCCTGATCGCGTTCACCGCGACCCAGAAGAACGACGTCGGCTTCAGCGCCATCTTCCGCTTCGTCATCAACCCGCTGTTCCTGTTCAGCGGCACGTTCTTCCCGCTGACCAACCTGCCGGAGCCGTTGCGGGCTGTGGCCTGGGCCACGCCGCTCTACCACGGTGTCGAGCTGATCCGCGGCTCGATCCTGGGCCAGCTGAACCCGGTCACCGCGCCGATCCACCTGGCGTACCTGCTCGTCATGTTCGCCGTCGGCGCGCTCCTCGCCGAGCGGACGCTGACGCGTCGGATGGCCGGCTGATGGCGACCGTCGCACGGCCGGCCCAGCCGCTGCAGCCCGCACAGCCGGGCGGTGGACTGTCCACCGCATGGGCCCGCGTCTGGCGGTCCAGGCGGCTGGTGGAGCGCAACATCATGGTCTACCGCCACCAGTGGATCATCATCCTGTCGGGCGTGTTCGAGCCGATCTTCTACCTGCTGGGGATCGGCCTCGGTCTGGGCGGCATCGTGCGCGAGGTGCCGCTGCCGAACGGCCAGGTCGTCGCCTACGCGGCGTACGTGGCGCCCGCCCTGGTCGCCACCGCCGCCATGAACGGGGCGGTGTTCGAGACGATCTTCAACGTCTTCTTCAAGCTGAACTACGCCAAGACGTACGACGGCGTGCTCGCCACGCCGATGGGCATCACCGAGATCGCCATCGGCGAGATGCTGTGGGCACTCATGCGCGCCGCGCTGTACGCCGTGGCCATGTTCGTGATCATGGCGGTCATGGGGCTGGTCCTGTCGCCGTGGGGCATCCTCATGGTCCCCGCCGCCCTGCTCGTGGCGGCCGCGTTCGCGGCGGCCGGCCTAGCCGGCACGTCGTACCTTCGCACGGTGAACGACTTCGACGTGCCAATGGGCCTCATCGTGATGCCGATGTTCCTGTTCAGCGGCACCTTCTTCCCGATCGAGTCGGTGCTTCCGGATTGGCTGGTGGCCGTCATCCAGCTCACGCCGCTGTACCACGGCATCAACCTCATCCGCGGCCTCTCCACCGGGATGCTCGGCATCGGCCAGGCGTGGGACCTGATCTACCTGGTCGTGTTCTTCGCCATCTGCCTCTGGATCGCGATGCGACAGATGGAGCGCAAGCTCATCAAGTGATCAGGCGGGTCACTCGTCCCCGGTGAGCAGCGGCCACGCCCCGCGCAGGTAGTCCAGGCCGGAGAGCACGGTCAGGGCGGTGGCGGCGACGAGCGTCCAGTGGCCGGCCGCGCGGAGAGCGTCCTCCGCATCGGCCGTCGACAACGGCCCGCCGGAGCTCGCGTCCGCGGCGAGCAGGACCAGGAAGAGGCCGGCCAGCGTGGCGGCGGTCTTCGCCTTCCCGAGCGCTCCGGCGCTGATCACGACGGCATCGGCCGCCGCCAGCTGCCGCACCGCCTGGACGATGAACTCGCGAAGCACGATCGTCGCCGCGATCCAGGTGGGCACCAGGCCGACCTCGACGGTCGCGATCAGCACGCCCGCCACGAGGACCTTGTCGGCCGCGAGGTCCATGAACACGCCCAGCGGCGACACCTGGTCGCGAGCGCGTGCGATCCTGCCGTCGAGGTAGTCGGTGAACGCCGCAGCAGCGAACAGCACCGCGGCCGCGAGGTCACTTCCGGGCCAGTCCAGCAGCAGCAGGCCGACCACGACCGGCGTCGCCACGATCCGGGCGAGGCCGAGCATGTTCGGCAGGCTCCCCACGCTCGTGCGCGCGCGCTCAGCCACTTCCCAACCTCCGCTCGGACCCGCTTCGCAGTCGCCTGATGTTATCGGCATGCGCGAGCACGACGATGACTCCGATGACCGCCCCCGCCACCACCGCCTCGTCCCCGACCGCGCCGAGCGACGCGAGCAGGATGGTGCCGAGGGCCACCGTCACGGCAGCCAGGATGGATCCGAGGGAGACGTACCGCGTGCGCCAGACCGCCAGCGCAAGCACGGGAACCGCCAGCACGACGGCGAGCGGCGCGAGGACGAGCATCGCTCCCGCGCCGGTGGCCACACCACGGCCCCCGGTGAAGCCGATGAACACCGAGCGAATGTGCCCCACCACGGCCCCGATCCCGCCCATGGCACCTGCCCAGCCCTCGACACCACCCAGGAGCGACGCCACCCATGCCCCCGTGACCACGGCCAGTGCTCCCTTCCCCACATCGATCGCGAGCACGGCGACGGCCCCGACCGGTCCGACCGTCCGTAGCGCATTCGTGGCCCCCGTGCGACCGGAGCCGGCGGTTCGCGGGTCGATGCCTCTGAGCCGGCCCACCAGGACTCCGGAGGGAATCGCGCCGAGCAGGTAGCCGGCCAGGACCGCGGCGAGAAGCGTGACGAGCGCCACGGCGCGCGGCGATCAGGCCGCGGGTGGCACGCGGCGGCGGCCGAGGAGCTGAAGGCCGATGAGGAGCGCCAGCGCGCCGGTCGCGGCAGCGAGACCGACGTACGCTGCCTCCGGCATGTTGGGCCACTGGACGCTGAAGGCCAAAAAACCGATGGCGACCGCGATCAGGACGCTGCGGATCCAGACGCGGGCGGAGAGCGCGCCCGGGCTGCTGGCTGCGGCCCGCTGCGCGCGCCGGGCGGCCTTGCGCTCAGCGCGCGCCCGAGCGGCGGGCGGGAGCGCGGGGCCGCGCTCCATGTTCTTCATCATGCGCTCGTAGTTGCGGCGCTCTTCGCGTGACATCTCCGCCGATTCTAGCGAGTCAGGCTCGTGGGTCCACGGCGCGCGGGGCGGCCCGGCGGGTGCCGGACGGTCCCATCCCACCCTCGCCGGGATAGTCGACCTTGAGCTGCACCGGGTCGGCGCCGAACAGGGCGTTCGCGAACCAGTCGAGCGCAACGCGGGCCTTGCCGCCGATGCCCGGCACCCGCGACCAGTAGTACCCCCGCCACATGAACCACGCCAGCCACCCGCGGACCTTGACGCCGAAGACGACGCCGACCCCGGTGTGGTGGCCGATGCTGGCCAGCGTCCCGATCACCTTGTACTCGAAGGGCCGCACGTCACTGGCCCGGCCGTCGACCTTCGCCACGATGTTGCGGGCCAGCCGCTTGGCCTCGCGGACCGCGTTCTGCGCGGTCGGGGCGTGGAACGCCCCCTCCTCGTCCACCTTCGGAATCATCGCGCAGTCGCCGATCGCCCACACGCTGTCGCGGCTCGTCTCCATGGTCGGGCCGACGAGCGCTCGGCCGGCCTTGTCGGTGTCGATCCCCGACTCGCGCACCACCGGGGAGGGCTGAACGCCGCCGGTCCAGATCACGGTTCGCGCCGGGATGAAGTCGCCATCGCCGATGACGACGCCGTCCTCGCGGACCTCCTTCATGGGTGTGCCGAGGTGGATCTCGTACCCGCGGTCGCGCAGCTTCCTCGCGGCGTACTCCCCCATGTCGGCCGGCATTTCGGGGAGCACGCGATCCTTCAGCTCGACGATGTGGAACCGCAGCTCGCTCTGCTGGATCTTCGGGTAGAACCGTCGCCTCACGCGCCGCACGAAGTCCTCCACCTCGCCGGCGGTCTCGACGCCGCTGAACCCGGCTCCGCCGATCACGAAGGTCAGCTGCGCCTGGCGGTCGGAGGGGTCCGCCTCCAGCTCTGCACGTTCGAGCATCTCGATGATCCGGTTCCGCAGTGCGAAGGCGTCGGCGAGGGTCTTCATGCCGACGGCGTACTCGTTGATGCCCCTGATGCCGAAGGTCGCCGTCTCGCCGCCCAGGGCGATCACGAGGCTGTCGTAGTTGAGCCGGTGCGGTTCGCCGTCACCGCCCAGCACGGTCACCTGCTTGGCGTCCAGGTCGATTCCCTTCACGTCCGCCGTCACCGCCCAGCTGGACGGTCGCCGCAGCTGCGCGCGCAGCGCCGTCACGCAATGCCGGGCCTCCAGGTTCCCGGAGCACACCTCGGGCAGCAGCGGCGTGAAGAGGCTGAAGTTCTCGCGGTTGACCAGCCACACCTCGAGGTCGTCTCGTCGGCGCGCCAGCTTCTCGAGGTAGCGACCGGTCTCCACGCCGGCGAAGCCCCCGCCGAGGATAAGCACCCGATGCGGCCATGGGGGCTCCGACCGATAGATGGTGCGCATGCCCCGATGATCGCATGCGCCCGTCATGAGTCGCGCCCCCGGCAGACGGAGGGCCGGCGACACCCCCCGGAACTCCACGTCGGAGCCCGGATCCACCCTCGTCACCGATCGGCACCGGTCTGTACCATAGGCTCGACATGGAGCAGCCGATTCGCGAGATCTTCGACCAGTTCAAGCAGCAGCTCCCGGACATCGATCCGGTGGAAACGCAGGAGTGGATCGAGTCTCTCGACTCCGTCGTCGAGGAGGCCGGCCGGGACCGCGCGCGGTTCCTGATCTACAAGCTCCTCAAGCGAGCGCGTCAGCTCCAGGTCGGTCTGCCGAGCCTGACCCAGACCCGCTACATCAACACCATCAGCCCGGAGCAGGAGCCCTACTTCCCGGGCGACGAGGCGATGGAGCTGCGCATCCGACGGATGATCCGCTGGAACGCCCTCGCGATGGTGCTGCGCGCCAACACGAGCTACGAGGGCATCGGCGGGCACCTCTCGACCTATGCGAGCGCGGCGAGCCTGTACGAGGTCGGCTTCAACCACTTCTTCCGCGGGCCGGGCGACGGCGTCGGGGGCGACCAGATTTTCTTCCAGGGTCACGCGGCGCCCGGCATCTACGCGCGCGCGTTCCTGGAGGGACGGCTCAGCGAGGAGCACCTGGACCACTTCCGGCGAGAGGCCCTCACGCCCGACCTCGGGCTGTCGAGCTACCCGCATCCGCGGCTCATGCCCAGCTTCTGGCAGTTCCCGACGGTCAGCATGGGCCTGGGGCCGATCTCCGCCGTCTACCAGGCGCGCTTCAACCGCTACCTCGGGGCGCGCGGGCTGGCCGAGACCGATGACGCGCGTGTGTGGGCCTTCCTGGGCGACGGGGAGATGGACGAGCCGGAGTCGATCGGCGCCCTGGGGCTGGCCGCCCGCGAGGGCCTCGACAACCTCACGTTCGTCATCAATTGCAACCTCCAGCGCCTTGACGGGCCGGTGCGCGGCAACGGCAAGGTGATCCAGGAGCTGGAGGCGCTGTTCCGCGGCGCCGGCTGGCACGTGATCAAAGTCATCTGGGCCCGCGAGTGGGACGACCTCCTCGCGCGCGACACGGACGGCGTCCTGGTGAACAGGATGACGGAGACGCTGGACGGCGATTACCAGCGCATGGCCGTCAGCGACGGTGCCACCATCCGCGAGCAGTTCTTCGGGCCGGACCCGCGGCTCGGCGCGCTCGTCGAGAAGCTCTCGGACGACGATCTCGCAAAGCTTCGCCGCGGCGGCCACGACTACCGCAAGGTCTACGCGGCCTACGCCGCCGCCACCGCGCACACAGGGGCGCCCACGGTGATCCTCGCCAAGACGGTGAAGGGCTGGACGCTGGGCCCCGGCATCGAGGGACGGAACGTCACCCACCAGGCCAAGAAGCTGACGGCGGACGAGCTGAAGGTCTTCCGGGACCGCCTGGAGCTGCCGATCCCCGACGATCGGCTCAAGGAGGCGCCGTACTACCACCCGGGGGCCGATGCGCCGGAGATCCAGTACATGCTGGAGCGGCGTCGCCAGCTCGGCGGCTCGGTCCCGCGGCGGGTCGTCGTGCCGAAGGAGCTGCCGGCGCCAAAGGACGAGTCGTTCACCGAGTTCTTCGCCGGCTCCGATCGGCCGGCAAGCACGACGATGGCGTTCAGCCGCCTCGTCCGAAACCTGGTCCGCGACGACCGGGTGGGCAACCGGATCGTGCCGATCATCCCCGACGAGGCGCGGACCTTCGGCATGGACCCGCTCTTCAAGGAGGTGGGCATCTACAACCCGCTCGGCCAGCGCTACACGCCGGTCGACAAGGAGCTGCTCCTGAGCTACATCGAGAAGAAGGAC
>JASLBU010000109.1 GCA_030146365.1 Candidatus Limnocylindria bacterium | reverse complement strand
CTGGAACGTGCCTGGGCGGCCGGCGCCGGCTCTGACGCGGCGTTCGCCGCCTGGCGCGCGGGGCAGGGTGACACCCTCGAGCGCTGGGCCCGGTTCTCCGTGATGAGCGAACAGCTCGGCGCCGGATGGCAGGAGTGGCCTGCCGAGTACCGGGACCCGACCCACCCGGCGGTCGCGGCGCTGGGGCAGAGGCGGGCGGACCGAGTCGCCTTTTACGCCTGGATCCAATGGTGCCTCGACCGTCAGCTCGCGGCCGCCTCCGAACCGCTTCGACGCATCGCGGACATGCCCGTCGGCGTGGACCCGGGCGGGTTCGACGCGTGGGACTGGCAGGAGCAGCTGGCGCTCGGCGCCTCGATCGGCGCACCTCCGGACCGGTTCAACACCGCCGGCCAGGATTGGGGGCTGCCACCGTTCATCCCGCACCGGCTGCGCCACGACCGCTTCCGCCCCTTCATCGAGACGATCCGGGCCCAGCTGCGGTATGCGGGCGGCCTGCGAATCGACCACGTGCTGGGCCTCTTCCGCCTCTGGTGGGTCCCCGGCGGGCACGGCCCGGAGCTCGGGGCGTACGTCCGCTACCCGACCGAGGAGCTGCTGGAGATCGTCGCCATCGAGAGCTCCCGAGCCGGCGCCATCGTGGTCGGGGAGGACCTCGGTACCGTGCCGGCCGGCGTGCGGTCGGCCCTGCGCCGCCGCCGGGTGCTCTCGACCCGTCTCGTGCTGTTCGAGCGCGTTCCGCCCTCGCGCTACCCGCGGCAGACGTTCGCGGCCGTCACGACGCATGACCTGCCGACCGTGGCGGGCATCGTTTCGGGCTCCGATCTGGCGGACCAGGCGGCCGCCGGTGTCCAGCCCTCCGCCGCCTCGCTCGATCGACTGCGCGCCCGACTGGAGGCAGCGGCCGGCATGCCCGCAGCGGCGGGCGCCCGCCCGCTGGTCGACGCGCTCCATGCCAGGCTCGCCGCGGCGCCGCCGGTGCTCGTGGCGGCCACGCTGGAGGACGCCCTCGGCGTGGAGGAGCGCCCCAACGTGCCGGGCACCGTCGCGACCCAGAGGCCGAACTGGTCGCTCGCGCTCCCGCGTCCGCTCGAGGATCTTGCCCATGACCCCGGCGTCGCCTCGACCGTGGCCGCCATGAGCCCACGGTTCCTCGGCCAGAGCTGAGGGAACCCTTCGGCGTCGCTCGCGTTCATCCCGGGCGTTCCGGCGACGGACGCGGCGGTCAGCCGGTGGGGCGCAGGATGATCCCGCCGAGCGGAGGGAGCGTCAGCGTCGCGCTGAACGGCTGCCCGTGCCACGCCCGTTGGCGCGCTTCCACCGCTCCCAGGTTGCCGACGTTCGAGCCGCCGTAGTGCCCGGAGTCGGAGTTGATCGCCTCGGACCAGCGGCCGTCGCGCGGCAGGCCGACCCGGTAGCCGTAGCGGGGGACCGGCGTCAGGTTGAGGATCGCCACGCACACGTCATCGGTGGACCGTCGGATCCAGGAGTAAACCGATGTCTCCACGTCCGACGCATCGATCCAGGCGAAGCCCTCCGGATCGTGATCGGCGGCCCACAGCGCGGGCGTCGCGGCGTAGACGCGGCCGAGGTCCTCGACGAAGCGCGCCACCCCGTGGTGCATCGGCTCCTCCAGCAGTTCCCATGGAAGCGCCCGGTCGTGGTTCCACTCGTCCCACATCCCCAGCTCGATGCCCATGAACATGAGCTTCTTGCCGGGCTGCGCCCACATGTTGAGCAGCAGCGCGCGCAGGTTGGCGAAGCGCTGCCACTCGTCCCCCGGCATCTTGCGCAGCAGCGAGCCTTTGCCGTGCACGACCTCGTCGTGGGAGAGCGGGAGCACGAACTGCTCGGTGTCCTTGTAGAGGCCCCGGAAGGTCAGCTTGCCGTGGTGGTAGCGCCGGTGCACCGGGTCCTCGTGGAAGTACTCGAGGGTGTCGTGCATCCAGCCCATGTCCCACTTGAACCCGAAGCCGATGCCCCCGAGGTAGGTCGGGCGGCTGACGCCCGGAAAGGCGGTCGACTCCTCGGCGATCGTCATCACGCCCGGGAAGCGGGCGTAGACCCGCTCGTTCATCTCGCGCAGAAAGGCGACGGCCTCCAGGTTCTCGCGGCCCCCGTGGACGTTCGGCGTCCACTCGCCCGGCTCGCGGCTGTAGTCGAGGTAGAGCATCGAGGCGACGGCATCGACGCGCAGGCCGTCGACGTGGTACCGCTCCAGCCAGAACAGGGCGTTGGCGACCAGGAAGTTCCGCACCTCGGGGCGGCCGAAGTCGAAGATCAGCGTCCCCCAATCGGGGTGCTCGCCGCGCTGCGGGTCCGCATGCTCGTAGAGCGGCGTGCCATCGAACCGGCGCAGGGCGAACGCGTCGGTGGGAAAGTGCGCGGGCACCCAGTCCACGATGACGCCGATGCCCGCGTTGTGGAGGGTGTCGACCATCGCCGCGAAGTCGTCGGGCGACCCGAAGCGCGCCGTCGGCGCGTAGTACCCGGTGACCTGGTAGCCCCAGCTGCCGTCAAACGGGTGCTCGGCGACGGGCAGGAGCTCCACGTGCGTGAACCCGAACGCCCGGCAGTGCTCGGCCAGCTCGACTCCCGCCTGCCGGTATCCGAGCCACGAGCCGTCCGGGTTGCGCATCCACGATCCGAGGTGGACCTCGTAGGTCGCCATCGGTGACCGATAGGGATTGCGCGAGGCCCGTTCGGCCATCCAGGCGTCGTCGGTCCACGCGAAGCCTGCCGGATCCCAGACGCGGGAGGCGGTCTCCGGCCGGACCTGCATCGAGAACGCCAGGGGATCGGCCTTGAGGCGCAGCATGCCGTCGTGCCCCAGCACCTCGAACTTGTAGAGCTCGCCGGGCCCGATGGCGGGGACGAACAGCTCCCACACGCCGGTCGCGCCCATGGAGCGCATCGGCAGCAGGCGACCATCCCAGCGGTCGAACTCACCGACGATGCGCACGCCCCGGGCGTTCGGCGCCCAGACCGCGAAACTGACCCCCGCCATTCCGTCGAGCGTGCGCGGGTGAGCGCCGAGCACCTCGTAGAGCCGCTCGTGCGTGCCCTCGCCGATGAGGTGCAGGTCGACCTCTCCGACCGTCGGGCCGAACCGGTACGGGTCTTCCCGCTCCCACGCGTTGCCATCCGGGAAGGTGAAGCGCACGCGGTAGGCAAGCTGGTCCGGCGCGCGGCCCGCCACCAGGCACGCCCAGGTTCCGTGGCCGATCGCCTCCATCGCCGAGCTGCCGCCATCCGCGAGGAGCAGCTCGGCGCCGATGGCGTCTGGGTGGAAGGACCTCACGACCGTTCCATCCGGCACCGCGTGCGCGCCGAGGATCGCGTGCGGGTCGCGGTGCTCGCCTCGCGC
>JASLBU010000082.1 GCA_030146365.1 Candidatus Limnocylindria bacterium | reverse complement strand
GCTGGACTCGGCGTCCGCCGAGCTGGGCGCCATCCGCAAGCGCCTGCGGACCGCCCAGGATCGCGTACGAGAGCGCCTGAACGCCATGCTGCGCTCTTCGGCGATGGCCGGCATCATCGGCGAGCCAATCGTCACGGTCCGCGGCGGTCGCTACGTCATCCCGATCCGCGCGGAGGCGAAGGGGCGGGTGAAGGGCATCGTGCACGACCAATCTGCCTCTGGCGCGACCCTGTTCGTCGAGCCCCTCACCGTGGTCGAGCTCAACAACACCTGGACGGAGGCCGCGCTGGCGGAGGAGCGCGAGGAGGAGCGCATCCTCGACGAGCTGTCGCGGCTGGTCGAAGACCGCGCTGAGGCGCTCCGCGACAGCCTTGCGGCGCTCGCTCGCGCCGACCTTTGGATCGCCCGGGCCAGGCTGGGGGCCGCCATGGACGCCGTGCGGCCGGGCATGGCGGAGGATGCGGCCGAGTTGCTATCGGCACGCCACCCCCTCCTGGAGGCCGGCGCGGTGCCCATCGACCTTCGGCTCGGCGATCGGTTCGGCTACCGCGCGCTGGTGGTCACCGGGCCGAACACTGGCGGCAAGACGGTCAGCCTCAAGACGCTCGGGCTGCTGGCGCTCATGCACCAGGCGGGCATGCGAGTGCCTGCGGCCGAGGGGGCCCGGCTGCCTGTCTTCTCGAGGGTCATGGCCGACATCGGCGACGAGCAGAGCATCGCCCAATCGCTCTCCACCTTCTCCAGCCATCTTCGCAACGTGGTTCGCTTCGTGGCCGCGGCAGGGCCGGCCACACTCGTGCTGCTCGACGAGGTGGGGGCCGGCACGGACCCCGCTGAAGGCTCTGCGCTCGCCATGGCCATCGTCGCGCGCCTGCTCGACGCCGGGTCGATCGTCGCGGCCACGACGCACTACGCGGAGCTCAAGGCGTTCGCGACGGAGCATCCCGGCGTCTCGAACGCGGCCGTCGAGTTCGACGTCGCGACGCTGCGCCCGACGTACCGGCTCACGATCGGGTTGCCGGGGAAGAGCCAGGCGTTCGCCATCGCGGAACGCCTGGGCTTGCCGCCTGAGATTCTCACCGACGCGCGGTCGCGCATCTCGGCCGAGCACGCGACGATGGAGGAGACGCTGGCTGCCATCAGCCGCGCTCAGGAAGAGCAGGCCGCCGCGCTGGATGCGGCCGCGGCAGAGCGAGCCGAGGCCGGCAAGGAGCGGCAGCTGGCACGGACCGGCGTGGCGCGCGCCCGGCAGGAGGCCGCACAGCTTCTCGCGGATGCTCGGCGCGCGGCGGACGACATGCTCGCCCGGGCGGAGCGAGAGGTGGCCGAGCTGCGCCGCGAGCTCATGCGTCAACGCAACGTGGCGGGCGGGCGGGGTGCCGCGAACACCGCCGCGCTGGATGCCCTTGCGGAACGCACCGGGCGCGTCCGCGCGGAGGCGACGGCGCCGGCCGCTGAATCGCCGGCGGCAGCACTCCCCGCGGAAGACGAAGCTCAGCCGGAGGCGGGAGCGCCGCAGCCGCGTCCGGGACTGTGGGGACGATCCCGAACCCTCGGCAGCACCGGACGCATCCTGGAGGTCAGCGGCCGCACCGGACGCGTCACCCTGGAAACGGAGGGTGCGCGCCTCGTGGTCCCTGCCGACGATGTCGAGGTGGTGTCAGAGCCGATCAGCGGGCCTGCGCCCCGGGATCTGGAGGCGGACGCGCTCCGACGGCGAGCCGCGGAGCGGGTGTCACCCGAGCTGAGCCTTCGGGGGGAGCGGGTCGAGGCCGCCCTCGAGCAGCTCGCCGCGTACCTCGACGAGGCACTGCTCGCAGGCCTCGACTCCGTCCGCATCATCCACGGCTCCGGCACGGGGGCGCTTCGTCGCGCCGTTCGTGAGGCGCTGGCCGATCACCCACGCGTGCGGGCCGTCCGGGGTGGCCGGAAGGACGAGGGCGGCGACGGGGCGACGATCGCCGAGCTCTAGGGCGCCGTTCCCGAGGGCGCGGGCGTCGGCGCGGGGCTGAGCGGGGGCAGCGTCGGAATTGCGGTCGGCACCACCGTCGGGATGGGAACGGGCGTCGGCGTCGGCGTCGCCGTCGGGGATGGCGTCGGCGAAGGAGTCGGCGTCGGAGACGGCGTCGGCGTGGGCGACGGCGACGGCGTGGAGGTCGGCACCTCGCCTGGCGTGCAGTCCTGCGTGGGGGCCAGTGGCGCGTCGATCGGCCCGGGGTAGGGGACCCGCACGCTCCCGTTCAGCTCCTGCTCCCGGCCGGACCACTCCTCGATCCACGCGAGGTTGGCGGCCTCCCAGGTTGCGCGATCCTCCTCCCAGCCTGCCAGATCGAGGTACACCCGTTCCCGCGCGGTCGGCCGTGGCGCCTCGCCTGACGGGTCGGGCGAACCGGACGGCTCGGCGGCCTCGAAGTCGCCGCAGCCCTCCTGCCAGACCTTGCCCGTCAGCGCCTCGATGGCCAGCTCGCGGTGGGCGGTGTCCGGCTCGGTCGGAACACGGTCGCTGCGGAAGATCTCGGTGGCCGTGGTGGACGTGTGGTCTCCGGGCAGCATGCCGCTGATGGCGTCCACGGTCAGCTCCGTGACGCCCTCGGGACGGCCGAAATCGCGGACCGGCAGCTCGTTGCGGGCGGCGACCTCCGCCATGTAGTCGTGCCAGATGAACGTGGGGCCGTCGGCGGCGAAAACGTCCTGGATCGCCGAAAAGTCGCTGTTGCCGACCCACACTCCCGTGACGATCGCGCCCGTGGGGTCATCAGGGTCGTCCATGTTGGGTGCCAGGTATCCCATCGCCTGCAGGTCTCGGAAGTCGTTCGTCGTGCCGGTCTTCAATGTGGCGGCGCGACGGGTGCCGTCCTCTGTCTGGAGCTGGAACCTGGGACCCCAGAGGGGATTGGCGGCCGGATCGGTGTTGTCGGCCAGGATGTCGGTCACGAGGTGAGCAGAGGCGGCCGACAGGATCCGCTGGGGGTCGGGGGCGTCGGTGGCATGCTCGTAGATCACGTTCCCGTCACTGTCCTCGATGCGCTCGATCAGGTACGGCGGCACGAACTCCCCGTGGTTGGCGATCGCGCCGTACGCACCGGCCAGGTCCAGCATGTGAACCCCGATCGTGCCCAGGGTCAGCGAGGGCACGGCGACCGCCTGTGCCTGCCGGGGATCCCACTCCAGCCCCAGCCGCTCGGCGAGGCTCACCACATTCTCGGTGCCGATGAGCTGCTGCGCCTTGGCGACCGGAATATTGAGCGAGTACTTCAGCGCATCACGCACGCGGACCGGGCCGCGCTCGCGATTATCGGCGTTGGGCACGCTGTACCCGTCGACGATCTCACCCTCCACGTCCATGAACATCGTCGCGGGCGTGATCGTGCCGCTCTCGAAGCCGGCGGCGTAGGTGATCGGCTTGAACGCCGAGCCGGATTGCCGGTACGCCTGGCCGATCACGTCATAGTTCGGCTGGTGCTCGGGCGTCGAAGCACCGTAGAAGTTCGCGCTGCCGACGTAGGCCAGCACCGCCCCGGTCCGGTAGTTGACCGTCACCAGCGCGTCGTTGTTGATGTTGCGGCCCTGCAGCTGACTGATCCAGGCGAGGGCCGACTCCCCGTACTTCGCGGCCAGCTCCTCGTCCGTCATGCGGTCCATGTCGTAGGCGACCGCGGCCCACTTCTCCGCGATGACCTGGTACCCCTCGTAGTCGAGCGTCGTGATGATCCGCAGCCCGCCCGTGTCCAGCAGGTCCTCGCCTTCCAGCAGCTCGTTCGCCTCCCGCCGGACGGCGTAGACGAAGTGCGGGGCGCGGTACTGACTGCTCCTCGGCGGAGCGAGGACGACCTCCTCGGCGGTCGCGGCGTCGTACTCCTGCCGCGTGATGAGGTCGCTCTCCAGCATCTGGTCCAGCACGAAGTTTCGAACGGTGATCGCCTGCGAGTCCGGCGGGACGACGTATACCTCCTGGCCCCCGCGTTCCTCGGGCACCGCCTCCGGCGCCGGATCCAGGCGGGACGGAGCGCGCACCAGGCCGGCGATCATGGCTGCCTCGCTGACCGTGAGCTGGTCCTCCGGCGCGTCCGACGTGAGGTCCTTGCCGTAATAGGCGTTGGCCGCAGCCCAGATCCCGTAGGCGTTGTTCCCGTAATACACCTGGTTCAGGTACATCTCGAGGATGCGCCGCTTCCCCTCTTCTCCCGGGTAGCGGTCGTCCAGCCGCAGCGCCAGGATCGCCTCCTTGATCTTGCGCTCCACCTGTCGTGTGGGATCGGCCATCAGCTCGGCGTCGAACAGGCGCATGCGAACGAGCTGCTGACAGATCGTCGAGGCTCCCGAGACGGTCTGACCGGCCTGGAAGTTCTGCAGCACGGCTCGCACGATGCTCCGGAAGTCGACGCAGGGGTTGGTCCAGAACGTCTGGTCCTCGGCCGCGACCTGCGCGTCGATCATGACCTGGGGGATCTCGTCGAAGTCGATCTCGCGCCGGTCCTCGATCGCGAAGGTCGCCAGCTCAGTGCCGTCGGCCGACAGCACCGTGGATCCCTGGTTGAGGTTGAAGTTCTCGATGTTCGCGACGTCGGGCAGGCCGCTGGTGAAGGAGGCATACACGTTGACGAGGAACGCGAACAGGGCCACCGCCAGCAAGCCGAAGATGCCGAGGATGATGCGGGGGAGCGCCGTCGAACCGGGCCGGCGGCGGTCGGGAGCCCCCCGGCCCGCGGCCCGCGGTGCGCCCCGACCGCGTGGCGGCGGGGGTCGTCGGGTCATCGCGGCGGAGCGTAGCACGGATGTTCGATGCGTATACTCGGTGCCCCATGGACGCCGCAGCTGCGCGAACCGCCGTGCTCGATGACCTTGAGACCCGGGGGATGATCGCCGACCACACGGATCTCGAGGCGCTCCGCGCGGCGATGACCGCCGACCCGGTCACCTTCTACGGCGGCTTCGACCCCACGGCGCCGAGCCTGCACTTCGGCAACCTCGTGCTCCTCGTGACGATGCGACGGCTGCAGCACGCCGGTCATCGTCCGGTCGGCCTTGTGGGCGGGGCGACGGGCCTGGTAGGCGACCCCAGCGGCCGCACCACGGAGCGAACGCTGAACGACCCCGATGTGATCGCGTCGTGGGTCGACCGCATCAGGTCGCAGGTCGAGCGGTATCTGGAGTTCGATGGGCCGAACGGTGCCATCATCGTCAACAACCTCGACTGGACGGCCAGCATGTCGGCCATCGACTGGCTGCGTGACGTCGGCAAGCACTTCAGCGTGAGCCGGATGCTCGCGAAAGAGTCGGTCAGCGCTCGGCTCGAGGCCGGGGGCATCAGCTACACCGAGTTCAGCTACCAGGTCATGCAGGCCGTCGACTTCCTGGAGCTGTACCGGCGCCATGGGTGCACGCTGCAGCTGGGGGGGAGCGACCAGTGGGGGAATCTCACCGCGGGCGTGGACCTGGTCCGCCGCGTGGAAGGCGCGAGCGTGCACGCGCTCGCGACGCCGCTCATCACCCGGCCCGACGGCCAGAAGTTCGGCAAGAGCGAGGGCTCGACGCTGTGGCTGGACCCGGCGCTGACCTCGCCGTTCGCCTTCTACCAGTGGTTCCTGAACGTCGACGACTCTGTGGCGGGCACGTATCTGCGCGTCTTCAGCTTCCGGCCGGTGGACGAGATCACCCACCTCGAGTCGGCACTCGCCGAGCGACCCGAGGCCCGAGAGGCGCAGCGGGCGCTCGCCGTCGAGGTGACCGCGCTGGTCCACGGCCGAGACGCCGCGGCCTCCGCGGCGGGCGCGTCAGAGGCGCTGTTCGGCCGCGGCGAGCTCCGGGCCCTGGACGAGCAGACGCTGTCGGCGGCGTTCGCCGATCTCCCACGCGCATCGATGGGGGCCGGGAATGGCCTGCCGTCGGTCCTCGAGCTTCTGGTCGCCTCGGGACTCTCCCAGAGCCGCGGCGCCGCCCGTCGCGTGCTCGCCGAAGGTGGCGCCTACGTGAACAACGTGCGCGTCGCGGACCCGGCCGCGGTCCCGAGTCCCGAGGACCTGCTGGCGGGGCGCTGGCTTCTGCTGCGGCGCGGCAAGCGGAACCTGGCGGTCGCCGAGATGGAACGCTGACCGCGACACCCTCCCTGCGCGAGGCGCGGCGGCATGCCGGCGGGCGCCGTTCCGAGTCCCTCAGTGGCTGCGCTCGGCACCATGCCCGTTGGCTGCCGCATCGGCGACCACACGGTCGGCGATGTTGTGCGGGACCTCCGCGTAATGATCGAGCGTCCAGCTGAACCGTCCGCGGCCCTGCGTGATCGAGCGAAGCTCCGTGGCGTAGTGGAACATCTCGGCCTGGGGGACCTGCGCCTTGAGATGCTGCATGCCGTCGATCGAGTCCATGCCCAGCACGTGACCGCGTTTTGACGTGATCTGGCCCATCACGTCGCCCATGTATTCGTCCGGGACGACGATGTCCACCTCGAGGATCGGTTCGAGCAGCGCGGGTGACGCCGCCTCGAACGCCTTCTTCAACGCCTGGCTGGCCGCAACCTTGAACGCCATCTCGGAGCTGTCGACGGTGTGGTACGAGCCGTCCACCAGCGTGGCCTGCAGGTCCACCACCGGATAGCCCGCCAGCACCCCCTCCGACATCGCCTCGCGGAGGCCCTTCTCCACGGCCGGGATGTACTGCTTGGGGACCACGCCACCCACGATCCGGTCGCCGAACTGGAAGCCGCTGCCCATCTCGGCCGGCGCGAACTCGATCACCACGTGGCCGAACTGGCCGTGGCCGCCGGTCTGTCGCTTGTAGCGGTGGTCGATGCGGGCCGGCTGGCGGATCGTCTCGCGATACGGGACGCGGGGCGTGGCGGTTCTCACCGACGCGCCGAACTTGCGCTTCAACCGGTCGACGATCACGTCGACGTGGGCGTCGCCCATGGCCGTCAGGATCGTCTCGCCGGTCGCCTCCTCCCGGTGGATGCGGACGCACGGCTCCTCTTCCTCGAGCCGATGCAGGGCCGGGCCGAGCTTGTCGAGATCCGCCTTGGACTCCGGCTCGATCGCAACCTGCAGAGACGGGGCCGGGAACTCGAGCGGACGCAGCTTCAGGGCATGGGCGCGATCGGCCACGAGCGTGTCGCCCGCGTGCGTCGAGGTGAGCTTAGCCACGGCGGCGATATCGCCCGGGCCGACCTTCGGCAGGTTCTCGGTCTCCTTGCCGTGCACGGAGAGCAGGTTCCCGACCCGCTCCTCCTCGCCGCGCGTGGCGTTGAAGACGTGCCCCTGCCCCGCCAGGCTCCCGGAGATGACGCGGAAGTAGGTCAGCCGCCCGACGAACGGGTCCGCGCTTGCCTTGAACACCTGGGCGACGAATGGAGCGGCCGGATCGGGCTCGATCGAGGCGCCATCCGCGGAGGAGCGCGAGCCGGCCTCGGCCGGCGAGGGCACGTGCTTGACGATCATGGTCAGCAGCTCCCGCACCCCGATGTTCTTCGTCGCCGATCCGACGAAGACCGGCACCACGGAGCCCTCGCGGGTGCCCTTGTGCAGCGCGGCCTCGATCTCGGCGTCGCTGAACGCCTGGCCTTCGAGGTACTTCTCCATGAGCTCGTCGCTCGCCTCCGCGGCAGCCTCCACGAGCGCGTCCCGGCGCGTGTGCTCGATCCCCTCGAGCTCGGGCGGGATTGGCGCCTCGTGCGCCTTGCCGTCCTCGTAGACGTTGGCGTGCTCCTCGATCACGTCGACGTAACCGCGGAAGGAATCAGCCGCGCCGATCGGCAGGTATACCGGCGCGATCTTCGGACCGAAGCGGGCCTTCAGCTGTTCCAGCGTCGCGTCGTAATTCGCGTTCTCCCGGTCCATCTTGTTGATGAAGACCATCCGCGGCAGGTTGCGCTCGTCCGCGAGCCTCCAGACCTGCTGCGTGCCGACCTCCACGCCAGCCGACGCATCCACCACAACGATCGCCGCGTCAACGGCGGCCAGCGCCTCGACGACGTCCGCCTGGAAGTCAGCGTAGCCCGGCGTGTCGACGATGGTGATCCGCACCCCGTCGACCTCCACCGAGCCGATGGCGAGGTTGATGCTCTGGTTGCGCCTGTGCTCGTCGGGGTCCCAGTCGAGGGTCGTCGTACCCGCCTCGACGGTGCCCAGCCGTGAGATGGCGCCGGCGTCGAACAGCATCGCCTCGGCGAGGCTCGTCTTC
>JASLBU010000055.1 GCA_030146365.1 Candidatus Limnocylindria bacterium | reverse complement strand
TGGGACGCGCCGGATCACGCCTGGCCGTCGACGATGCTGCCGCCGATGGAGGCCGTGCAAGCGGCGAAGCTCCAGTCGCTGGCCGCCGGCGAGGCGCTCGATCGTGGCCTGCGTCGCGCGTTCTGGGCCGATAGCCGCTGCATCAGCCTGCGGCACGTGATCCTGGACGTCGCCATGGAATCCGACGCGGTCGACGCCGCGGACCTCGCCGATGCGCTGGATACGGGCCGCGCGCGCGGCGCACTCTTCGGCGACTGGGCGGTCGCACGGGGAGACGCCGTGCGCGGCTCCGCGCACCTCTTCGCTCCCGATGGCACCGACGCTCAGAACCCGGGCATCGGAATCGGGTTCCGCGACGAGGGCGGGGCAGAGGGAACCTATGTCGTCGAGCACGACGACCCGATCGCGATCGAGGAGTTCGTCCGCCGGGCCGCGGGCTGATCTCACGTGCCGGGCCGCCGCGGCGTTCCACTCAGCGTGCACCTCCCGCCCTTCGAGCTGCTCGTCGAGACGCACGCCACGGAGCTCCACCGCTTCCTGGTGCGGAGCGTGGGCGTCACCGACGCGCAGGACTGCCTCCAGGAGACATTCATGTCCGCATTGCGAGCCTATCCCGGCCTCCGCCACGCGGAGAACCTGCGGGCGTGGCTCTACACGATCGCGCAGCGCAAGGCGACCGACACCATCCGCCGACGGGCTCGCCGGCCCACGACGGACCTGAACGGCGTGGACCCGGTGGCGACCGCTCCGCTGGAGCCGGACGGATACCTGTGGGGACGCGTCGGCGCGCTGCCGCCGAAGCAGCGGTCGGCGGTCGTCCAGCGCTTCGCGCTCGACCTGCCCTACGTCGAGATCGGCCAGCGTATGGGCATCAGCGAGGAGGCGGCGCGGCAGAACGTCAGTGCCGGCCTTCGGCGACTGCGCCGGGAGGTGACCGATGGTCGATGATCTCGAGCGTCGCCTTTCAGCCGGCGACAATCCGCCGTTGGATCTCGCGGAGCTGCGCGCCCGGCTCGCGGCGCGCGCTGCCCGGGACGGCCTGCTGGATGTCGCCCACGGGGCGTATGACTCGCCGCTGGGCACCCTGAGGATCGTCGTCACCCGCCGCGGACTCGTTCGGCTCTCGTACCCCGGGGAAGGCGCCGAGCACCTGCTCGAGGAGATCGCCGACCGAGTCTCGCCGCGCATCTTCGAGGCGCCCGAGCGTACCGATGCGGTCAGGCAGCAGCTCGACGAGTACTTCGCCGGGCGCCGCCGATCCTTCGATGTCCCGGTCGACTGGCGGCTCGTCAGGGGCTTCGCCGGGGACGTGCTCCGTGCAACGGCCGCCATCCCCTTCGGGTCCGTGTCCAGCTACCGCGAAGTCGCCGCGCGCGCTGGGTCACCCAACGCATACCGCGCGGCGGGCAATGCACTCGGCTCGAACCCGATCCCGATCGTCGTTCCGTGCCATCGCGTGCTCCACGCCGGCGGTGGGCTGGGCGGCTACACCGGCGGGCTCGACCGGAAGCGCTTCCTCCTGGACCTCGAGGGCGCGCTTCCGCGCTGAGCCCGTGGAACCGTTGGCCGTCGCAGGGCGTCAGAGCACGGAATCCCCCACAGCGAGAGATCACTCGATGCCGACACGCCGAACCGTCCAGATCGCCAGCATGGCGGTGCTCGCGGCCGCTCTCGCGGCGTGCGGCGACGCCTCCGTATCCGATGACGGACCGCCTGTGTCGGGCCCGTCGGGCGAGAACCCGCCGGTCCTGGTCATCGCGGACGGGGGAGGCGATGAGCCCGGAATCGCGGTCGGAGAGGCACTCGGCCACCAGGCGACGGACGATCTGGTGTCCGTCACCGGGTCCCTGCTCGTCGGCGCGGATGGCACCGTGATGCTCTGCGAGGCGCTGGCCGAGTCGTTCCCGCCCCAGTGTGGCGGTGAGCGCATCACCGTCGAGGGGCTCGATCCGTCGGCCGTCGCCGGGCTCCAGACCGAGGGCGACGTCAGCTGGTCCGACTCGGTCACCCTGTTCGGCTCCGTGGAGTAGCCGCCGCCCCGGGACGTGCCGCGGAGTCGCCGTGAGTCTCGCCCGCTGAGTCGGGAGACCTTTGGGGGCCTGGCACGCTCGGAGTGCGATAATCGTTGGGTCATGACGCTCACGAAGAAGCCGGAGACGCGTCCGGCGCCGAACGCCTGGGGGCTCGTCGGTGGCGACAATCCCTGGGACTATGCGCCGGCGCCCGAGGCGACCGATCACGTCCGCATCGAGTCGGAGTACGGGCTCTTCATCGGCAACGAGTTCGCGGCGTCCAAGCCGCGCAAGACCTTCACGGTCATCAACCCTGCCACCGAGGAGCCGCTCGCGAAGGTCGCGCACGCGTCGAAGGCGGACGTCGGGCGGGCCGTGGCCGCCGCTCGCGAAGCGTATCGGACCAGCTGGTCCAGCCTGCCGGGGCGGGAGCGCGCCAAGTACCTGTACCGGATCGCGCGGATCCTCCAGGAGCGCAGCCGCGAGTTCGCCGTCGTCGAGAGCATGAACTCAGGCAAGCCGATCAAGGAGTCGCGCGACGTCGACGTTCCTCTGGCCGCGGCGCACTTCTTCTACTACGCCGGCTGGGCCGACAAGCTCGAGTACGTCTTCCCGAATCGGACGCCCCGTTCCCTCGGCGTCGCCGCCCAGATCATTCCGTGGAACTTCCCGCTGCTCATGCTCGCCTGGAAGATCGCGCCAGCGCTCGCCGCGGGGAACACGGTGGTGCTCAAGCCGGCGTCCACGACGCCCCTGTCGGCCTACCTGTTCGCGGATGTGGTGAGGCAGGCAGACCTGCCGCCCGGCGTCGTGAACATCGTCACCGGGCCGGGCGAGATCGGCATGGAGCTCGTCCGCCATCCTGACGTGAACAAGGTGGCCTTCACCGGATCAACCGCGGTCGGGAAGATGATCGCCCGAGCCGTCTCGGGCACGAACAAGAAGGTGACCCTCGAGCTCGGAGGCAAGGCGGCGAACATCGTCTTCGACGACGCGCCGCTCGACCAGGCGATCGAGGGGATCATCAACGGCATCTACTTCAACCAGGGCGAGGTCTGCTGCGCCGGCTCGAGGCTCTTCGTGCAGGAGAGCGTCTACGAGCCGCTCATCGACAAGCTGAAGGCGCGGCTCGGCACGCTCCGTGTGGGCGATCCGCTCGACAAGAACACCGACGTCGGCGCCATCAACTCGGCCGGCCAGCTTGCGAAGGTCCAGGAGCTGGTCGAGTCGGGCATCGCGGAGGGCGCCGAGATCTTCCAGCCCGACTGCGTCCTGCCCGACAAGGGCTTCTTCTTCCGTCCGACGCTCTTCACCGGCGTGAGCCAGAGCCACCGGATCGCCCAGGAGGAGATCTTCGGCCCGGTCCTCTCGGTCCTCACCTTCCGGACGCCGGAGGAGGCGATCGAGAAGGCGAACAACACGCCGTACGGCCTCTCCGCCGGGGTCTGGACCGAGAAGGGCAGCCGCATCTTCAAGATGGTCAGCGCCATGCGCGCCGGGGTGGTCTGGGCGAACACCTTCAACCGGTTCGACCCGACCAGCCCCTTCGGCGGGTACAAGGAGTCCGGCTACGGCCGCGAGGGCGGCATCCACGGGCTCGGGGCGTACCTCGACATGTCCGGCAACGGCTCGAACGGCCGATGAGCCGGCCGCCGACCGAGTCCGCCTGATGGCCGCGCGCCGGCCGACCACCACCAAGCGGCGCGTCGCGCCGCGTGCAAAGGTCCTCGAGCAGCGCGCCACCCAGCCGCCGGCCCTGACCGACGGTACGGGCGCGTGCGGCGAACGGATCGGCGTGCGGAAGACCTACAAGCTTTACATCGGCGGCGCGTTCCCCCGCACCGAGTCGGGCCGTGCCTACGAGGTTCTCGACGCCCGCGGACGGCTGCTCGCCAACGCGAGCCGTGGCACGCGCAAGGACATCCGTGACGCGGTCCGGGCCGCACGCACGGCATTCGGCGCGTGGGCGGCGAAGACGGCCTACAACCGGAGCCAGATCCTCTACCGCATCGCCGAGCTGATGGAGGGCCGCCGCGAGCAGTTCGT
>JASLBU010000027.1 GCA_030146365.1 Candidatus Limnocylindria bacterium | reverse complement strand
AGGAGCGCAGCGATGACGTCGTGCTCCGTCGCGCCGTCAGGGACCGGCGCTCGGAGGGCGAGCTCCACCCGCGCGGAAAGGGTCGCGGACCGGCGCGCGGTCGGCGCGAAGACGCGCCACATGTCGGCTCCCGTCCATATGACGATGCCATAGCCCTGTACCGCGACTGAGATCACCGATTACCCCTCTGGTACTGCCTGCGTACTGCTCGAGTACTACGCGAAGCATGACCGCCCTCACCGCGCAATCCAACTCGGCGGCTCCGGCCAATACCGCTCCGAACCGCCCAATGTGGGCCGGTCCGGCGGAAACCGAACAGGCGTTCGCATGCGCGCGGTTCCTGCTACGATGGCCGTCGATGCCCTCCGACAAGATCGTGGTTCGCGGTGCCCGCGAGCACAACCTCAAGAACATCGACGTGGAGATGCCGCGGGACCAGCTGATCGTGATCACTGGCCTCTCCGGGAGCGGGAAGTCGAGCCTGGCCTTCGACACCATCTACGCCGAGGGACAGCGCCGCTACGTCGAGTCGCTGAGCGCCTACGCGCGCCAGTTCCTCGGCCAGATGGAGAAGCCGGACGTCGACCAGATCGACGGGCTGTCGCCGGCGATCTCGATCGACCAGAAGGGCGCGTCACGCAACCCGCGCTCCACGGTGGGCACGGTCACCGAGATCTATGACTACCTTCGCCTGCTGTTCGCTCGCATCGGCCGAATGCACTGCCCGGTGTGCGGCCGCGAGATTGAGCGCCAGACGATCGAGCAGATGGTCGACCAGCTGTACGCCCTGCCGGACGGCACGCGCGTCATGCTGATGGCACCGCTGGTCCGCGACCGGAAGGGAGAGCACGAGAAGCTGCTGGCCGGCGCGAAGGCGGGTGGCTTCGTCCGCGTTCGGGTGGACGGTGAGCTCCGCGACCTGGACGAGGAGATCGCGCTCGACAAGAAGTACAAGCACTCGATCGAGGTCGTGGTCGACCGACTCGTCGTTCGCCAGGTGGATGACGAGGGCCTGGCACGTCCCGACGCGAGCCGGATGGCGGACTCGATCGAGACGGCGCTGCGCCTTTCCGACGGTCTGCTGCTCGTGAACCAGCCCGATGCGCCGCCGAAGGGCGCGGACCGAGTGTTCAGCGAGCGGTACGCGTGCCCGGAGCACGGCGGTTCCTTCGAGGAGCCAGCTCCGCGCAACTTCAGCTTCAACTCACCGCACGGCGCCTGCCCCGACTGCACGGGCCTCGGCTCTCGGCTCGAGATCGACCCCGACATGGTGCTGCCGAACGACGACCTGAGCGTCGACGAGGGGGCGATCCTGCCGTGGCGCCGCATGGCCACGAGCGACAGCTGGTTCAGCAAGATCCTCGACGCGGTCGCCGAGCACTACGGCTTCCGGACCGATATGCCCGTCCGGGACCTGCTGCCGGACGCGCGCCGCATCCTTCTCCACGGGAACGGCGGCGAGCGTGTCGCCGTGCGCTACAGGGCGCGGAACGGCAACACCCACACCTTTCGCACCACCTTCGAGGGGATCATCCCCAACCTGACGCGGCGGCATCGAGAGACCGGGTCGGACGCGATGCGCTCGGAGATCGAGCGCTACATGACGAACAAGCCATGCCCCACGTGTGGCGGGATGCGGCTGAAGCCCGAATCGCTGGCGGTCACCATCGCGGGTCGCAACATCATCGAGACGACGCGCCGGTCCGTGACCGACGCGCTCGCGTGGTACGACGGCCTTCCGGATCGGCTCAACGATCGGGAGAACCAGATCGCGCGCCAGGTGCTGAAGGAGATCCGCGCGCGCCTCGGCTTCCTCGTCGACGTCGGGCTCGACTACCTGACGCTGGACCGCGCGTCCGGCACGCTGAGCGGCGGAGAGGCCCAGCGCATCCGGCTCGCGACGCAGATCGGCTCCAGCCTGATGGGCGTCCTCTACATCCTCGACGAGCCGTCCATCGGCCTGCACCAGCGCGACAACGACCGGCTCATCGCCACCCTCGTCCGGCTGCGCGACTTGGGGAACACCCTCCTCGTCGTCGAGCACGACGAGGAGACGATCCGAGCGGCGGACTGGGTCATCGACATCGGCCCCGCGGCGGGCGAGCACGGTGGTCGGCTCATCCATTCCGGCCCGCTGCCGGAGCTGCTCGAGAACCGTCGCTCGATCACCGGCGCGTACCTGCGCGGCGAGAAGCAGGTGCCGGTGCCCAAGCGGCGCCGCAATGGCAAAGGGGACGCCATCGTCGTGCGCGGGGCTCGCGAGAACAACCTGAAGAACGTGGACGTCGCCTTCCCCCTCGGTCGGTTCGTCGCCGTCACCGGGGTGAGCGGCTCGGGGAAGTCCAGCCTCGTGACCCAGATCCTCCATCCGGCGCTGGCGCAGCGGATCTGGGGGGCACGCGCGCCCGCTGGCCGGCATGACAGGATCGAGGGCATCGACCTCATCGACAAGGTGATCGAGATCGACCAGTCACCGATCGGCCGCACGCCGCGGTCGAACCCTGCGACCTACACCGGCATGTGGACGCCGCTTCGCGAGTTGCTCGCCGCCGTTCCCGAGGCGCGCCTCCGCGGTTACAAGCCCGGACGGTTCAGCTTCAACGTGAAGGGTGGCCGCTGCGAGGCATGCGAGGGCGCCGGCATCGTGCAGATCGAGATGCACTTCCTCCCCGACGTCTACGTGCCGTGCGAGGTCTGCAAGGGGAAGCGGTACAACCGCGAGACGCTCGAGATTCATTACAAGGGAAAGAACGTCGCAGAGATCCTCGAGATGACGGTCGAGGAGGCGCTGAAGTTCTTCGACGCCGTGCCGAGCATCCGCAACAAGCTCCAGACCCTCACGGACGTCGGCATGGGCTACATCCACCTCGGGCAGCCGGCCACTACCCTGTCGGGCGGCGAGGCACAGCGCGTGAAGCTGGCAACGGAGCTCTCGAAGCGCTCGACGGGGAAAACGTTCTACATCCTGGATGAGCCGACGACCGGCCTGCACTTCGACGATGTCGCCCGGCTGCTCCAGGTCCTCTCCCGCCTCGTGGAGACCGGGAATACCGTGGTGGTGATCGAGCACAACCTGGATGTGATCAAGACCGCGGATTGGGTGATCGACCTCGGGCCGGAGGGGGGCGACAAGGGTGGCCGGGTCATCGCCACCGGCACCCCCGAGCAGGTGGCGCGAACGGCGGCCTCGCACACAGGGCGCTATCTGCGCCCTGTGCTTGGTCTCGGCGCGGCCGAGCCCGCGCCGCCGCGCAAGCCGCAGCGTCGCCGCGAGCCCGTCGTGGCCGCCTCGTCCTAGGTCCCGGGCGCCGCGGCAAGACCCATCTCCGAGAGGAAGGGGGATGGTCGCGCGGGGTCGAACGCGAGGACCAGGCGCTTCGTGGCACGGGTCACCGCCACGTACGCCAGGCGGCGCTCCTCTTCCATCGCGCGCACGGGCTGGTCCGCTTCCAGTAGCGAGCGCCGGTTGGGCATGCGGTCCGCCTCGAACCCGACGATCACGACCGTCTGCCATTCGCGGCCCTTGGAGCCGTGCACGGTGGCGAGCTCCACCGGTACGCCCGGATTTCGAAGCGCTGCCAGCCGGGCGCGCGCCGCGTCGCAGGCATCCATGAAGGCGCGAGTACCTCTGAAGTCGACCGACCAGCCGAGCAGCGCGTCGAGGGCGGAATGCTCCTCGTCCGCCAGCAGGTCACCGGTCTCCTGCGTGCGCAGCCAACCTCGAGCCGCTCGCAGCCGGCGAAGCACCTGAAACGGGTGGTCGGACGGACCAGCCGATCGGCGGGCGTCCTCCAGGACCGCCAGCACCGACGGCGATTCGATGATCGGCGGAGTGGCGGCGGTGTGGCGCACCCCGGCCCGGACGAGGGCAAGCATGACCGGGGTCAGCTCGGCGCGCGTTCGCGTGAGGAAGCAGCACGAGCGGCCCGCCCGGTCCTCGCCGCCTGCGAACGCAGCCATCCGATCGGCCCATCCCGGCTCCGCCATGCTCCAGGCGGCCACCGCTCCGGGCGAGGCCTCTGCCGCCGCAGCCGGGCGGATGGGCTTCGCGAACCGCTCGCGGTTCGCGGCGACCAGCGTGGCCGAGCGCTCCACCACCGCGCGGGGACACCGGTAGTTCGTCGCGAGCATCACTCGCCTCGCCCGCGGATAGATCGTGGTGAACGCGAGGATGCGTCGGACGTCGGCCAGACGCCACGCGTAGATCGTCTGGTCGTCGTCGCCGACGACGTACAGGTTGTCCTGTGGCGCCGCTAGCAGCCTCACGAGCCGCAGCTGCGCGGCATCGACGTCCTGGAACTCGTCGACGCAGACGTGGAGAAAGCGAGACTGCCAGCGGAACCTCAGCTGCGCGTCGCGCTCGACCAGCTGGCAGGCACGCACGACGAGGTCATCGAAGTCCAGCGCCCCGCGGGCGTGCAGCAGCTCCTCGTAGACCCGCAGGACGGCCGCTGCCTCGGCCGGCGGCGAGCGTCCCTCGATCCGCCACACCGATCGCCAGCCGTCCAGCACGGTCGCCGCCGGGATGGCGGCATGCGGTTTTGCGGCGACGATCCGGCGGCGAGCAGCACGCAACAGCGGGAGCCGATCCGCGACGAGCTCGGAGCGATCGCCGGCGTCGAGGAGTACCTGGCGGGCGAGCGCGTGGATGGTGCGGATCTCGATCGCCTTCGCGTCGGGAACGAGCGGTCCGAGGCGCGTGGCGATGCGGGCCGCCAGGTCCGCGGCAGCGTCCCGGTTGAACGTGACCACGCAGATCCGGGTGGCGGGCACGCCGCGACCCAGCAGCACGGCCAGGCGAGCGACCATGGTCGTCGTCTTGCCACTCCCCGCCGGAGCGATGATCTGCGCCGCACCGTCCGGAAGGGTGGCGGCCACGCGCTGCTCCGAGTCCAGCCGACCGAGGATTCCCTCGATTGCCTCGCGATCCGCCACTTCGGTGAGCATCGAGTGATCGTGTCGGCGCCTGCTTACCCGGGGGACATCGGCCGCTTACCGGGCGACACCGGTATCCTGTCGTCCGCCCGCCCCCGAGCCTTGAGGACCCTTCCGAACCGATGAGCACCAGGTGAGGCCGCAGGCGCGTACCGCGCGCGGCGACGACACCGTTCCGTACGACCGCGAGCGCATTCGCTCCGGGGGCACACGGTCCTCCGATCGGCGCCGGCAGGCAGTGGGGGCGCCGCCCGCGCGGGCACGGCGCGCTCCCCGAGAACGGCGACCCGGTGGGCTCGGCCGAACGCTGCGCGCCATCCTGCTGATCCTTCTGGTCGTCGTCGTGGTGGGCGCGGTGCTCCTCGGGATGCGGGCGGCTGCCTTCAACGCGACGGTCACCGAGACGCCCTTCCTCTCGACGGCGATGCTGGGTCCGCTCAATGGCAACGAGCGCGTCAACGTCATGATGGTCGGCTACGGGGGCGGCGATCACGATGGCGCCTACCTCGCCGACTCCATCCAGGTCCTCTCCGTCGACCCGGTGACGGACTTGACGACGACGATCCCGATCCCGCGGGATCTGTGGATCGAGGGCATCGACGGGTTCTCGCAGAACGGCAAGATCAACGAGGTGTTCTCGGCCGGGCACGCGGCGAACGGCTCGGTCGACGAGGGCGCCGAGCTGCTCGCCGGGGTCGTGTCCACGGTAACCGGGCTCCGCGTGGACCACTGGCTGACGATCGACTTCGCCGGCTTCGAGGAGATGGTGAACGCGGTCGGTGGCGTGACGGTCGAGAATCCCACTCGCTTCTGCTGGACGACGATCGAGGAGCTCCACGAGGCCGGCCGCTGGGAGATGGGGTGCTTCGAGCGCGGCTCCATCACCCTGAGTGGCGACGATGCTCTCATGTACGCTCGCGCCCGGTACACGAGCGACGTGGGCGAGTCGACGGACTTCGCTCGCTCTGCACGCCAGGCCCGCATCATCGCGGCGCTGCGGTCCAAGCTCGGTGACGGTGGAATGGGATCCATCGGTCCGGGCCTCGGGCTCATGAGCGCCGCCGAGGGTCGAGTCCGCACCGATCTGTCGGCCATCGACCTGTTCCTTCTTTCCGGACACCTGTCCAGCGACCGGCGCGTGGAATTGGCCGAGGACGTCGTCCTGACCGCCACCCGCAACACGCTCGGCCAGTACATCCTCCTTCCCACAGGATGGACGGGTCCGGGAGATTACGGTGGCATCCACGCGTACCTGAGCGCCGAGCTCGCGACGACGGAGCCCGATGCGCCGTAGCCGGCCCGTGCGGCTGGTGGACGCTCCTCGCCTGGCCATCCGGGCGATCCTGGAAGTCACGGCACTGTTCGGCGGCCGCTACTCGCGGACCGAGGGCGCTCACGTGCTCGCCACCGACGACGCCGGTCGCATCCTGGTGGTGCGGACCTGGTACCTCGGGCCGGGCTGGAGCCTCCCCGGCGGACGCGTCGAGCGGGGCGAGACGCCGCACGCGGCCGCCGCTCGCGAGACGCTCGAGGAGACAGGGCTGCAGGTCAGGGTCGGCAGGCTCGTCCTCGTCGACGCGCACCGGTCACGGGACACCTCGTTCGTTTTCACCGGCACCGTCGTCAGCGGGGAGCTGTCACCGCAGCTCGGCGAGATCGCGGAGGTCGGCTGGCTCGACCGGGACGAGGTCGCCCGGACCTCCCGCCGGCTCGACCGGCTGCTGCGGCTGATCCCGGAGACGGGCGTGGCGTACGTGGGTCTGAGGCCGCCTAGAATCGAGGAATGAGCCCCCAGCGCCAGATCTCCGATTCGCTGCGGGCGGTGCTGCGCGGACTCCCGATGAAGCCGGGCGTCTACATGATGCGGAACGCCGACGGGCGCGTCCTCTATGTCGGCAAGGCGGATTCGCTGCGGGCGCGCGTCCGCTCGTACTTCGCGGCACGCGGCCCGGAGGACGTCCGGATCGCGAGGATGGTCGCCGAGGTGGCCAACGTCGAGACCATCGTCACGGACACGGTGTCGGAGGCGTATCTCCTCGAGTCGAACCTCATCAAGGAGCACCGGCCCCGGTTCAACATCCGGCTGCGGGACGACAAGAGCTACCCGTTCGTGAAGATCACGCTCGGGGAGGACTTCCCCCGCATCGTGCGGACGCGGAAGCTGGCGAGGGACGGCAGCCGGTACTTCGGACCGTACGCATCGGCTTCCAGCGTGGACGAGACGCTGAAGCTACTGCGGAAGATCTTCCCGTTCCGGACCTGCAACCTCGACATCCCCGAGGGGAAGCGCGTGCTGGAGCGGCCGTGCCTCCTGTACTACATCAACCGCTGCCAGGGCCCGTGCATCCAGGCGGTCGAGAAGCCGGCGTACCGCGAGACGATCGGCCAGATCGTCGATTTCCTGGACGGCCGCCAGGAGCCGATCGCGGATGACCTTCGCCACGAGATGGAGGCCCACGCCGATGCCCTGCGCTTCGAGCAGGCTGCCGCAGCGAGAGACAAGCTGCGGGCCGTCGAGCGGACGATGGAGCAGCAGAAGATGGCGGCGTTCAGCCGCGCCGAGCATGACGTGATCGGGCTGGCGCGAGCCGAGGACGAGGCCTGCGTCCAAGTGATGCAGGTCCGCAACGGGAAGCTGATCGGCCGCGAGCACTTCATCGTGGAGGGGGCGCGTGACGTGGCGGACGCCGAGGTGCTCGGCAGCTTCCTGCAGCAGTACTACGCCAGCACCGATGCGCTGCCGCGCGCTCTGCTCGCGCCGCTGATGCCGGCCGACGCCGACGACCTGGCGACGTACCTGGCGGACCGGCGTGGCGTACGCGTCACCATCACGGTCCCGGAACGAGGCGAGAAGCGGCGTCTGGTCGCGCTCGCCACGAGCAACGCGGTCGAGGCGCTGGAGCGCGAGCGGGCCGAGTGGATGGCCGATGCCGCGAAGCGGGACGAGGCCCTCGGCGGCCTCGCCGCCGCCCTCGCGCTGCCGCGCGTCCCGGAGCGCATCGAGTGCTACGACATGAGCAACATCCAGGGCACGGCGGCGGTCGGATCGATGGTGGTCTTCATCGATGGCAAGCCGGAGCCCAAGGAGTACCGGCGCTTCCGGATTCGCTCCGGTGACACCCCCGACGACTTCCGGATGATGGCCGAGGTGCTGCGGCGGCGGTTCAGCCGCGTGGCGAAGCTGCGGTCCGAAACCGGGGCACTCTCACTCGCCGCCGTGGGGGCCGACGAGGCTCCCGAGTCCGATATGGCCGAGGTGGGGGAGGAGCCGCGCGAGCCGGGGTGGGCGGTCCCTGATCTCGTGATCGTCGACGGGGGCAAGGGCCAGCTCTCTGCGGCCGTTGGCGCCATGCAGGAGCTGGGCATCACGGACGTGCCGATCACCGGCCTCGCGAAGCGGTTCGAGGAGTTGCACGTCCCGCAGCAGGCGGCCCCGGTCGTGCTGCCGCGCCGCTCGCAGGCCCTGTACCTGGTGCAGCGCATCCGCGACGAGGCGCACCGGTTCGCCATCACCTACCACCGCGACGTGCGGGGGAAGCGCGCCCTGCGATCGGAGCTCGACGATATCGAGGGGATCGGGCCCGGCCGCAAGAAGGCGCTCCTGAAGCGCTTCGGCTCGGTCCGGCGCATCCGGGAGGCATCGATCGAGGAGGTCGCGGCCACGCCGGGCATCAGCCGCGATCTCGCGGAGCGCCTGAAGGGTCACCTGGCCCGCGAGGGGATGCTCGCCTGACCCGGACGGCCGCCTGGCCGCTCCCATGGGGCGAGAGGCTATACTGGCGCCGCCCGCCGCTGGTGAAGCGGCGTGTTTCGTGTCCCGAGCGCCGCGGCGCCGACACGACGGCCCACACGATTCGAGGACGCACCGCCGCAACATGACCTGGCGCCGCATCGCCCCGTGGGTCATCGGGGTGATCGCCCTGGTGGCGATCTTCATCAACCTGCCGCGAGCCGCCGAGGGCGGCCCCGCCTGGCTGCCCGAGGAAGTCGCCGGGATCCAGTTCCGGACGGTCCTCGGCCTGGACCTGCAGGGCGGGCTTCGCGTCACCCTCGAGGTCCAACCGCGCGAAGGCGAAGAGATCACCGAGGAGGAGCTCGAGCTCACTCGCGACATCATCGAGCGCCGCGTGGCCGGCATCGGCGTGAGCGAGCCGCAGGTGCGCTCCGAGGTCGCGGGCGACGGATCGCGGCGCGTCGTCGTCGAGATCCCCGGCGTGAGCGACCAGGAGCAGGTGCGCAGCCTCGTCGGTGCCACCGGCCAGCTTCAGTTCATCGACCCGCGCGGGCAGCAGCTGGCGGACGGCCAGGACATCGGCGATCTTCTGGAGGCGGGGACCGTCGCGGAGCTGTTCGACGGCGGGGAGATCCGGCAGGGCAGCGTCGCGCCGGCGGTGGGGACGGGCAACCAGATCGGCGTGTCGTTCAACCTCAGCGACCAGGCGAGCGACATCTGGTGCCAGTTCACGACCGCGAACACCGGCCGGATCGGGCCCATCGCGCTCGACGAGGTGATCTACACGGCCCCGGAGATCCAGCAGCCGATCTGCGGCGGCGAGACGATCATCACCGTGGGCACGCCGACCCAGGCGAACGAGGTCGAGCGCACCAGCCTGTACAACACGCTTCGCTTCGGCGCGCTGCCGCTGACGCTCGAGGAGCAGGGGTTCGAGACGGTCGACCCGACGCTCGGCGCCGACTTCCTGGTGCAGGCGCTCGTGGCAGGTGCCGTCGGTCTCGTGCTGGTGCTGTTCTTCATGATCGCGTACTACCGCCTGCCGGGCGTGCTGGCGGCCATCGCTCTGGTGTTCTACACGCTGGTCGTCTACGCCATCTTCCGGGTCATCGGCGTCACGTTGACCCTCGCCGGCGTGGCCGCCTTCATCCTCTCCATCGGCATGGCCGTGGACGCCAACATCCTCATATTCGAGCGGATGAAGGAGGAGATTCGGTCCGGCAAGACGCTGGGACCGGCGATCGAGGCCGGTTTCAACCGGGCGTGGTCGAGCATCCTCGACTCGAACGTGAGCTCGCTGCTGGTCGCGGGCTGGCTCTACTGGCAGGGCACCACGGTCGTCCGCGGCTTCGCCCTCGTCCTCATCATCGGCGTCCTGGTGAGCATGTTCAGCGCGGTCACGGTGACCCGCACGCTCCTGCGGTACGTCACTCGCACGAGCTGGGGCCGGCGCCTCGAGCTCTATCACGTGGAGCGCTGACCGATGTACGACCTCGTCGGCAAGCGAAACCTGTGGTTCGCGATCAGCGCCGTGCTCACGATCCCCGGCCTCATCTTCATCTTCCTCGGCGGGCTGCGCCCATCGATCGACTTCACCGGCGGCACCGAGTGGGAGGTGCGCTACGCGGAGGAGCCCGCCGCCGCGGAGCTCCAGGCGTTCCTGGCGCAGGCGGGCTACGAGGACGCGACGATCACGCCCCTCAACGACGGGTTCCTGCGCATCCGCACCGAGCCGATCGACCTCATTCCGCCCGATGCAGCCGCGCCATCGCAGAGCGCCGGCGCATCCGCCGATGCCTCCGCGAGCCCCGGTCCCTCGGCGAGCGCCGACGACTCCGCCGATGCATCCGCGAGCGCCAATCCGTCCGCCGATGCCTCCGCGAGCGCGGATCCGAGCGGGAGCCCTGAGCCATCGGCCAGCGCGGAGCCATCTGCGTCGGCAAGCGCCGATGCGTCGGCCGGTGCCGATCCGTCCGCCAGCGAGTCGGCCGAGCCGACGCCCGCGCCGGTCGCCGAGGGCACCGAGTTCGCCGAGCTCCAGGATCAGCTGGAGACCGAGTTCGGGGCGGGCGAGCCGCGGAGCGTCCGCACGGTCGGGCCGCTCATCGGCGGCGAGCTGATCCGGACGTCCGCGATCCTGATCGGCATCGGCGAGCTGTTCATCCTCGCCTACCTGTGGATGCGGTTCGGCTTCCGGTTCGGGACGGCGGCCATCATCGCGCTGCTCCACGACATCATCCTCGTCGTCGGGACGTTCGCGATCCTCGGCTACTTCTTCAACGTCGAGTTCGACGCGCTGTTCGTGACCGCCCTTCTCACGATCATCGGCTTCAGCGTCCACGACACGATCGTGGTGTTCGACCGCATTCGCGAGAACCGCGTGCGCCACGTCGGGGAGGGCTTCGGCGCGATCGTCAACCACTCGATCCTGCAGACCGCCGGCCGCTCGATCATCACGTCGCTGACGGTGGTGGTGACGCTCGGGGCGCTCCTGCTCCTTGGCCCGCCGACCATCCGCACCTTCACGCTCGCCCTGCTGCTCGGCATCGTGAGCGGTACCTACTCGTCGATCTTCAATGCCGCCCAGATCCTGGTCGCGTGGAACGAGTGGGACGCGAAGCGCAAGGCCCGCGACCGGGCTCCCGCGCGCGCCTGACCCGATAACGGAACGGTAAGCGGCGGCTCTCCCGCGACGGCTACCATGGTGGCCGTGATCGTCCCGAGCCTCGAGTGGCTGCTGCCGGAGCCGGTGGCCGACCCGCCGGCATTCAACGGCTTCGGGCGTCCGGTCGCCACGCTGCTGGCGCGCCGCGGATTCCGGGACGACGACCAGCTGCAGCGCTTCCTCCAGGCGGGCGCCGGGGCGCTGCACGACCTGTCGCGCATGGCCGATGCGGAGCGCGCGCTCGACCGCATCGACGTGGCCATCGCGGACGGCGAGAGGGTCGCGATCTGGGGCGACTATGACGCGGACGGGATGACCGCCATCGTGGTCTGGGTCACCGCGCTGCGGCGGCTCGGATTGGATCCGGTGCGCTATGTCCCGTCCCGCATGGCCGAGGGCTACGGGCTGTCCGAGTCCGGGCTCCGTCGCCTCGCCGCAGAAGGCGTCGGCCTGGTCATCACCTGCGACTGTGGCGTGAGCAATGCGGCGGAGGTCGCGTTCGCCTCGACGCTGGACCTCGACGTCATCGTCACGGACCACCACCTCCCGCCGGACGTGCTGCCGGATGCCGTGGCCGTCGTCGATCCGCACCGGGCCGATTGCGGCTACCCGGATCCCGATCTCACCGGGGCCGGGCTGTCATACAAGCTGGCCGCCGCGCTCCTCGCGCGTCATGGCCGGTCGGACGAGGGCCTTGCCGCGATCGCCGCCATCGGCACGATCGCCGACCTTGCGCCGATGACCGGGGAGAGCCGGGCGATCGTTCGCCTCGGGCTCGACGAGCTCGCGCGAACGTCGCACGGCGGTCTGCGGGCGCTGCTCCGCCGGTCCAGCGAGCGGCCGGGCCAGCCGACGGCACGGGACCTGGGATTCGGGGTCGTCCCGCGCATCAACGCCGCGGGTCGGATCGCCGACGCCGAGCTGGCGCTGCGGCTGCTGCTCGAGGAGGATCCGATGCAGGCCGAGGCTCTCGCCGACGAGCTCGAGCTCGTGCACGAGCAACGCCGCACGATGACGACGGAGGCGGTCGACGCCGCCCGGCTGCTTGCCGATGCTTCGCCGGGGTCGTCACCGCTGCTCGTGCGGGATGACGCCTGGGTCCCTGGGCTGGTCGGGCTGGTGGCGGGACGCCTGTCCGATGCGCTCGCCCGGCCGGTCGCCGCCGCGACACTCGTCGGGGAGGAGGTGCGCGGCTCCGTTCGAGCGCCTGCCGACTTCCACGTGGCGTCGGCACTGGAGGCGTGCCGCATCCATCTCACCAAGCGCGGCGGCCACGCCGCGGCGGGTGGCTTCAGCCTGCTGCCGGAGGCATGGGACGCGTTCGCCTCCGCGTTCGGCGCGCTGTCTCGACCCTTCCCCGGGGGCGGGGTCACGGAGGCGCAGCGGCCGGGGCGACAGGTCGTCGACCTCGTGCTGCCGTCGCGCTATCTCGACTGGGACCTCGCAAATCAGCTGGATCGCCTGGCACCGTACGGCCCCGGCCACGTGGAGCCGGTCATCGCGGTGACCGGCATGGTGGTGCGCGACGTGCGGCGGGTCGGTGCGAAGGAGGCACATGTTGCGTTTCGCCTGCGCCGCGGCCTGGAGACGTTCGACGCCATCTCCTTCGGGCTCGACGCCGCCCGGGAGCTCCCCGAGGAGGGTGCCGAGGTCGACATCGTCGGGACGCTGGAGCGCGACGTCTTCGGCGGCATGCCTCGGCTCCGGCTCCGCGTGCTCGACTTTGCGCACTCGTCGGCGAGCCCGCTCCTCGCCCGACGGCTGCCGACTCCGAGCGCGGCCGCCGCGGGATGAGCACGCCGCTCGAGCGGCTGCGCACCCGGGTCGAGGCGCTCGGTGCGTCGCTGTGCATCGGCCTCGATCCGCATCCAAGTCGGTTGCCGACCGGGGTGCCGGCCGGGCTCCCAGGTGTCGAGATGCTGGCCCGCGGAGTCCTCGAGGCAGCCGTCGAGTCCGCGGCGGCAGTGAAGATCAACGTCGCGTTCTTCGAGGCGTTCGGGTCCGCCGGATGGGCTGCGCTGGAGCGTGTTCGGCGGGACGTGCCGCCGGAGCTCGTCTGCATCCTCGACGCGAAGCGCGGCGACATCGGCTCGACGGCGGAGCGCTATGCGACCGGTCTGTTCGACCACCTTGGCGCAGACGCCGTGACGCTCTCGCCGTACCTCGGCGAAGACGCGATCGAGCCGTTCCTCGAGTATCCCGATCGCCTGGTGTTCGTCCTCGCTCGGACCAGCAACCCGTCGGCCGCCCGCGTGCAGGAGCTCGTCGCGGATGGCCGCCCGGTGCATGAGGCCGTCGCCCGGTGGGTGGCCGGCCGCTGGACCGATGGCCGGGTCGGCCTCGTCGTCGGCGCCACGGCACCCGATGAGCTCGAGCGCCTGCGGCATGCGGTTCCTGGGCCTGCCTTCCTGGTCCCGGGCGTGGGAGCCCAGGGCGGGGATCTGATGACCTCGGGCCGGCTCTGCGCCGGCGAATGGGCGCCGGGTCTTGTCTCCGTGTCGCGCGCCATCGCGGAGGCGTCGGCCGGCCCCGACTGGCGCCAGGCGGCGGCCGAGGCGGCCCGGGGGCTCGGCGGCCGGTTGCGGGAGGCGGTGCTACACTCGACCTCCAATGCCGCTCATGCGGCACCTCCTGGAGGTTCGTGATATGCCGCTTCCCGGACCGGGCGAGCTGATCCTGCTCCTCGTGCTCGTCCTGATCATCTTCGGGCCCGGCAAGCTGCCCGACATCGGCAACGCCGTGGGCAAGGGGATCCGCGAATTCCGCAAGGCCTCGAGCGACCTCGAGGACTCCGTTCGCGGCGATTCCAAGCGTCCCGCCAAGGACGAGCGTCCCGCCGGCGAGTCGACGGACCGATAGCGCTGGGGAGAGGCCCGCGCCTGCTGTCGGCCGTGCCCGACATGCACTGACGTGACCTCCACATTGCCGGCCCAACGGCGGACCTCGGGGGACGACGAGGTCACGATGAGCCTGGTGGAGCATCTCGAAGAGCTCCGGAACCGGGTCATCGTCGTCGCTATCGCGGTCACCGTCGCGGGCATCGCCGGGTTCTTCATCGCCGATCCGATCATCGAGCTCCTTCGGCGCCCGCTCCCGGACGACGGGGCGCAGCTCATCCAGACGACGGTCGGGGAGGGCTTCGGCGTCCGCGTGCAGCTCGCGCTGATGACCGGCCTGGCGATCGCCATGCCGGTGATCCTCTACGAGGTTTGGGCGTTCGTGACCCCGGGGCTGACGCGCTCGGAGCGACGGCTGGTGTGGCCGCTCCTGGGTGCCGCGATCCTGCTCTTCGCGGCGGGGCTGGCCCTGGGCTACGTCCTCATTCCGGTCGCCATCAACTTCCTCCTCGACTTCTCGCTGGAGGGCGTGCCGCAGCTGCTGGGGCTCTCCGAGTACGTCGGATTCGTGACGACCATGCTGCTCGCCTTCGGCCTGGCGCTCGAGTTCCCGGTGGTCCTCTACCTGCTCGCGCGGCTCGGGATCCTGTCCTACGCGTTCCTGTCACGCCGCCGCCGTTTCGTCGCCCTCTTCATCCTGGTCTTCGCCATCGTCATCACGCCGGGCGACATCCTGATCGGGTCGGCGTCCCTGGCGATCGTGATGTACGGCCTCTTCGAGGCGACGCTCCAGCTCATCAGGGTCACGGGTCGCTGATGGCGGCGTCGGTCTGGCTGCTCACCGACGCGTCGATGGACGCGCATCGCAGCCAGGGTCACCCCGAGCGTCCCGAGCGCCGCGAGGCGGTTGCCGACGGCGTTCGCGACGCGGCCGGCGAGGATCTTGTCGAGGTGCGATGCGAGCCGGCGCACGAGGAAGACGTGATCGCCATCCACGACCCGGGCTACCTGGACCGGCTCCACGCGATCGGGCGCCCGGGCGGCTGGCTCGACCCGGACACCTACGTCGTGCCGGGCTCGCTCGACTCGGCGCTCCTCGCCGCGGGCGCAACGCGCCAAGCCGCATTCGCCGTAGCGGAGGGCCAGGCAGAGATCGCGTTCGCGGTCGTGCGCCCGCCGGGCCACCATGCCGCCGCGGCGCGTGGGAGTGGCTTCTGCCTTCTGAACAACGTGGCGATCTCCGCCGCGGCCCTCCGGACGGCCGGGCTCGCCGACCGAATCGCGATCGTGGACTGGGACGTCCACCATGGCGACGGCACGCAGGCGATCTTCGACGCCGATCCGGACCTCTGCTATGCATCGACGCACCAGGCGCCGTTCTATCCCGGTACGGGTGCCGCTGCCGATCGGGGGCTTGGGCGGGCCGCCGGGACCAAGCACAACCGCCCGCTGGCAGCGGGCGCGGGCGATCCGGAGTTCGTGGCGGCGTGGGTGGATGACCTGCTCCCCGCCGTGGAGGCGTTCCGGCCGGACGCCATCCTCGTCTCTGCCGGCTTCGACGCTCACCGCGCCGACCCGCTGGCCCTCTTGGAGGTGACCGAGGCAGGCTACGGAGCCGTGGGAGTCGCTCTCGGAGCGGTGACCAGGCGGTTGGGACTCGCGGGGGTCGCCCTGACGCTCGAAGGCGGGTACGACACGGATGCGCTGCGCGCCTCGACGTCGGCGAGCATCGCGGGCATTCGAGCAGGTCGGCGCTCGGAGTGAGGCTCGGCTGGGCCCCGGTATACTCCCAGCCGGATCGCTGAAGGAGGATGCCGTGGGGGTCAATTCGCGCACGGCAAGCACCACCGACCCGACGGTCGCCGCCGAGGCGGATCACCTCCTCGTCATCAGCGGGCTCTCCGGCGCCGGCAAGAGCCAGGCGAGCAAGCTGTTCGAGGACCTCGGTTATTCCTGCGTGGACAACCTGCCACCTGCCCTGCTGGACGATTTTCTCGCCCTTCGGGAGGCGGACCGCGACCGGTACGGCCGCGCGGCGCTCGTCCTGGACATCCGCGCGGGCGACCCGGCCCCTGCGATCGAGAGAGCGGCTGCCGCCCTCGAACACACCGGGGGCGAGCTGGAGCTCATCTTCCTCGAGGCGACCGACGCCAGTCTCGTCAGCCGGTTCAGCGAGACCCGCCATCGCCACCCACTCGAGGCGGCGCGGAGCGGGATCCAGTCGAGCATCGCGGAGGAGCGGCGCCTGCTCGCACGGACGAGGCAGCTCGCAGATCACGTGGTGGACACGACCGGCCTCTCCATCGGCCAGCTGAAAGACCGGCTGCTCGGCGTGCTCCCGCGCGCCGCCGGGCGCGACGAGCTCCGGATCGACATCGTCACCTTCGGATTCAAGTACGGCCTCCCGCTCGAGGCGGACCTGGTGTTCGACGTCCGGTTCCTCACGAATCCCTACTGGGACCCGGACCTCAAGCCCCTGTCGGGCCTAGAGGAGCCGGTGCGCGACTTCGTGCTCCAGCAGCCTGCCGCCGAACGGTTCTTGGAGCTGGTGGTCCAGCTGCTGGAGCTGACCGTCCCGGCCTACCGCGCTGAGGGCAAGGAGCGTCTGCGCCTGGCACTGGGGTGCACCGGCGGCTATCACCGGTCGATCGCCCTGGCGGAAGACCTTGCGAGGCGCCTACGGTCGAGGGAGAACGTGACCGTCGGCGTCTTCCACCGGGAGCTCAGCCGATGAAGCGGCGCGACCTGCCTCGCTGGCTGTACCCCGGGATGCACCTGAAACGCTGGCTCCTGCTGCTGTTCCTGGGCATCGCGGTCCTCGGGCTTGGAGGCGCCATCTTCATCCGGGACCTGTACCGGTCGGCGAACGCGGACGAGATCGCGGTCGTGTACTGGCTGACCGGTGCGTGGCTCGAGCCGACGACGCGCGCGGCCGTCGTTGCCACCGCTGGCGTGCTCCTCACCGGGCTGGGGATGTGGGGCCTCATGCGCTCCGTCGTCTCGCCATTCATCGCGCGCGGCGACAGCGTGATGGAGGTGCTCTACACGAAGCGCTACCTGGCGCGCGGGCCGCGGATCGTGGCGCTCGGGGGCGGGACCGGCCTGTCGACGCTGCTCCGCGGCATCAAGGGCTATAGCGCCAACATCACCGCCGTCGTCGCCGTGGCGGACGATGGAGGCAGCAGCGGGCAGCTCCGTCAACAGCTCGGCATCATCCCGCCCGGGGACATCCGGAACTGCATCGCCGCGCTCGCCGATGCGGAGCCCCTGATGACGCAGCTCATGCAGTACCGGTTCCCGACGGGCTCCGGCCTCGACAACCACGCGTTCGGCAACCTGTTCATCGCCGCGATGACCGCCGTCACAGGGGATTTCGAGGAGGCCGTCCGGGAGTCGAACCGAGTCCTGGCCGTTCGAGGCCAGGTGCTGCCGGCCACCAGCGTGCCGCTGAACCTGTCGGCGCGACTGACGAGCGGACGGGTGATCCACGGGCAATCCGGCATCACCACCGCGGGCGAGCCGATCCGCCAGGTCGTAATCGAGCCGGCCGACGTGCGTGCCAACGGGGAGGCGCTGGAGCGGATCCTGGAGGCCGACATGATCGTCATCGGGCCGGGCTCCCTATTCAGCAGCATCCTCCCGAACCTTCTCATCACCGATGTCGCCGACGCCCTCCGGGCCGCGCCCGGCATCAAGGTCTACGTGTGCAACGTCGCCACACAGCCGGGCGAAACCCCGGACATGCCGGCATCGGCGCATCTTCGGGCCCTCTTCGACCACGTGGGCGACGACCTGTTCGACTATGTGATCGTCAACCGCAGCACCGACGCGCGGCACCCGGAGGGGTGGCTGGCGAGCCCGGTCGTCGTGGATGCACGTCGCCTCGAAGACCTGCCGGTCGTGATCATCGAGGAGGACGTGGTCGATCCCTACAACGCGCACCGGCACGATCCACCCAAGCTCGCTGCGGCCCTCATGCGGCTGCTCCAGGAGGACCAGGCGCAGCGACCGCGCGAGCGTCGCGTGCGCCGGCCAGCGGCCCACGCCTCCTGACGACCGATGCTGCTCGCCGGTGAAGTGAAGGGGGAGCTCGCACGCATTCACCCGGCGCGCGCCTGTTGCCGTCGTGCAGAGCTCGCCGGGCTCCTGCACGGGAGCCGGGGTGGGGTCCTGCGCACGCTTGACCACGCCACCGCGCGCACGGCCGTCCATCTCGCGACCTCCCTCGGGCACCCCGTGGATCCGCCGCGACCCGCCGTCCCGGAGCGTCAGGGTGACCGATCCCGACACCACCTCATCGTCGACCTGGGCCCGGCCGCGCCGGATGGCTGGTCGTGGGCCGATGCGGCCGCGCACGATCGGCGGTCGTTCCTCCGCGGCGTCCTCCTCGCCAGTGGATCGATCTCGTTCAGCTCGTCGGGGCCGCACGTCGAGTTCGTGCTCCGTGAGGGCCGCGCTGCCGACGTCGTCCGTGCGACGCTCGCGCAGGAGGAGATTCACGCGCTCACCGGCGTGCGCCGCGGCCGGCATGTCGTCTACCTCAAGGGCCAGGAGCAGATCGGAGCGCTGCTGCGGTCGGTCGGAGCCAACCGCGGGGTGCTCGAGCTGGAGACGCATCGGGTGGGGCGGGACGTGCGGGCACGGCTCAACCGGCTCCTGAACGCCGAGGAGGCGAATCTCGACAGGACGGTGCGGGCCGCCGACCGCCAGCTTGCAGCCATCGCCCGGTTGGAGGCAGAGGGAACGCTCGCCAGTCTGGGGGTGGGGCTGCGCGAAGCGGCGGCGCTGCGACGCCGCATGCCGGACGCGGATCTCGATACCCTTGCCGCGGCGCTCGGCGTGAGCCGGTCCGCCGTCAACCACCGGCTCCGGCGGCTCGTCGAGCTGGCCAGCGACGAGGAGAGCTGATGCGGACCCCGGTCATCGCCGGCAACTGGAAGATGAACCCGCCAACCGCTGCCGAGGCCACCGAGCTGGCGACGGCCGTTCGCACGGCGGCAGAAACGCATCCCGCGGTCACGACCGTCGTGTGTCCGCCCACGATCTGGCTGGCGTCGGTCAGCCGCGTGCTCCACGGCGGACCCCTCGTGGTCGGCGCACAGACGATGCACTTCGAGGAGCGTGGCGCGTTCACCGGCGAGACGAGCCCCGTCATGCTCGCCGGACTGGCGCAGTACGTGATCGTGGGGCACAGCGAGCGACGCCAGTACGACAACGAGACCGACGAGGGAGTGGGACGCAAGGTGGCTTCGGCGGTCGCGCACGGGCTGCGGCCGATCGCCGCCGTGGGAGAGCGCGCGGAGGAGCGGCGCGCCGGGGCGACGGAGGCGGTCATCGATCGGCAGGTCCGCGCGGCCGTCGCGCGGCTGGACCGGATCGGGGAGTCCGGGCTCGTCGTCGCGTACGAGCCGGTGTGGGCCATCGGCACCGGCGACGCGGCCACGGGGAACGACGCCCAGGGAGTGGCGGCTCAGATCCGAGCCATCCTCCGGGATGTCGACCCCGAGGGGGCGGAGGAGGTGCCCATCCAGTACGGCGGAAGCGTCACGCCGGGCAACGCCGGGGAGTACTTCGGCCAGCCGGACATCGACGGTGCGCTGGTGGGCGGGGCATCCCTGCAGCCGGAGAGCTTCGCCGGCATCCTGCGCGCGGCCGCGGATGCGGTCCGGTCGGATCGCGTCGGGTGACCGTCATCCTCGTCGTTCTCGACGGCTTCGGCCTGAACGAGGACCCGGACCGCAACGCGCTCCTCACGGCCGGGATGTGGAACTGGCGACGGCTGCTGGAGGAGTATCCCGATGCCCGGCTCGGTGCTGCGGGCGAGGACGTGGGGCTTCCTCCCGGGCAGATGGGCAACTCGGAGGTGGGTCACCTGAACATCGGGGCCGGCTTCCGCGTGCTCCAGGACCTGCCACGCATCAACGCGGCCGTCGCCGACGGATCGTTCTTCACGAACGACGTCCTCGCCTCCACCTGCCGGGAGGTGGCGGCTCGCGGCGGACGCCTCCACCTCATGGGCCTCGTCGGACCGGGAGGAATCCACGCCGTCGACGAGCACATTCTCGCCATGGTGGAGCTGGCACATCGATCCGGCCTGCCCGCCGATCGAGTGCTGTTCCACGCCTTCACCGACGGCCGTGACACGCCGCCCCGCTCCGCGGATGCCTTCGTGCCGGCACTCGAGGCGGCTGCCGCGGGCCGTGCGACGGTTGCCACGGTGAGCGGCCGCTTCTATGCCATGGACCGCGACCATCGGTGGGAGCGAACGAAGCTTGCCTTCGACGCGATCGTCCACGGCACGGGGCTGATGGCGGCGGACCCAGGTGCCGCCATCGCGGCTGCCTACGCACGTGGTGAGAGCGACGAGTTCATCCGACCAACCGTGCTACCAGGGGCGGCGCCGCTCGCAGCGCCCGACGCAGTCGTGCATCTCAACTTCCGAGCCGATCGCGCGCGCCAGCTCACCCAGGCGCTGACGCTCACCGAGTTCGATGCCTTCGACCGCGGCGCGATGCCGGCCGTGCCGATGTCGACCCTCACCGAGTACCAGGCGCCGGACGAGCTGCCGGTGCGGATCGCGTTCCCGCCGCTCATCATCGACTCCCTAGCCGCGCACCTGGCGCGCCACCGGAAGCGGCAGCTCCACGTCGGCGAGACTGAGAAGTACGCCCACGTCACCTACTTCTTCAACGGCGGCGTCGAGGAGCCGTTCCGGGGTGAGGAGCGCGTTCTCGTGCCATCCAACCGCGAGGTGGCGACGTACGACCTGGCCCCGGAGATGAGCGCGGGGCCGATCACCAACCGGCTGATGGAAGCGATCGAGGGCGGGAACTACGACTTCATCGTCGCGAACTATGCGAACCCGGACATGGTCGGTCACACCGGCATCTGGGACGCCGCGGTCCGAGCCGCCGAGGTCATCGACGCGTGCATCGGGCGACTGGCCCGCGCGGCGCTCGGCACGCGCTCGGTCCTCGTCATCACCGCCGACCACGGGAACATCGAGGAGATGCGCGACGCGCAGGGGAACCCGCAGACGAAGCACACCACCTCGCCGGTCCCGATCGTCGTGGTGGGGGAGGCATATCGGTCCGCCAGGCTGCGGGATGGCATCCTGGCCGATGTCGCCCCGACCCTGTGCGACCTGCTCGAGATCCCGCCAGGCCCGGAGATGACCGGCACCAGTCTTCTCCGGCCCGCGAGCGCGCCGAACGGCTGAACGGACCCCGCGGGGACCCTCTGGTATCCTGCGCCGGACATGCAGACCGCCCTCCTTCTCGCCCAGATGATTCTCGCGATCTCGCTCATCGCCTCGATCCTGCTGCAGCAGCGCGGGACCGGCCTCGGCGGCGCCTTCGGCGGCGAGGTGACCGCCTATCGCAGCCGGCGCGGCATCGAACGCACGCTGTTCCGCCTGACCATCGTCCTCGCCGTCCTCTTCGTCGCCTTCAGCCTGCTCAACCTGCTCGACTTCGCCTGAGCCGCAGGCCCGTGCTATCATCGGCGCCGCCGAGCCGGGGACGTCTCCGGTGAGGTCGTGCCGAGGTGGCGGAATAGGCAGACGCGCTAGGTTCAGGACCTAGTGACCGCAAGGTCGTGTGGGTTCAAGTCCCTCCCTCGGTACCACTTCTGACTCGGCTCCGGGCCCAGGTGGCGGAATTGGTATACGCGTACGTTTGAGGGGCGTATGAGGCAACTCATCCGGGTTCAAGTCCCGGCCTGGGCACCATCTTGACTCCGTCTCGACCGATGCGCCGCTCCCCTCGGGTGAGCGGCGTGCTTCGTGTTCGGGCATCGGCCGCAGGCCGCGGGTTGGCAGTGAGGGGGACCAACGGCCATGCTTGCGCCGTCGGGCGGCGACCGGCGGAACGCCATCGTCCGAGCGCGGCCCGGCAGTGAGGCGGTGCCGGCGGTGCGCTTGATGCGCGTCGGCTACCATGCCGGCCATCCCGTCGGGCGGTTAGCTCAGCTGGTCAGAGCGCCTCGCTTACACCGAGGAGGTCGGGGGTTCGAGCCCCTCACCGCCCACCACGCCCCGATGCGCGCCTCGATACCGGCATGAACTGCCTCCCTCTCCACACGCCGTAACCCGCGATGTTCAGTGATGAGCTCCCTTCCATCGACCTCGAGTTCAAAGGGGAGGTCGTGCACTGGCGCGGACCGGCGCCGTTTCATTTCGTGGCGGTCCCGGAGGACACGTGCCGCGAGATCGCGGATGTCGCCAGCCTGGTGACGTACGGCTGGGGAGCCATCCCGGCGACCGTCCGCATCGGCGAAACGACGTGGTCGACGTCGCTGTTCCCGCGGCACGGGGGCTACCTGCTGCCGCTGCGCGACCGCGTCCGGGCGGCCGAGGACATCGAGCTCGGCGACCGCGTCGCCGTGCAGATGAGGATGACGGTGCGAGAGGCGATTCAGCCCGACCGCTGATCGGGGACTGCTAGGATTCGGCCCGTCAACCTCCCGAGCGCGAGGCACAGGGACCAATGCCACTCTGGGGCTGGATCGTCCTGGGGGCGATCGCGTTGCTCGCCGTCTTCCTGATCTTCACCTACAACGCTCTCGTCCGGCTGCGCAACATGGTCGACGAAGCGTGGAACCAGATCAGCGTGCAACTCAAGCGGCGGCACGATCTCATCCCAAACCTCGTGAACGCGGTCAAGGGCTACATGGACTTCGAGCAGGAGACGCTCGCCCGGGTCATCGAGGCTCGAGGCGCCGCGGTCAGCGCCACGGAGCGGGGACCCGGCAATGCTCCCCAGGCCGCGCAGGCCGAGAACTTCCTGACCGGCGCGCTTCGGCAGCTGTTCGCTCTGGTCGAAAACTACCCCGAGCTTCGTGCGAACGAGAACGTGATGCAGCTGCAGGAGGAGCTGACGACGACGGAGAACCAGATCGGCTTCAGCCGGCAGCACTACAACAGCACGGTTCGGGAGTTCAACACGGCGATTCAGACGTTCCCGAACGTTCTGTTGGCGGGCATGTTCGGCTTCCGCGAACGTGACTACTTCCAGATTGCCGAATCCGACGCTGCGGTCCCGGAGGTTGATCTGCGGTCCTAGGCCCGCCGCCGTTGCAGCACCAGCTCTTCGGGCGTTCTCGGTCGGTGACGCGGTGGCTATCGGTTGCGACCCTTCGGCGGCGTCGGTATCCTTGCGACCGCCCGATGCGGAGACGCGCGGAATGCTGAGATGGCATCAGCCACGATCGGCGCCGAGGTAGCTCAGTTGGTAGAGCACCGCCCTGAAGAGGCGGGTGTCGTCAGTTCGAATCTGACCCTCGGCACCATGAACGCGGTATCATGCGGGGCGAACAGCGGGCGGAAGTGGCTCAGTTGGTAGAGCATCACCTTGCCAAGGTGAGGGTCGCGGGTTCGAGTCCCGTCTTCCGCTCCACTTTCTCCCCTCTGATCTCAGTGGCGGCTGGTGATGCTCGCGGCTGACCTGCTAGCGTGAGGACGAGGCGATGCCCCGTCGTCTAGCGGTAGGACAGCGGACTTTGGATCCGTTAACCGAGGTTCGAATCCTCGCGGGGCAGCCAGCCGTTGATGTCGGTGGCGACGTGCCCGAGTGGCCAGGGAGCGGTCTGCAAAACCGCGTACACGGGTTCGATTCCCGTCGTCGCCTCCACAAACCGAGCACGAATCCGGCCCGATGCGGCCGCGTTCGCTGTTTCTATAGCAACGCTGGTAGCAACGGGCGTACCCTGCCGAACAGCTAGCGCAACGGCCCCCGGGGGTTAGCCGGCGCCGTGCATTGAGCGCTCTGCCAGGTTGTCCGCGTCTCGGCCCTCATCCACAGGAGTGGTCACGCCGCCCACGCAGTCGTTGCAGCGCTCCGCCGCAAGCGGGCCGGCCTCACCGAGTTTCTGCGGCCACAGGTAGCCATGCATGGCGGACATCTCCCACCCGCAGGCGGCCTGCCAGCGCGCCGAGTCGATGCGGCGGGTCAGGCGATGCCATACGTCCTCGTCACCTTCCCTGAGCCAGAGCTGTGTCGCCATGCGCTTTCGCCGATGCGGATCTTCGGCGTCGACATGCAAAACTTGGACCCAACTCCAAACAACGGGAGAGGCACAGTCAGCCGGGATGTTGCCCATCACAGGTTGGGCAAAGGTCGCCCTGTTGATTGACGTGACCGTGAGGGCACATCACGAGCGGTCGGCCCTCTGCGTCGCGGGGATTCGGCAGCGAGCGGTCGGCGGCCTTGGACGGCTCACGATCCCGGGGGTCGTGGGTCCAGCGCTTCTCCGTCACGACGCCTCCCCGGACACCGGTTGGTCGTCCCTATGACTCCCGCTCACCAGCTCGGGCAGCTTGAGTGCCTTGTTGACCGCTCGCTCGATGTCGTCGATCGTGAACGGCTTGAGGACGATCTTCATCGCATGGGTGACCAGCCAGCCCTCCTGCTCGCGGACGGCGTCGGTGGCAGCCGTGCAGATGATGACCGGGATGTGCTCGGTTTCCCGCGACATCCGCAGCTTCTGGGCGAGCTGCCAGCCCACCTTCTCGCCGCCGATCACCAGATCCAGGATCACAAGGTCGGGTCCGATCGCGGTCACCTCGGCAAGATCGTCGGGGGCATAAGTGGTCGCCGATGCGCGGTGCCCCATGCCCTCGATGATCTCGCGGAAGAGCTCGAGGATTTCCTGGGTGTCGTCGATCACCAGGATGTGCTTGCCGGCTGGCAGTGTGTCAGTCATGGGGTCGCCTCGCAGAGTCAGGAGAGGCGGACCCGGTGCGTCCGAGAGGTTGTCGGAACACTCGACACCGGCGGGCTCAGGTCTCGAGTATGCCGCAGGCAGCCACATTCCGCTGTTCGTCGCCTGACGGAGGGCGCCGGGCCCGCGGATTACCGGCCATGGACTGACAGTTAATGGACGCGGCCGATGTCCTCGCCCTCTCCCGGCGCAGGCGATGGGCCGCGATGGTCCTGCACGGTCTGGCGCACATACTCGATGGCCGCGAGCACCTCACCGTCGGCGCCGTGCTCGATAACCTTCTCCTCCAGTCGGTCCAGGAGCTCCAGCGTCCGGTCCTTCACCCGCTCCACACCCTCGGGGCCGAAGGCAGGGGCGCGTCGCAGCGCCGTCCGGCCCGACACCTCGATTGCTCGCAGCGCGAACAGGTCGCGCTCTTTGGTCGACACCGTTGTTCCCACCCGTGCGATTGCTGGCGACAACGCACGGTAGGTGCCCACTTGGCGCGGAATACGAGAGCCACCCCGCCGCGATCCCGCATGGTTGCCTGCCGTCGGCCCGCGGAGTCTGGGCCTGAGCGATGATCCAGACGCGCATCTCACTCGTAGCAGGAGATGTAAGCCAGTCGTCCGCGGGTGGGCCGAGCACCATCATTCGGCGGCCGGCCTCCCTCCCTCCTGTCCCAGACCCGCCTCGTCCCTGAGGCGGGTCTGCGGCTAGTCACTCGAGCCGCCGCGAAGCCCGGCAAGTAGTCCGCCGACCGTTCTGGACGCTCGGGGAAGTGCGTCGGGATAGCGGCGGCTCCCGTATGCTCCGCGCCCTCAAGGCCGGAACTATTGCCGCCCGCACGGCCATAGGTACCGGGCACAAAGAGACCTCCCCGGGATGGCGCCTGCCATAGTCGACGCATGGCAACCGTCGCTCTCACAGTCTCCGTGCCGACGCACCCCGCCCTGATGGGAATTCCCTGCGATGCGGTGTGTCGATGCGGTCATGGTCGCAGCGCCCACGCCTGTGACGACCCCCGCGCGTGCCACGCATGTGCCTCTATCAACCTCGGAGGGCACCGCTGCCCGGCCGGGGCGCCCTGCGTGACGTATCACCAGTAGTCGAAAGGCCACCATGCGCTTCTTCAGCTCCACGGCGACCATGCCGTTCGTGCCTCCGCAGGTGCTTGCACTTCCGCTGGATTCAATCGCGATCTTCCGCGCCGGAGGCGTCACCGAAGCTTGGATCGAGCGGGGATCGGCCCGGATCAGTGACACGCTGAACCGGGGGCTGCCGCTCGAGGTTCGCTTGTCGCTCTTGGAGGCACCCCGGGCTCTCGCCACCGACGGCATCATCGCCTTGGCAGTCCAGGTGCCCTTGGTCCCTTCCGCGAACCGCATGTCGCGTCGCCGCCACGTCCTCGAGATGTCCGCGCCGCCTTACCGGGTGCGAGGGACTGTCCACATGCCGCCCGGAGCCGACCCCGTCCGGTACCTGCGAGCCACCTCGCAGCGGTGGACCGCAGTCACGAAAGCGACCATCCACAGCGGCGGGGATGGGGAGGGCTACCAGATCGACGTTCTCCTGGTCAACATGGAGCACGTCTCACGTTGACCGGGGAACTTGGTAGCAACGGCTGGTGGCAACGCCGCGAACAGAGCCCTGCGGGACACGTCCGACTGAGCACGAACCCCGTTCCTCAGCGGACGTAAACCCCCGCTCCGGAGGCAACTGTAAGACCGCGTACACACGTGTGGAACCGCCGGCAGACAAGTTGCCGGCTTCGGGCCTAGTTGGCGGGCTCGCGCGGGACGGTATTGCTCGCCGATCAGCGGCGGCTCATCGCCCGTGCGTCCCGCTACGGCTTCGTGCTGGGATGGATGAGTCGGTGATACAGGCCGAACAGAATGAACGTTGGTGGCCACTGCCCCACGAACAGAGCCCAATCGTTCTTGCTCGCGAGCTTGAATGCGGCAGATACGCCGATGGAAGCGACGGCCAGCCAGTACCAGGTCTCCTCCGGAATGTTGTCGGTAACTCTGAAGAACTTCCGCTGGGCACTCTCGGCGCCCGGATCCGTCGTTTCGTACATCGATGTCGCGTCCCTTCTTGTCGAATCGGCCAAGCTCAGCGAGATGGCAAGCGCATCTCGCGTGCCACCCTGCGTTCAAAGCCCCAGGCCGGCGCCCCTGGGCCTTGCCGATGCTCGGCGGCGACGGTTGGCGGACCAGGGGCTCCGCGGCGCTCCGAGTGACGCAACTGCGGGTCAGTTGCGACGGACGCATCGGGGCCATGCGCCGACCGACGGGGACCTTGAGAGATTCAAAGACTGCGGTTTCCCGTAATGGACCGACCATGGCCGGCCGCCTACGGTCGCGTGGTGCGGCTGGCGGTTGCCGGTCAGCGCTCGGACCAGGCAGTCACTGGCTGGCCCCGCCAACAGCGGAAAGGAACGGTTCTGATGGCTCGTACAACCAAGAGCACGCGACGGAGCGGCGCGGCGACCGATCTATGGTCCCACCGCGACGCCGGCTCGTGGGGCACCACTGATGTCACCGGCTTCGACGTGGAGGCCACCGACGGATCCATCGGCAGCGTTGATGAGGCGAGCTACGAGGCAGGCGAGAGCTTCATCGTCGTCGACACCGGGCCGTGGATCTTTGGCAAGAAGGTCGTTCTCCCTGCTGGCGTCATCCAGCGCGTGGACGCGTCCGGTCGCCGGGTGTGGCTGGACCTGACCAAGGACCAGATCCAGAACGCTCCGGAGTTCGACGAGCTTCGCTACCGCGACGACGACTATCGCACCGAGGTCGGGGGCTACTACTCCAGCTTCGCGGCTACCGATCTTGGCTACGCGAGCACTGGCCTCGACCATGACGATACGGATCTTCGACACGGCGACACGGACACCGCAACGCTGCAACGCAGCGAGGAGCGCCTCGCCGTCGACAAGCACACCGAGCAGGCCGGCAACGTCCGGGTCGGCAAGCGGGTGGTCACCGAAGAGCAGTCGGTCGACGTGCCGGTCACGCGCGAGGAGGTCACCATCAACCGCCGAGCCGTGGATCGCCCTGCGACCGACGAGACGATGGCTGATGCCGCGATTGATGTGCCCGTTTATGAGGAGCGTGTGCGGGCCGACAAGGAGGCTCGCGTCGTCGAGGAGCTGGAGGTCGGCAAGACGGCCACGACCGGCACGGAGCGTGTCAGTGAGACTGTTCGTCGCGAGGAGTTCGATATGGACGACGACCAACAGACCCTGAGGCGCTAGCGGGCAGCGGTCGGGTACGGCTGAGGGCCCCCGCAAGGCGATGGGAGCGCGCGCTGAGCCGCTTCACCGGGACGGGCTTGCACGTCGACCGGATGCATCGAGGGCGCGGCTACGTCGCGTCAGCCTTCGCACGGCACCACATCTACCGTGAGGCGGTGCTGGGGGGGCCAACAACTAGGGCACTCCTTCCCGACCTTGGGCTACGCTCCGCCACAGTCCCCAAGCAGTGAGAGCGATGCCGCCACACGCCATGTCCGACGCCTTTCGGCACCACATATGGGCCACCGTCCGGGTACTCGACGCGTGCTGCCACCTCGACGCCGCCCAGCTCGCCACGACCGTCCCGGGCACCTACGGCTCGATCATCGACACGCTGCGCCATCTCGTCGGCGGGGACGTGTTCTACCTCGACGTCCTTCGCGGAGGCGAGCCGGAGGCGTTCGTGGAAGAGGGGAGCGACCTCGAAACGTTGCTCAGCGTGATGGAGGCTCATGATGCAGCCTGGCAGCAGCTCCTCGAGGGCGACGTGGACCCGACAAAGGATGTGGTGGAGTTCGAGGACAGCGGCTACGAGACCCATGCTCCGCTTGGCATCCGGCTCGCTCAGGCCCTGTATCACGGTGCTGATCACCGCAGCCAGGTCTGCACTGCGCTGACCAGTCTCGGCATCCAACCCCCTTCAATCGAACCGTGGGACTTCGCTCAGATCGATGGCCGGATGTACACCGTCGAGTCTTCGCCCGCTGACCGGAGGTCATGAGCAGGCTGCAGCGGAAGCCCGGCGCGATGTGCACGACGCCGACGCGCGGCGCCATTCGCGATACAGCGGGTGCGCGGGTTCGATTCCCGGCGTTGCGTCGAGCCTTCTGGGCTACGCTACGGCCGTTCGGCGCCGGAGTGGCGGAATGGCAGACGCAGCCGGCTTAAACCCGGCGGCCGCGAGGCGTGGGGGTTCGAGTCCCTCCTCCGGTACCAGCGCTAGGACGGGCTGGGGTTCTCCGCGTCGCGCGGCCCTCGGGCTTCCTCGCCGGGCGGATCCTCACCTGGCTGGGCGACACGCGTATCGGACTGGTCGGATGGATCGGGCCCCGCGCCCTCCTGGACTGGGTGGCGCTCGTCCGGTGACTTGCCGGCGTGGCGATCGAGATTATCGGTCATGCGTTGCCACTCGCAGGACGTGTGCCCGGCTCAGCGGCGCTTGAAGACGCTGCGCCGCTCGGGCTTCCCGGCCTTCGGAGGGTGCTGCTCGATCCCGATCACCGCCTGCGCCACGCGCCGCATGGCGGCGGCTGCCGGGGATCCCGGCCGGCCGATCACAAGCGGGACGCCTTCGTTCACCGAGCGGATCATGTCAATCTCGGTGTAGGGCACCTCTGCCGCCGGCTTCGCGCGCAGCAGATTCTCCACGTCCCTGGTCTTCAGCAGCTCTTTGGGGAACACATGATTCACGATGAGATGCGTCCGCGCCTTGAGTGGCGTGGTATCGGCCAGGAAGGCCATGAGCAGGCTCATCGAGCGCAACGCGGCAATCTCGGGGAACAGCACGAAGACGTGCGCGTCCGACTGCTCGAGCAGCCACAGGGCGCGCTGGTCGAGCCGGCTGCCGAGGTCGACGACGATGTGGTCATAGGACGGTCGCATCAGCTCGACGATGCGCTGCAGATGGTCGAGCGTGACGCGGAAGTCGGCCTCGGGGCCTGCCGGAGCGGCCAGCACGGACAGGCCTGACGGATGCGGCGTGATGTACGCGCGGGCGAGGTCCTCATCGGCGAGGGCCTGGTCGTCCGAGGCGAGGCCGGCAATGTCGTAGCGGGGGTTCAGGTTCAGGTGCGTCGCCACCTGACCGAACTGGAGGTCGAGGTCCATCAGCAGGACGCGGGACTGGGGGATCACCGGCCCGCCGCCGTTACCCTGCGGCGACGCCCCGCCACCCGCGAGCAGCACCGCGGTGTTGACCGCGAGGGTCGTCGTGCCAACGCCACCCTTGGGGCTGAAGAAGGCCACCAGCTCGCCGGCCGCCGCATGGGCACCGAGCTCGAACTTGACCTTTCCGCCGCGGATGAGGAGCGCCATCACCCGGCCCTCGAGCTCGCTGCTCACGAAACCCGCGTCCAGCACGTCGTCGGCGCCCGCCTCGAGGAACGCGATGCGGGCCTCGACGTCCTGCGCCGGTGCGACGACGAGAATCGGCGTGACGCCCTCGCCCGCGGTCCGGAGCGAGGCGATCGCGCCGGAGGCTGCCAGCCCCTCCGCAACGATCAGGTGGGGCGGATCCGTGCGCATCGACGCCACCGCGTCCGCCGGCGTGGTGACCGAGCGGGTGACGTACCCCGCCGAGGCGAGATTCGTCTCGAGCTGCTCACGCAGCTCAGCGCTGCGGGCGCAGATCAGGATCGGATTAGCGGGCATCGACACCGAGGCAGCGGATTCACAGAGGCGGAGTATACGGTCACGGTCGATGGCGGACGACGGCCACGACGGTCGCCACGGGCAGGGCTATACTGGTCCAGCGCCTCCCGTTCGCGGAGGCGTGATCCACGTGATCCCACCTTTCTGCCGCGTCGCCGGACGACGATCCGCCGAACGCCGCATACCCAGAGAGAGGAGGACGTCGCACCCGATGCGCCGTTACGAGCTCATGCTCCTGCTCCGCCCCGACCTGGAAGACGACAAGCTCCAGGCCTCGGTCGAGAAGGTCACCCGCGCCATCGTCAATGCCGGTGGCAGCCTCAGCAAGGTCTCCCCGTGGGGCAAGCGACGCCTCGCCTACGACATCGGCAACCACCGTGAGGCCAGCTACTTCCTGATCCACTTCGATATCGAGCCCGCCCAGGTCCGCGAGATCGAGCGTGGCATGCTGATCAGCGAGGAGATCGTCCGCCACCTCGTCACCGTGCTGGAGGACCGCGGTCCGGTCGACGAGCTGGCTCCGGCCGCCATGCCGCGGTCGCCCGAGGACGGCGAGGTCGACGACACCTCGGATGACACGTCGGAAGGCACGTCCGAGGACACTTCCGACGACACGTCGGACGACACGTCGGAGGATGACGACGAGGCTGGCGGCTCCTCGGGTTCCCGGGCACTCGAGGCGGAGGCGTCCGATGCCGGGCCGGCTTCCGCG